>NZ_JAUCDY010000015.1:0-62496 GCF_030362935.1 Thiopseudomonas acetoxidans
GCCAAGAACATTCTTGCGGTCGGGCATGGCCGTCCTGTAGAGGGAATCCCCGTCCTTTAGGGCGGGGAGGATGTCAATAAGGGATAAGTAAAACAATTGCCGCTACAGCCAAAGCAATGCCGAGCACGTTTACTCGATGTAGTTTTTCTTTGAATAGGGCAACACCTATTAAAGCACCCATACAGATGACGCCTATATTCATAGCGGTAAAGACAAGCGTGGGGTTTTCGGGAAAAGTTTGGTGGGCACGAATATAGGCATAGATATTGCCAAAATTAAGCAGTCCTAAAATTATGCCCGCAGCCAGACTTGCTGGATGCCACTTGGTTTTGCGCACCAGCAGCCACAGCAAAAGCAGGCAGCCCGACAAGACAAAGCTAGCCAATAGACTGGCGGAAAATGCAGCGCCTGTTTTTGCCAGCTGTTTAAAGGTTACATCAATAACGCCATAACCCAGCCAGACTCCAATTAAAACCCATGCGGCTTGTTTGGTGTTTTTACGAGCGCTCTTGGTGGGTCGATAAATCAAACCCATTAATGCTGCCAGCGCCAGAGCTATGCCAGCAAATTTGCTCATGTTGAGTGGCTCAGCAAAAATCAAAAAAGCCATTAACAGTGGGATAAATAAAGACAAACGCTGGGCCGCATCGCTTAATGCTATGCCTGCGTGGGCTACCGCTTTAGCCATAATTAAAAAAACACTGGGCAGTAAAATGCCAAGGCTGATCAGCAATAGCCAGTGTATAGAAGGCTCTGCCAATACGGCGAGGTTGGGTTTAAGTAGCAGCAAAGTGAGGGCGCTGGCAACGGCATAATTTACCAAAATACTTTGGGCAATTTGCAGGTTGTGAGAGCGTGCCAACTTAAGTAATACAGAGACGGCCACGCTGCAAGCAATGGCACTAAAAAGCATTAACATAGGGTTCTTAAAATAATATTTATGAATCTTACTGCAGTTGGCTAAAAAAATTGCTATACTACGCGCCGACTGGATACCAGTCCCGTTCAGGATACTGCATTCTTGCGTAGTCACAAAGAAATACTTGGCTACGACTGCTCCCTAGACGTTTCACTCTCTTTTTATTTATCGCATTTACGCAAACACCCTACATAGTTGCCGGGTCGATCTTAGTGATCTTTCATGGGTATGCAATTTTCTTGGGTTTTTGCGCGTGCATATGAGGCAAATATGACCCAAGAAATTAGCAGCTTTGCTGCCCTAGGCATTGCTATGCCTATTCTCACCGCTATTGAAAAAGCAGGCTACGAAGAGCCTTCTCCTATTCAGAGCCAAGCCATCCCAATTATTATGGCAGGTCACGATATGATCGGTCAGGCGCAAACAGGTACGGGTAAGACTGCCGCGTTTGCGTTACCTATTTTGTCAAAAATTGATCCGCAGCGTAAAGAGCCGCAGGTGTTGGTATTGGCTCCTACTCGTGAGCTGGCTTTGCAAGTCTCTGAAGCGTTTGAAACCTTTTCAGCCAATATGCCGGGTGTTAGCGTAGTTGCTGTGTACGGCGGTGCGCCAATGGGCTTACAGTTGCGCGCTCTACGCCAAGGTGCACAGGTGATTGTTGCAACACCGGGCCGCTTGGTGGATCACCTGTCACGCAATGGTGGTTTACTGTCCAGCATTCAATACTTGGTACTGGATGAGGCGGATGAGATGCTCAAGCTCGGCTTTATGGATGACTTAGAACTT
The DNA here is from genome assembly GCF_030362935.1 of Thiopseudomonas acetoxidans. Classification (NCBI taxonomy): domain Bacteria; kingdom Pseudomonadati; phylum Pseudomonadota; class Gammaproteobacteria; order Pseudomonadales; family Pseudomonadaceae; genus Thiopseudomonas; species Thiopseudomonas acetoxidans. The sequence goes on from NZ_JAUCDY010000015.1 coordinate 1,706, forward strand.
ATTTTCAAAGCCATACCAGAAAAGCGTCAGACGGTATTGTTCTCTGCGACTGTACCTAATTCCATTCGTGCTATTGCACAAAAACATTTGCGTGAACCTAAGCAGGTGCAAATTGCCAGCAAAACGCAAACGGTTGAAAGTATTGAACAGGCACACATCATGGTGCATAACGACCAGAAAACGAACGCCATTTTGCGTTTGCTGGAAGTTGAAGATTTTGATGCGGTTATCGCTTTTGTACGTACTAAACAACAAACCCTCGACCTTGCCTCGCAACTGCAGGATAAAGGCTACAAGGTTGCTGCACTTAATGGTGATATCGCGCAAAACCATCGTGAGCAGGTGGTTGATTCATTAAAGGATGGACGTTTAGATATCGTTGTGGCTACCGACGTAGCGGCGCGTGGTCTTGATGTGCCGCGTATTACGCACGTGCTTAACGTAGACATGCCTTATGACCCAGAGTCCTATGTGCACCGTATTGGTCGTACAGGTCGTGCAGGCCGCACGGGCCGTGCGCTTTTGTTGGTAACGCCGCGTGAGCGTCGTATGCTGCAAGTGGTTGAACGCGTCATTAAGCAAAAAATTGTTGAAATGAAGCTGCCCGATGCACAAACCTTGTTGACCGCGCGGATTAATAATCTACAGGCTGATTTACAGCCACGTTTTGAGCGCGCGCAACAGCATCAGTCATTGCTCGATACACTGGTCAATAAACTGGGTTGTGAAGTTCAGGATATTGCTTTGGCGTTGCTGTCCAAGTTAACTGAAGGTCAGGCCTTTGATGTGCAGGGTATTGAGCGTGAATATCCAGTTAATCAGGTGGCTGCACGTGGTGAGCGCACGCAAGAACGTCGCGGTCAATCAGCTGGAGGTGAGCACCGCCGTGAGCGTCGTAGCTCGCCTATGTTGGATCAGGCGCGCGTACGTTGTCGTACAGCCTTAGGTACACGTGACGGTATTGCAGCACGCAATTTGTTAGGTGCTATTCTTAATGAAGGCGGCTTAGCTAAAGAAGCGATTGGTCGTATTCAGATTAGAGACAACTTTAGCTTAGTAGAGCTGCCGGAAGAAGGTTTAGAACGTATCTTGGGTAAGCTTAAAGACACGCGTGTAGCGGGTAAGGCGCTTAAGTTACGTCGTTATCATGAGTAATACTACTTTTTACAAACCACTATTTGCTTAGTGGGTGTAAATGTTAAAGTAACGAGCAGCCTAAAAACTGCTCGTTTTTTTTGAGAGAGAATCATGCCGCTACGTATTTGTATCCTTCAAGCTGATGATTTACATCCAGATTTAGAAAGCCAATACCATAGTTTTGGTCAGATGTTTGAACGTCTGTTAGCTCAGCAGGCACTTCCGGTGCGCTGCGAGGTTTATAATGTGGTAGCGCAACAGTATCCTGATGATAGCAGTCAGTACGATGCATTTTTGGTTACGGGCAGCAAAGCAGATTCTTTTGCTATGGATGCTTGGATTGTGCGTTTGCGTGAATACTTGCAGCAACGTTATCAGCAGGGTGATGTGTTGCTTGGCGTGTGCTTTGGTCACCAAATATTAGCTCTAGTTTTGGGCGGCTTGACTGAACGAGCAAGTCAAGGCTGGGGTGTTGGTGTGCATTGTTATCAGGTGCTTAATGCACCTGTGGCAGGTTTGGACGTCCCGCAGCAGTTACAGCTACTTATCAGTCATAGAGATCAGGTGACTCGCTTGCCAGAGCAGGCTGTACGCATTGCTAGCAGCGAATTTTGCCCTAATGCAGCTTATGTGGTGGGTGAGCAGGTGCTTTGTTTTCAGGGGCATCCTGAGTTTACTCACGACTTTTCCCGTGCATTATTGAATTTGCGCCGCTCAATCTATTCGCCAGAGTTTTATGCACAATGCTTGGCTAGCTTAGAGCAGCAGCACGACGGCAGAGTTGTCGCTGGGTGGATGGCAGAGTTTGTCGCACAAGCACGGCGCAATAAGTTGCGGCAGACCCGATCAGGGCTATGTCAGCAGAGCGGAGACTGTGCTAGTCCTTAAGAAACTCACCGGGAATAATGTTGCCGTTGCGAGTCACTTTAACTTTTTTCTTAAACAGTAAGCCGGTCTTTACTTGCGCTTGTAGTGAATAGTTAATTTTTTGGTCGGGCTTTTCAAGTAGGCGAACGAGGGTGCGTATATGTCGCCATATGTTTGTTTGCACAGGCACATCGAAATAAGCATGACCGTGGGCTGGTACGGTTATCCATTTATTATTTTTGCCTTTGCCTAAGGGGACGTCGTTTAAATGAATTTCGTACTCAATGCCGCGAACGGGCAGGTTACTGCTGTTGGGGTTGTCGATACGAAAATACAGTTTGAAATGCTGCTCCAGCAAGCGTGCCTGAATCACTTCAACATCAACCAACTGTACGCTTGGTTCTTCAAAATTAGTGCTAAACCAAGTGCTGCAACCGCTAGTCAGATTCGCTACAAGCACAAACAAAAATGCAGTTTTCCATTTGCCCAGGATGTTAGTGGTCACCATTTTTAAAACCTTCTGTGATTAAATGCTGTCAGCGGCGCTTGTTAGGCTTGGGTAAAATACGAGCATAATTGAAAACATGCAACATTGGTTGTATTTTACAGCATGAGACATGCTTGGCGGCTCACAGTTTTGCTTTGCCGTATGGTACGGGCTATTGAGATACAGTTTAAGTTGGTTCTGCAAATGGTTTGTTAAACCATCGCTGTGGTTGAATGAGGGAGTGTCACATGGAGTATTTTGAGATAGCTTTTGCAGGACAAATTGTTCTGGGAGCCGAACTTGAGCAAACCAAGCAGGGAGTGCAGCGCCTGTTTAATGCGAATGAGCAGCTTATGGAGCAGCTTTTTTCAGGTCGCCGTGTGGTGATTAAGCAAAAGGTGGATCAAGCAACAGCGCTTAAATACCAAAAAGCCTTTGCTGCCGCTGGTGCAATACTCGAAGTACGAAAAATTGAATCAGACAGTGTAGAATCTGCTGCTGTGCCAGCGGCAAGTAAGCCGAGTACGCGCAGCGGTGCAGAGGTTGTGCCGCGTGATGCATATATGGCGGCGTTTACTCATGTGCAAGCACCAGACTTTGCTATAGCACCCGTGGGGTCTGACCTAGTCGAGTATCAAGAGCAGCCAGAATTTGATGTTGATATTTCTGCGATGAGCTTAGCGCCAGTGGGCAGCGATATGGGGCATCAACCAGCGCCGCAGGATGTTTTGGTGCCTGATATTTCCCATATCAAACTGGCTGACTAGAGCCTGTCGCCCAAACTATTAAGTTTTGAAGCTACCCACTTGAGCCTGTAGCTGCTCCGCCAGTTGTGCCAGTTCTTGGCTGGCACTGTTGGTAAGGCCAGCATTTTGGCTTACCTTTTGGGTGATGTCGTTAATATTATTGATGTTACGATCGATTTCTTCGGCAACGGCGGATTGCTGTTCGGCAGCGCTAGCAATATTGGCGTTCATATCCGTAATGCGCGTTACAGCAGTCGATATTTTCGCTAATGCCGCTTGCGCCTCATGCACATGGGTTACGCTTTCAGTGGTTTGGTTGCGCCCTTGCTGCATGCTGGTGGTTGCTTGGCTAACCCCTTGCTGCAGCTTTACGATCATGTCATGAATTTCTTGTGTAGAACCTTGGGTGCGCTGGGCAAGGTTGCGCACTTCATCAGCAACCACGGCAAAGCCACGTCCCTGTTCGCCCGCACGAGCCGCTTCAATGGCAGCGTTGAGGGCTAATAGATTGGTTTGCTCGGCAATGCCACCAATAACATCCAAAATGCTATCAATTTGTTCACTGTCGCTGCGTACTTGCTCCATTAGATTTGCCGCCGCAGTAACTAGGTTGGCGAGCATATCAATACTTGAGCCAGTGTTGCCGACCACGGTTCTACCTAGCAGGGTTTCGGCATCGGCCTCTTGCGCTGCTGCAGATGCCAGTAAGGCATTTTGTGCAACATCTTGCACAGTGGCTGTCATTTCATGCATGGCTGTTGCTACTTGCTCAGTTTCTTGACGTTGGTTGTGTACTAGTTGGTTGGATTGTGCGGTGACTTGTGCCAATTGCTCAGCCGCATGCGCTACTTGCTGGGTAGACTGCGATACATCTTTGACTAATAAATGTACTTTTTCGATAAAGGTATTAATGCTGTGGGTCATTTGTGCGATTTCGTCATTACCGTGTAACGTCAGGCGTTGCGTCAAGTCACCATCACCCTGTGACAGGTTATCCACCATTTTATGGGTAACAAAAATTCGCTGCAGAACCATTCGAATAATAGTGGCATTGAGTAATAAAATAATTACTACAGCTAAACCGCCAATCACCAAGCCGCTAATAAAGGTTGAGGTAACCTGTTCTTGGACGTGGTTGTGGGCCAGTGTTGTTTGTTCGCGCTCTTGTTCAATCAATTCATCTAGCGTTACGCGTATCACACGCCAAGTGGGCTGTTCTTGGCTGGCGAGCAGTTGCGAGGCCAGGGCAACTTGGTTTTGTTCAGCCAGATCATGCACTTCTCTACGTACCGCCAAAGAGCTTTGCCAGTTTTGTTCGATTTGTTTGAGTTGTTGAGCGAGTTTTTCATCGGTGTTGTCTGATGTTTTGCGGTACAGCTCAAAAGCGTTAGAAAACTTGTTGTTCGACTCTTCGAGCATTTTTGCAGGCGTTTTTAGTTCAGGATTAAAAACTTTGTTGCGAATAGAGAGGCCAGCCAGAGCACCGTAACCGTACATGGTGTGCAAGCTTTCTAATCGTGCTTGGTTAAAATTAATATAGTGCGTAAAGTCATCACTGATTTGCTGCACGCCACTTAATGTAAAACCAAGTGCTGCACCAATGAGCGCAATTGTCACTATAATGGCGGCGGTCATTTTTCCTTTAATGCTGGTTAGAGCTAACATGTCTCACCTTTTTGCGAACGAGCTATGTTTTTGTATCGGATGGTTTGGCCGAAACTTTATTTTTACCTGTTTAGCAGATTATTAATGATTTAAATGCTTAACGAGCGTGTTGGGCAGCACATAGCAGTTTTCCGGTAACAGATGGTTTGTGGGCTAGGATATTAATATCTTATTGGTGGTGGTTTTTTGTCTATGGTCAAGGATTTTTAATGCTAAGCGCAGAGCTAAAAAACGTAATTCAAAAGGCTTATACAACCTTTCTTGAGAAGAAATCCTTAACAGCACGTTACGGACAAAAAATGATGATCGCTGAGGTGGCGAGAAATTTTGCTGACATTAGTACTGACGAGCAAGAGCAGCCCGCCGAAGCAGTTGTAGCCGCTATTGAGGCTGGTACCGGAACGGGGAAAACCGTTGCCTATAGCATTGCTGCGATACCCTTAGCCCAGCATGCGGAAAAACAGCTGGTTATTTCTACGGCTACCGTGGCCCTGCAGGAGCAGATTGTAAATAAAGATTTACCCGATCTGATTGCTAATAGCGGCCTGCAGTTTAGTTTTGCTTTAGCTAAGGGGCGGGGCAGATACCTGTGTTTGCATAAGCTCGATAGGCATTTAGAAAGCCAGGGCAAACAAAGCGCAATGTCTGATTTTTTCGCCGAGGATGGATATGCCATAGACGTCAATGCTGAGCAGCATCAGCTGTTTCAAGACATGATGGAAAAACTAGCAGCTGGACACTGGGATGGCGACCGTGATAATTGGGCGCAGGTCTTAGAAGAACCAACTTGGAGCTTGCTGACTACCGACCATATCCAGTGTGCTGGGCGACGTTGCAGTCACTACCAAAACTGCGCTTTTTATAAGGCACGTGATGGCTTGGATAAAACTGATGTTATCGTAACTAACCACGATATGGTGTTGGCGGATTTGGCGCTGGGTGGTGGCAAGGTGCTGCCAGAACCGAGCAAAACACTGTACATTTTTGATGAAGCGCACCATCTGCCAGATAAGGCCATTAGCCACTTTGCACATTTTACTCGCTTAAAAGCCACGCGTGATTGGCTAACTCAGGTCAGCAAGAGCGCAACCAAAAGCATTAAGCAGTATGTTTTGATGGGTGAGCTAGGGCGGTTGATGGAGCAGGTTCCAGAGCTGGCTAAACAGCTGCATGAGCAACAACAACTGATTTTTATTACTTGTGAGCAGTTGGCTGATTTTAAACCCAGCACTGAATATGAAGGCTATGAAAGACCACGTTATCGCTTCGTTGACGGGATAGTGCCTGAGGGGTTGCGTGAACAGGGTATTGAGCTGAAAAAGGGGTTTGAGCAATTAACTGACAAACTGGCGCGCATTAATGAGCTGTTGAAAAAAGTGCTTGAGGATGAGCTGGGCTTAGGTATTGACCGTAATACGGCTGAGCAGTGGCTGCCCTATTTTGGTAGTCTGTTTGCGCGTGCTGAGGGTAACTTTAATCTGTGGGCTGTCTTTACTGCTGAGGATAAATCAGGCGCACCGCCTACCGCACGTTGGATGGCGTTGGCTGATTCGGGGGCCGGAGTCGATATTGAGGTCTGTGCCAGTCCGATTTTGGCGGCTGATACATTGCGCGCTAATCTGTGGTATCGCGCCAGTGGCGTAGTTTTAACCTCGGCGACATTAACCGCACTGGGAAGCTTTGAACGTTTTCGTATGCGCGCGGGTTTGCTGCAGAGTGCTAAGACGGTGGCGGTTCCCAGTCCGTTTAATTTTGCCAAGGCCGGATTATTACGCGTACCAGATCTTGGGGTTGATGTCAGAGATGTGCAGGCGCATAGCATGGCAATTGTGCGTGAGCTGCCCAAGTTATTAGAAAGCGCCCGGGGTGCTCTGGTGTTGTTTTCTTCGCGCAAACAAATGCAGGACGTTTTTGAATCATTAGATAGAGAATGGCGCAAGCGGGTTTTAATGCAGGGGCGCTTGTCACGGCAGGAAACAATTGCCAAGCATAAAACCAATGTGGATGAAGGTCATCATAGCGTGCTATTTGGTTTAGCGAGCTTTGCCGAAGGAATTGATTTGCCGGGATCCTATTGTGAGCATGTGGTCATTGCCAAAATTCCTTTTGCCGTACCGGACGAACCCGTAGAGGCGGCTTTGGCTGAGTGGATTGAGGCCCGTGGAGGTAATCCGTTTATGGAAATTACGGTACCTGATGCTTCATTAAAGCTGGTGCAGGCCTGTGGGCGTTTGCTACGTAGTGAAACAGATACAGGTCAGATTACTATTTTGGATCGCCGTTTAGTGACTCAGCGTTACGGCAAGGCAATTTTGAACTCTTTGCCGGCTTTTACGCAGCAGCTGACGTGATAGGTGGTATGGATGAATATTGAAGGTTATTTTGCGCCAGAGTTTACCCCAGTTGCTGAAGCGTTTGCGCAGATACTGCAGCAACCAGAGCAGCGTGGTGCGGCTTTGTGTGTACAGATAGCTGGCGATACAGTGATTGATATTTGGGGTGGTATACAGGATCGCGTAGGACAGCAGCCTTGGCAACGTGACACGCTGGTCAATGTGTTTTCTTGCGGTAAGCCGCTGCTGGCAGTAGTGACCTTGCAGTTGGTACAGGAAGGTAAACTGCAACTGGAGGCACCAGCGGCAGACTACTGGCCAGAATTTGCTGTGCTGGGTAAAGAGACAATAACCGTGCGCCAACTGCTGAGCCACCAAGCAGGCTTGCCTGCAATCGAACAGCAGCTGCCTGCAGAAGCCTTGTATGACTGGTATGCAATGACAGAGGCGCTAGAACAGCAGCAGCCTTGGTGGCCGCCTGGCACAGCCCATGGCTACGCGCCCATGACTTATGGCTGGTTGCTGGGTGAGCTGATACAGCGGGTTGGTGGGCGCAGCGCAGGCAAAGCTATTGCGCAGCGTATCAGCGAGCCGCTAGGGTTGGATTTTTATGTAGGTGTGCACGATAGCGACTTGGCGCGTATTAGTGATACGTCACGCATCAAGGGGGCGCAAGGTGATGCACAGGCGCAAAGACTACTGCAAGCGATTATGCAGCCACAAAGCATGGCCTCGCGCGCATTTGCTAATCCACCCTCGATGTTAACCAGTAGTAATAAGCAGCAATGGCGTACGCTGGAGCAGCCGGCAGCAACAGGACATTGCGATGCTCGTGCACTGGCTGGGTTTTATATGGCTTTGTTACAAGGTCGTTTATTGGATGCCGAGCTATTAGCGCAAATGCAGCAAGAGCATGCTTATGGCGCGGATAAAACCTTGCTGACTACGACCCGTTTTGGTTTGGGCTGCATGCTGGAGCAAGCTGATAATGCGTCAGCCAGCTATGCCTTGGGCGTGCAAGCCTTCGGCCACCCAGGTGCAGGCGGCAGTCTGGGCTGCGCTGCTCCTGAATTAGAACTTAGCATGGCGTTTGTCACCAACAGCCTAGATCTCTATGTGCTCATCGACCCGCGTGCGCAATGGCTTAATAAGCAGATTAAGCAATGTCTTTAGCGTAGGTAGTTATTTTGTCTTGAATGCCCGGAGCAATCAGCAGCATAGGTACATGGAAGCAGTATAGAACCATTTCCGTCATTTCTGTCATTTGCTCGGGCGCGGCAAAGCCATGATCACCCAGCACCACAAATAACGTGTCGTTGTACCAAGGTTGCTGCTTGGTTTGTTTAAAAAACTCGCCCAAAGGTCAGTCGCAATAGCGCATAGCAGTAAGATGCAGACTTAAGCTGCCATGCCCCGTCACGGGTGTGTGCAGGACAGTGCTAAAGAGAAGTGCTTAACTCATAGGCTTGCAGGGTGTTCTCTAGTAGCTCAGCGCGTGTCATAGGACCGACGCCACCTGGAACCGGTGTTATCCATGCAGCACGCTCAGCCGCTGGAGCAAATTCAACATCACCTACTAAGCGTCCAGTGGGTAAACGGTTAATGCCCACATCAATCACGATAGCGCCGGGTTTGATCCATTCGCCTTTGACCAGATCAGGAATACCTACGGCCACCACGACTAAATCAGCGCGACGTACGTGCTCTTCTAGATTCTTGGTAAATCTGTGGGTAATGGTTGTTGTGCAGCCAGCGAGTAATAGCTCCAACGCCATGGGGCGGCCAACAATATTAGAAGCGCCCACAACCACCGCATCAAGGCCGTGTAAGTCGACACCGGTACTGTTGAGCAGGGTGATGATGCCTTTAGGTGTGCAAGGGCGTAACAGCGGCATACGCTGTGCTAGCCGGCCAATGTTAAAAGGGTGGAAGCCGTCAACGTCTTTATCGGGACGTATGCGTTCGAGTAGTAATGATGCGTCTAGGTGTTTGGGTAGGGGTAATTGCAGTAAAATACCATCGACTGTGCTGTCATTGTTCAGTTGGTCGATGAGTTCGGCTAGTTCGTTTTGCGCGGTGTCGGCAGGCAAATCGTAGGCGATAGAGTTGAAGCCAACTTCTTCACAGTCTGTGCGTTTGTGGGCTACATACACTTCTGAAGCTGGGTCGTTACCCACTAAAATCACCGCTAAACCCGGCGCGCGCTTACCTTGCTTTAGGTGGCTTTCGACTTTTTGGTGAATAGCTTGACGAATGGTTGCAGCAATTTTTTTGCCGTCAATAAGTTGTGCAGTCATTGGGTAGAACCATAACAATAAAAAAGGTGGGGTATTCTCGCATGCATCCAGCCTTGGGCATAGATGGTTATGCCATTTTAGCAATGAAGGCGTATGAATAGCTATTTTAGCGACTGGGTAAATTACTCTTTCTTTTGGGCTAAGGGTTGACGTGCTTAAAGTATATGGTTAACATGCGCCCCGCTTACTTAGAACAGCCTGAAGCTGGATACGAGAGTTTACTTGTAAACGATCGAGCCTACGTTAGTTAACTAACAGCCAGGCGCCCGTAGCTCAGCTGGATAGAGCACCCGCCTTCTAAGCGGGTGGTCGCAGGTTCGAATCCTGCCGGGCGCGCCATTAGGCGTCTAAGCAAGTAACCTAGCATGATTGCTATGGTGGGCGTAGCTCAGTTGGTAGAGCACAGGATTGTGATTCCTGTTGTCGTGGGTTCGAGACCCATCGTCCACCCCAAATTCCCAATTATTGCCCTGCAGTAATTGACACGACTAAATGCGGACGTGGTGGAATTGGTAGACACACCAGATTTAGGTTCTGGCGCCGCGAGGTGTGAGAGTTCGAGTCTCTCTGTCCGCACCATTAGAAACAAAAAACCCGCCATGTGCGGGTTTTTTGTTGTTTATTCATTATGAAAAATACAGCGCTGCTACAAGATGCTCGCCCGATTAGGGCAAGCATCTGCTTGAGCTATTTACACGGTGCGTGAGAATCGGCCCTGCTGGTTATCGCCGCCTAGATACGCATCGAAGCACATGGCTACGCTGCGCATCATGAGATTGCCTTGAGGAAGTAGGGTGATTTTGTCCTCAGAAATAATAACCAAACCATCGGCTACCTGCTCTTGGACTTTTTCCAAGGCATCAGCAAAATACTCTTTAAACACGATACCGTGAGCCTGTTCAATGGCAGGGATATTGATGTGGTTGTGACACATCAGTGAGCTAATCACATCGCGGCGCAATTTGTCGTCATCGTTGAGCTCGTAACCGCGATGCAGCGGCAATTGGTTTTGATTCAGAGCGGCATAGTACTGAGACAGCTCTTTAACGTTTTGGCTGTAGGTATCAGCAATTTTGCCAATCGACGAAGAGCCTAAACCAATAATATCGCTATCAGCGTGCGTGGAATAGCCTTGGAAGTTGCGCTGTAAGGTTCCGTTAGTTCGGGCCAGTACCAGCTCATCATCAGGTAGGGCGAAGTGGTCCATGCCTATGTACACATAGCCTGCATCGCAGAGGCGGCGGATGGTGAGTTCCAGTAACTCTAATTTGCGCTCAGGCGGTGGCATATCTTCTGGGCGAATCAAGCGCTGTGCACGGACCAAGTGTGGTAGGTGGGCGTAGCTGTAGGCAGAGATGCGATCTGGGCGCAAAGCAATAATTTTATCCAGTGTGGTGTCAAAGCTTTCTACTGTTTGTAGCGGCAGACCATAAATGAGATCAACACTGGTGGCGCGGAAACCGTATTCGCGAGCGGCATAAATTAAGCTGGAAACCTGCTCATCACTTTGTACGCGGTTGACGGCTTCCTGCACCTTGGGATCAAAGTCTTGCACACCAAAACTGAGGCGGTTAAAACCAAGTTCACGTAAGTGCTTGAGTTGTTCGGCAGAGATAGTCCGAGGGTCTACTTCCATGGAAAACTGGTGGTTGTCGGTCTCATCAAAGTTGAAGGACTCGCGCAAGCAGTTCATTAGGTCGGTCAGTTGTTCGCTGGTTAAATAGGTGGGAGTACCGCCACCAAAGTGCAGCTGAGTGACTTTGCGTGATTTATCAAACAGCTCAGCTTGAAGCTTGATTTCTTTTTTTAAGTAGTCTAAGTATTCAACAGCGCGACTGGTTTTTTGGGTAATGATTTTGTTACACGCGCAGTAGTAGCACAGGCTTTTACAGAACGGGATATGAATATAAAGAGACAAATCCTTGGCTGGCGCTTGATTGCTGCGCTCAGCGGCGGCTTTGTAATTGTCTACTACAAAGTGTGTGTGGAACTGTGGAGCAGTCGGGTAGGATGTATATCTTGGGCCTGGACGGTCGTATTTTTCCACTAGCGCGCGGTTAAAGCTTGGCATTTGCTCCATTAATGGTTTCCTCGAAAACGAATAACTGTAAATAAATTCCCCTTAGGTTACCCTAAATTGGCTATCAAACGCTAAAATAACGCTCATAGATTGATATAGCACAAGATCTTTTCTAACGTGCGTTAGTCTGCACGAAATACATATCGAACAGGTTTATGAAACATTCTCTTAGATGGTGGATGCTAATGCTGACGTGTTTATTTTCCGGCTGTATGGCTTTGCCAAAGCAGGATTTAACGGCGTCTAATGCGTTACCTGCTAACCTAGCAGCCAGTACTTCTATCGCGCGGGCACTTGAGCGGCAGCTAGAGCGCCAGCCTCGGCATTTAAGTGGTATTTATCCCTTGGTAGAAGCTGATGAGGCGTTCGCAGCACGCATGCTGATGGCGCGTCATGCCGAGCGCAGCTTGGATATTCAGTACTATATCTGGCGAGCGGATATGACGGGCTTAATGCTGCTTGAGGCCGTGCATGAGGCGGCTGACCGTGGCGTGCGCGTGCGTTTATTGCTTGATGATAATAACAGTGCTGGGCTTGAGCCTTTTTTATTGGCCATGGATGCGCACCCCAATATAGAAGTTCGTTTATTTAACCCCTTTGTTGTACGCAAACCACGCTGGCTTGGCTTTGTTACTGACTTCAAGCGTGTGAATAGACGCATGCACAATAAAAGTTTTACCGCAGATTCAGCGGTCACTATTGTCGGTGGTCGCAATATAGGTGATGCGTACTTTGGTGCGGCAGATGATGAGCTGTTTGCCGATCTTGATGTATTAACCGTTGGTGCTGTGGTGCCAGAGGTTTCTGCTGACTTTGACCGATACTGGAACAGCTCGTCTGCCTATGGCTTGTCTGCAATTGTTAAGGCTAATGGCGATGTGTCTTTGCCGCGTTTGGCGCAAAGAGCGGAAAATATTGCCCGAAATCCTGCAGCGCAGATTTATTTAGAGTCGTTGCGTGAATCCGATCTGATAGCTGACTTGTTTCATCAGCGCATAGAATTCAAATGGGCCAAGGTGCGTATAGTCAGTGATGAGCCTGATAAGGTTTTAGGCACAGAAAATAAAGAAAAAATGCTGCTTAGCCAGCTACAAGAAATAATAGGCAACCCCCGCCACGAGGTTGAGCTGGTATCCCCCTATTTTGTGCCAACACAAACCGGAGTGGCAGCTTTTGCTTGGTTATCGCGCAAAGGGGTGAAGGTTAAGGTGTTAACCAACTCGCTGGCAGCGACAGATGTGGCCGCAGTGCACTCAGGCTATGGTAAACGACGCAAGGCCTTGTTGGAGGCTGGGGTTGAGTTATATGAGTTGCGCCATGTGCAGCCTAAAACCAAAAGAGAGAAAAAGGCGGAAAAGAAAGCCAGAAAAGGACGTTTGTTAGGTAGTTCAGGCTCAAGCCTGCACGCAAAAACCTTTGCGATAGATGCTAAGCACGTCTTTGTTGGTTCGTTTAACTTTGATCCGCGCTCAGCTTTGCTTAACACGGAGCTGGGCTTTGTGATTGAAAGCCCAGAGCTAGCGGAAAGAATTAGTCGCTCCTTTCGTGAAGAGATCCCGCAGCAGGCGTATCAGGTTAAGCTTGATAAAAAAGGACAGTTATACTGGCAGGAGCGACAAGGGGAGCAGGTTATTATTCATACTAAAGAACCCACTGCAAAGCTTAGTAAGCGCGTGTCGGCGTATCTGTTGTCATGGTTGCCTATCGATAGTTTGTTGTAAGAATTTACAACAACAGCAGATAACATTGGAATTTTTTTGCCGAGCCTAATAGAATGCATGCCCTTGATTCTAAGGTCGGTAAGACTGGCCACGTCTATTCAATGAGGATTATTCATGCAAGTTTCAGTAGAAAGCACCTCTGCTATTGAGCGTCGAATGACTATTGGCGTTCCTGCCGAGCGTTTCGAGTCAGAAGTCAATAAGCGTTTACAGCGCACGGCTAAACAAGCCAAGATTCCGGGATTCCGTCCTGGCAAAGCTCCTATGAGTATCATACGCCAGCGTTATGAAGAGGGCGTGCGTCAAGATGTAATGGGTGATTTGATTAACTCAACTTTCTACGAAGCTTTGACAGCAGAGAAAATTAATCCTGCCGGTGCGCCTTCCATTGAGGCAAAAACCTTCGAGAAAGATAAAGATTTTGAATACGTTGCCACCTTTGAAGTGTATCCAGAGTTTGAAGTAGCGGGTTTGGAGACTATCGAAGTTGAGCGTCTACAAGCCGAGGTTGCTGATTCTGATGTAGACAACATGCTGGATATTTTGCGCAAACAAAATACCCGTTTTACTGATGTTGATCGCGCCGCTGAAAATGGCGACCAAATTAATATCGACTTTGTCGGTAAAATTGACGGTGAGGTTTTTGCGGGTGGTTCAGCCCAGGGCGTTCCTTTGGTGCTAGGCTCTGGCAATATGATCCCAGGCTTTGAAGAACCCTTAATTGGCTGCAAGGCCGGTGATGAGAAAATCATTACCCCAACCTTCCCAGAGAACTATCAGAACCTTGATCTGGCAGGTAAGCAAGCTGAATTCAGCGTAAAAATCAATGCAGTGCAAGCCCCCGAGCTGCCAGAGCTGGATGATGAGTTCTTCACGCTGTTTGGTCATACAGAGGGCGGGCTGGAAGGTTTCCGTGCTGAAGTAGCTAAGAACATGGGTCGTGAGTTAAAAGCAGCGCTAAAAGGAAAGGTTAAGACACAAGTCTTTGATGCGCTACTAGAAACCAATAAGATTGAAGTGCCTAAAGCACAGATCGAAAATGAGATTAACCGCTTACGTACCCAAGCTGTACAGCAGTTTGGTGGTAACGTAAAACCTGAGCAGTTGCCTGCAGACATGTTTGCAGCACAAGCCGAACGTCGTGTGGCACTGGGTTTAATTGTGGCGCAAATGATTAAGCAGTTTGATATTAAAGCCGAAGAAGATGTGGTACGCAGCACCATCGAAGACATGGCTTCTGCTTACCAAGATCCACAGCAAGTCATTGACTGGTATAACCAGAACGAAGAGCAGCTTGAAGAAGTGCGTGCTTCTGTATTGGAAGATCAAGTGGTTGAAACAGTCTTAGCTAAAGCAAAAGTGACCGACAAAAAAGTCTCTTATGAAGAAGCAGTCAACACAGCAGCCCCCCAAGCCGCTAAAGACTAATCAAGCGCAAACGCTCTTAAGCTAATCATAAGCCAGCCATGCGCTGGCTTATGTGTAACAACAGAATGAATATTTAGGAGGTATAGATGTTCAATAACATTCTTTCACAGCACGCAGATGACACATTGGCCGCTTTGGTGCCCATGGTCGTTGAGCAAACCTCCCGTGGTGAACGTGCGTATGATATTTATTCGCGTCTTTTAAAAGAGCGTATTATTTTTCTGGTTGGTCCGGTCGAAGACCATATGGCTAACCTAGTGGTGGCACAGATGTTGTTTTTGGAAGCGGAAAATCCAGATAAAGACATTCATCTGTATATTAACTCGCCAGGTGGTTCGGTAACTGCAGGCATGTCAATTTACGACACCATGCAGTTTATTAAACCCGATGTGTCTACCACCTGTATTGGTCAAGCGGCCAGCATGGGTGCGTTACTGTTGGCGGGTGGTGCAGCAGGCAAGCGTTTCTGTTTGCCGCACTCACGCGTTATGATTCATCAGCCTTTAGGTGGTTTCCGTGGTCAAGCGTCGGATATCGAAATCCATGCGCGCGAAATTTTGACTATTCGTGAACGACTGAATAAGGTTTTAGCGGAACATACAGGGCAGCCTTTAGACGTAATTGCGCGCGATACCGATCGTGATAATTTCATGAGTGGTGATGAAGCGGTCGCATACGGCTTGATTGACCAGGTTACCCGCAAGCGCTAAGTAGCCTAACGACCCTCAGCGCGTAGCTTTTAGGTGGCGCAACCAAAATAAGAGTGCGCACAAGATGGGCGTAAATAGTTATAAAACGGTGTAGAACCCCATGCATAGTACTGAAGATAGCGGAAAATTGTTGTATTGCTCTTTTTGTGGCAAGAGTCAGCACGAAGTACGTAAATTAATTGCCGGACCTTCGGTGTTTATTTGTGAGGAATGTGTAGATCTCTGTAACGAGATTATTCGCGAAGACTCAGATGAAGCACAAATTGAAGAAGCCAAAGGTAGTAAACTACCGGCGCCTAAAGAAATTAGCGAAATCCTTGATCAGTACGTAATTGGTCAGGAGCGCGCAAAAAAAGTGCTGGCAGTGGCGGTATA
The DNA here is from genome assembly GCF_030362935.1 of Thiopseudomonas acetoxidans. Lineage (NCBI taxonomy): Bacteria > Pseudomonadati > Pseudomonadota > Gammaproteobacteria > Pseudomonadales > Pseudomonadaceae > Thiopseudomonas > Thiopseudomonas acetoxidans. The sequence continues at coordinate 17,552 of NZ_JAUCDY010000015.1, forward strand.
TAACCATTACAAGCGCTTGCACAATGTTGATAAGAAGAAAGACGATATTGAGCTAGGTAAAAGTAATATTTTACTCGTTGGTCCAACTGGGTCAGGCAAAACGCTGCTGGCAGAAACCTTGGCGCGCACGCTCAACGTGCCTTTTACCATTGCCGATGCCACTACACTGACTGAGGCAGGTTATGTGGGTGAAGATGTTGAAAACATCGTACAAAAGCTGCTGCAGAAATGTGATTATGATGTAGAAAAAGCCGAAATGGGCATTATCTACATTGATGAGATTGACAAGATAACTCGTAAATCAGAAAACCCATCCATCACGCGCGATGTGTCGGGTGAGGGTGTGCAGCAAGCACTGCTCAAGCTGATTGAAGGCACAGTGGCATCAGTTCCGCCTCAGGGTGGACGCAAGCATCCACAGCAAGAATTTTTACAGGTGGATACGCGCAATATCCTCTTTATCTGTGGTGGTGCATTTGCTGGGCTAGAAAAAATTATCCAAGCGCGCTCAACCAAGGGCGGTATTGGCTTTAGTGCAGAAGTGCGCAGTAAAGATTTGGATAAAAAAGTAGGCGAGACCTTGCGAGAGGTAGAACCGGATGACTTGGTTAAATACGGTTTGATTCCTGAATTTGTTGGCCGTTTGCCGGTTATCGCAACGTTGGATGAGCTGGATGAGTCCGCGCTAATGCAGATTTTGACCGAGCCGAAAAACGCCTTAACCAAGCAGTACGCAAAACTGTTTGAAATGGAAGACGTAGAGCTGGAGTTTAGACCAGACGCATTAACTGCGGTGGCTAAGAAAGCTTTGGAGCGTAAGACAGGTGCACGAGGTTTGCGTTCTATCATGGAAGATGTATTGCTGGACACCATGTTTGAAGTGCCATCGAGTAAAGATATTGTTAAGGTGGTTATCGATGCTGGTGTAATTTCGGGCGAATCCAAGCCTATGCTGGTTTATGCTGCGGATAATTTAGCCAAAACATCGCCTGAAGCATAAAGTTTCAAACGCAGAATAAAAAAGGGCTATTAAAGCCCTTTTTTATTGTCGGCTTGTTTTTAGGTAAACCGCCCCCACCTAATAAACAGTTAAGTTGTGTGGCTAAAAGCCTAGTGTGAGTGAATATCATGAAGACAGTTTTAGAGTTGCCCTTATTGCCATTGCGTGATGTTGTGGTATACCCCCAAGTGGTCATGCCCTTGTTTGTGGGGCGCGAAAAATCCATTCACGCCATCGAAGCCGCTATGCAGGCCGATAAGCGTATTATTTTAGTAGCGCAAAAAAAACCAAGTGACGATGATCCGGATCTGGCTGGCGTTTATGAGGTAGGTACGCTAGCGACAATTTTGCAAATGCTCAAATTGCCCGATGGCACCATAAAAGTGTTGGTCGAGGGTAAGCAGCGTGCTGTCATCGACAAAGGACAGGAGCAGGACGGATATTGGCAAGTCACGGCCAGAGTGTCTGATACAGATGAAGAGATGGCCGAGCCGGAAAGTCAGGTACTACGCCGAGTCGTGTTTGAAACCTTTAAAGTATTAGCGCAGCACAGCAAAAAAATTCCTAGCGAATTCTTGCAGAGTATGGAGGAAATAGACTCTATCGAGCGTCTAATCGATGCCATTGCAGCGCAGATGCCAATTAAGTTGAAGCAAAAACAAGAAATATTAGCGATTGTGAATGTGACAGATCGAGCTGAGAAACTGCTTAGTTTTGTTGACGCTGAACTTGAGCTGCTGAAAATTGAAAAACGTATACGTGGTCGCGTTAAAAAACAAATGGAACGCAGCCAGCGCGATTACTATCTGAATGAACAGATGAAAGCGATTCAAAAGGAGCTTGGCGAGGACGAGCACGGTCACAACGAGATTGAGTCGCTGAGAAAGCGTATTGATGAAGCTAAAATGCCTAAGGCCGCACTGGAGAAGGCCCAAGCTGAGCTAAAAAAATTACAAATGATGTCGCCCATGTCGGCTGAGGCAACAGTAGTACGTACTTACATCGATTGGATGCTGAATGTGCCGTGGCATAAACAAACCAAGGTGCGTTTAGACTTGGATAAGGCTGAGGAAGTATTGGACGCCGACCACTATGGCTTGGCAGAGGTTAAAGAGCGTATCTTAGAGTACCTCGCCGTACAAAAGCGTGTGCGTAAGCTCAAGGGCCCGATTCTGTGTCTGGTAGGGCCTCCAGGGGTAGGTAAGACTTCGCTGGCTGAATCTATAGCCCGCTCAACCAACCGCAAGTATGTGCGAATGGCGTTAGGTGGTGTGCGCGATGAGGCCGAGATACGTGGGCATCGCCGTACCTATATCGGCTCTATGCCAGGACGTTTGATTCAACGATTGTCTAAAGTAGGTGTGCGCAACCCGTTATTCTTGCTTGATGAGATCGACAAGATGGGCAGCGACATGCGTGGCGATCCGGCATCAGCTTTGCTGGAGGTGTTGGATCCTGAGCAAAACCACAGCTTCAATGATCATTATCTTGAAGTGGATTACGACCTATCAGATATTATGTTTGTCTGTACGGCTAACTCAATGAATATTCCAGCACCGTTATTGGACCGTATGGAAGTGATTCGTTTGCCGGGTTATACCGAAGATGAAAAGCTTAATATTGCACAAAAGTACCTCATCACTAAACAGCGTAAAGCTAATGGCTTAAAAGACAAAGAGTTAGAGTTGACCGATGAAGCGCTGCTTGATGTGATTCGTTATTACACCCGAGAAGCCGGTGTGCGTGGACTGGAACGTCAAATTGCAAAAATTTGTCGTAAGGTGGTCAAACAAGCTCAAGGCAAAAAAGCTATTACCGTCAAGGTGTTGGCTGAAGATCTTGAAGAGTATTTAGGTGTACGTAAATTCCGTTATGGGCTGGCCGATACAGAAAACCAAATTGGACAAGTAACAGGTTTAGCCTGGACGCAAGTAGGTGGTGAGTTATTAACGATTGAGACGGCGGTTATGCCCGGTAAAGGGCAGCTAATTAAGACTGGATCTTTGGGGGATGTTATGGAAGAATCCATGACGGCTGCGCTAACAGTAGTACGTAGCCGCGCTCAAGCTCTGGGCTTAATACCTGATTTTTATGAAAAGCAAGACCTACATATCCATATGCCAGAGGGTGCTACACCAAAAGATGGACCCAGTGCGGGAATTGGAATGTGTACTGCTTTAGTATCAACGCTCACCAAAATACCGGTACGCGCCGATGTTGCTATGACGGGTGAAATCACCTTGCGTGGTCAGGTTTTGGCTATTGGCGGCCTCAAGGAGAAGCTGCTTGCTGCGCATCGCGGTGGGATTAAAACAGTTATTATTCCTGAGGAAAACAAGGGTGATCTCAAAGAGATTCCTGATAACATTAAAGCGGACCTGGAAATAAAATTAGTTAAATGGATTGACGAAGTGCTAGAGATTGCGCTGCAATACATGCCTGAACCGTTAGCGGACGAAGATTTAAAGCTGCTCGTTCAGGACGAAAAAAAACAGAAATACATCGATAGCCAGCCTCAGACGCATTAAGAGGACTAAGTTTTGGTGATTTGCGCTATATCACTAAAAAGAACAGGTTTTTTGTTGACGAACGTTTAACAACAGACTATCTTGCAACACCATCAACTTTGACATGACTGTTAAAAATAGAAACTTAAGGGGACTTCCGAGTGAATAAGTCAGAATTAATCGAAAAAGTAGCAGCTTCTGCAGATATTCCTAAGGCAGTAGCGGGTCGTGCTTTAGATGCAGTAATTACAACAATAACTCAAGCTCTTCAAGAGGGTGACTCTGTTGTATTAGTTGGATTTGGTACTTTCGCAGTTAAAGATCGCGCTGCACGTACTGGTCGTAACCCACAGACTGGCAAAACCATCCAAATTGCAGCTGCTAAAGTACCAGGTTTTAAAGCTGGTAAAGCGCTGAAGGATGCCGTTAACGGTTAATCTTTGAAGCTCTAGAAATAGCTTTGTTAAGAGTTGTCTAGAACGAAATGATTTAAATAAAGGCGCATCGTTTGGTGCGCCTTTATTTTTTAAACTTTAGAATTTCAAGCATTGGTTAGGCTGACTCTATCTCAAGGTCAGCACAGGCAAGTAAAACCCTGGGGGATGCATGCTGCAAAATATTCGAGACCGCTCGACAGGTTGGATCTCTAAGGCAATTATCGGCTTAATTGCTGTACTTTTATCCTTCACTGGCTTCGAAGCTATTATTCGTTCAGCCAGCAACAGTAATAATGCTGCCAAGGTCAACGGTGAAGAAATCACTTTGCCTGAATTGGCACAGGCGAAAAACCTGCAAAACCGCCGTTTAACTCAACAGTTTGGACAAGACTTTGATACCAGCTTGTTTGACGACAAGCTGTTGACTGAGATGGCGTTGAAGAACCTTATTAGTCGCAAACTGCTACTGCAGGGAGCGCAAAACAGTGGCTTTGCAGCGTCACAGGCATCGATAGATGCGTTTTTGCTGAATGCGCCTGAATTCCAAGAGAACGGCCAGTTTAGTGCCGCTCGCTACGATCAAATGCTGGCGCAAATGGGATATGGACGTTTGCAGTTTCGTCAAATGCTTGAGCAGGATATGCTGCTGGAGCAGTTGCAGCTGGGTATCACCGCCTCAGCCTTTGTCACTGATAAAGGCGTTAAGGCTTTTGCGCAACTAGAGTCGCAGACGCGTGACTTTGCTACGTTGGAGTTACAGCCAGATTTCGGTCAAATTTCAGTTACTGACGAAGAAGTAGCTGATTTTTATCAGGCTAACTTACTTAGCTTTATGACCCCAGAAAAGGTGGCTATCGAGTACGTTGAGCTAAGCAAAAATCAGCTGGCTGACCGAGTCGAAGTTAGCGATGAAGAACTGCAAGAAAGTTACCAGCAAGCAGTCGCTAATCTGAGTGAACAGCGCAGAGCCGCACACATACTCTTTGAGGTTTCTGCAGAGCAGGATGAGCTGCAAGCCTTAGAGAAAGCAAAAGAAGCGGCACAGCGCCTAGCGCAAGGTGAGTCTTTTGCAGTGTTGGCTAAAGAGCTATCTGCGGATATCGGCTCAGCAGAGCAGGGCGGAGACTTGGGCTTTGCTGGTTTGGGCATCTATGAGTCACCTTTTGAGGAAGCGCTGTTCGCTTTGAGCACGGATGAGGTATCTGAGCCAGTGCGCACAGAGTATGGTTGGCACCTTATCAAGCTAACGGGTGTGCAGGCGGCAGATGCTCTTACTTTTGCCGAAATGAAAGAAGGTTTACTGCGCGACTTGCGTATGGACAAAGTAGAGCAGCTTTTTGTTGAGTTGGTCCAGGATTTAGAAAACCTTGCTTATGAAGCCGCTGATTTGCAACAGCCAGCCCAAGAGCTTGGGTTGGAGATTAAGCACAGTTCTGCCTTCACACGTGAAGGCGGTGAAGGCATTCTGGCCAATCGTTCGGTGATTGAAGCAGCGTTCAGTCCGTTAGTGCTGGAAGAAGGCGCAAATAGCTTGTTGCTTGAGCTGGATGATGAAACCATTATTGTTCTGCGTGCTAAAGAGCACTTTAAGCCTGAGCAAATTGAGTTGGCTGAAGTGGCTGCTTCAATCAAAGACGTGTTGACTATGCAGAAAGCTAAAGAGTATACGCAGGAACAGGGCGAAGCCTTATTAGCTGATCTGCGTGCTACTAAAGAGAGTGTGCAGCAAGACTGGACATCCTTTGAGGCAGTTAGTCGGATGCATGAGGACGTTGAACCGCAAATTCTGCAAGAAGTGTTTCGGATGCCTAAACCCGATAAAGATACAGCTACCTATGCTGGCTTCAGCATGCAGGACGGTCGCTATGTGATCGTGCGCTTAACTGGTGTGAATACGCCAGACAATGCGTTAACTGCTGAAGAGCTTAAGTCTTATAAGGAAGTGCTGGCATCACGACAAGGTCAGGCTGATTTTGCAGCAATGACTCAACAACTTGAGCAGGAAGCCAAAATTGAACGTTTTTAACTGAGTTCGAGTTTTGAGCAATAAAAAAACCGCGCCATACTAAGCGCGGTTTTTTATGAGTTAACTAAAACTACTCCTCGAGCGCACCCATCGCCGTGGTGTTGAAACCGCCGTCTACGTAGAGGATTTCACCGCTGATACCGGAGGCTAGATCTGAGCAGAGGAAAGTACCAGCATTACCGACCTCTTCAATAGTTACGTTACGACGCAGTGGCGTCTGAGCTTCGTTAGCGCTGAGCATTTTACGGAAGTTCTTAATGCCTGATGCCGCAAGGGTACGAATAGGGCCGGCTGAAACAGCATTGACGCGAATACCCTCAGGTCCAAGACTGCTGGCTAAATAGCGTACACTGGCCTCTAGGCTGGCTTTGGCAACGCCCATGACGTTGTAGTTAGGCATGGTGCGTACGGAGCCCAAATAGGTGAGCGTCAGCAAGCTACCGTTGCGGCCCTGCATCATCTCACGACCTGCTTTGGCTAGCGCGATAAAGCTGTAGGAACTAATGTCGTGGGCAATTTTAAAGCCTTCACGGGTGGTAGCAGATGTGAAGTCACCATCAAGCTGATCACTTGGAGCAAAGCCTACTGAGTGGACAATACAATCCAAGCCGTCCCATTTTTTGCTTAGTTCAGTAAAAACATTGGCAATGTCCTCGTCGTTTGCAACATCGCATGGGAAGCATAAATCAGCGTTGGAGCCCCATTGTTCGGCAAAACCTTCAACGCGACCTTTTAGTTTGTCGTTTTGGTAGGTGAAAGCTAACTCTGCGCCTTCACGGTGCATAGCTTCAGCAATACCCGAGGCGATAGACAGCTTGCTGGCTACTCCAACGATAAGAACGCGTTTACCTTTCATAAAACCCATAGTGTTTCCCCTGTGTAAATCAATTTGGCAATTCATTGCCTGTTTGTGACATAAAGGCTGCTGCTAACAACTGCCGTGTATAGTCATGTTGAGGTGCACGAAAAATCGTTTCGGCGTCACCCTGTTCAACGACCACGCCGCGATGCATCACAATCAACTTGTGGCTGATTGCTTTTACTACGGCTAAGTCATGGCTAATAAATAAGTAGCTTAGATTGTATTTGAGTTGTAGCTCTCGGAGCAAATCTACCACCTGACGCTGGACTGTTCGATCTAGGGCAGAAGTGGGCTCATCCAATAAAATAAGCTTAGGTTTAAGCACCAAAGCGCGCGCAATGGCAATGCGCTGTCGCTGTCCGCCAGAAAACTCATGGGGATAGCGATGTCTTGCTTCGGGGTCCAGTCCTACATCGGTAAGGGCGTTGATAATTATTTGCTCTTGTTCCGCTGCAGTGCCTATCTTGTGTATACGTAAACCTTCACCAATAATTTCTGAGACGCTCATTCTTGGACTCAGGCTACCAAAAGGGTCTTGAAAAACCACTTGAATTTCGCGCCTTAAAGGCCGCAGAGCGCTTTGATTCATTTTGTCCAGCGCATGACCGGCGAAACAAATGCTGCCTTGGCTGCTAATCAGGCGCAAAATAGCCAGCCCTAGGGTTGATTTGCCGGAGCCGCTTTCGCCAACGATACCTAGGGTTTGACCCTCTTTTAAATCAATATTGATACCGTTAACGGCCTTTACGTAATCGCGGGTGCGCTGCAATAGACCCTGTTTAATCGGAAACCAAACTTTTAAATCGTTAACGGTTAATAGGCTGTCACCGATGGCAGTGGCTGCAGGATGGCCACTGGGTTCGGCAGCCAGTAATTCTTGGGTGTAGGGGTGCTGTGGCTTCTCAAACAGCGTTTGGCAATCGTTGTATTCAACCGAGTAGCCATCTTTAAGCACGCAGACCTGATCCGCCGTGCGGCGCACCAGATTTAAATCATGGCTGATCAGTAAAATAGCCATGCCCATTTTATGTTGTAAATCTTTGAGCAGCTCTAACACAGCCTGTTGTACCGTTACATCCAGCGCTGTGGTGGGTTCATCTGCTATTAATAACTCGGGTTCATTAGCCAGCGCCATGGCGATCATCACACGTTGGCGTTGCCCGCCAGAGAGCTCATGTGGATAGGAGACCAGTCGCTTCTGCGGTTCGGGAATTTGTACCAACTCAAGCAGCTCAAGTGTACGGGCAGTAGCGGCTTTTTCATCCAAGCCTTTATGCACTAACAACACCTCATTGATTTGCTTTTCAATGCTGTGCAGGGGGTTAAGTGAGCTCATGGGCTCTTGGAAAATCATCGAGATTTTATTACCACGCAACGCACGCATTTGTTGCTCGCTGGCTTGCAGTAATTCTTGTGATTCATAGAGGATCTGTCCGTGGGGGTGCCGGGCAATCGACTGAGGTAGCAGGCGTAAAATTGCATGTGAGGTGACGGATTTGCCAGAGCCACTTTCACCGACCAATGCCAGAGTTTGGCCTGGATAGATATCAAAGCTGACTGACTTGACTGCATGGGTGATTTGCCCGGCAGTGTCAAAGTCAACAGCAAGGTCTTTCACGCTCAGCAGCGGCTTATTTCCTTGGGTCAAATGCATCGCGTGCCGCCTCACCAATAAAAACCAATAAACTTAGCATCAACGCCAATACCGCAAAGGCACTTATCCCTAACCATGGAGCTTGTAGATTGGCTTTGCCTTGCGCAACTAGCTCACCCAGTGAGGGAGAGCCCGGTGGTAAACCAAAGCCTAAAAAATCGAGGGCTGTTAGCGTGCCGATAGCGCCGGTGACAATAAACGGCAGGAAGGTCAGGGTGGATACCATGGCGTTGGGCAGAATATGGCGGAACATAATTTGACTGTCACGCATTCCTAACGCACGAGCGGCACGGGCATATTCAAGGTTGCGACCACGTAAAAACTCGGCACGCACTAAGTCCACTAAGCTCATCCAAGAAAACAATAGCATGATACCTAGTAGCCACCAAAAGTTAGGCTGAATAAAGCTGGCCATGATAATCAGTAAGTACAGCACCGGCAGTCCTGACCAGATTTCCAGAAACCGCTGACCGACCAAGTCAACCCAACCGCCATAAAAACCTTGCAGCGCGCCGGTGATAATGCCGATAACCGAGCTAATCAGGGTTAGCGTCAGCGCAAAGAGTATCGAAATGCGAAAGCCGTAAATCACGCGCGCCAACACATCGCGCCCCTGATCATCAGTACCCAGCCAGTTTTGTTTTGAGGGTGGAGCAGGAGCTGGTACTTGCAGATCGTAATTAATGCTTGAATAGCTAAAAGGAATGGGCGGCCACAGCATCCAACCGCCTTTTTCAGCAATCAAATCCTGAATGTAAGGGCTTTTATAGTTGGCTTGTAGCGGGAATTCCCCACCAAAGGTGGTTTCTGAATAACGTTTAACAATCGGGAAGTACCAGTTATTGTCGTAGCTCACCACTATGGGTTTATCGTTAGCAATGATTTCTGCACCTAGGCTTAGCGCAAACAGCACCAGAAAAATCCACAGTGAGTACCAACCGCGCTTGTGAGCTTTAAATTGCGCGAAACGGCGCTGATTAATCGGGGATAAGGCCATCAGTTCCCCCGGCTGCTAAAGTCAATGCGTGGGTCAACTAGGGTGTAGGTGATGTCGCCAATCAGTTTTACCACTAGCCCAAGCAGAGTAAACAAGAATAAGGTGCCGAATACTACGGGATAATCGCGGTTAATCGCCGCCTCGAAACTGAGCAAGCCTAAACCGTCGAGCGAGAAAATTACTTCAATCAGCAATGAGCCGGTAAAAAACATGCCGATAAAGGCTGCTGGAAAGCCGGCAATAATAATTAACATTGCATTGCGAAACACATGGCCGTACAGCACTTTGTTTTCGCTCAGGCCTTTGGCGCGCGCGGTGGTGACATATTGTTTGTTGATTTCATCTAAAAAACTGTTTTTAGTCAGTAAGGTCAGCGTCGCAAAGTTGCCAATCACCAAGGCTGTCACCGGCAAGGCCAAGTGCCAAAAATAGTCACCGATTTGCCCCAGCAAACTCAGTTCATCAAAATTATTGGAGGTCAGTCCGCGCAGCGGAAACCAAGATAAATAACTGCCGCCAGCAAATACCACGATTAATAAAATAGCGAACAGGAATGCAGGAATGGCGTAGCCCAAAATAATCGCCGAGCTGGTCCAAACATCAAAACTGCTGCCATGGCGTACCGCTTTGCGGATGCCAAGCGGGATCGACACCAAATACATCAGCAGCGTACTCCAGAAGCCTAGAGATACGGATACCGGCATTTTCTCGGCGATCAGGTCAATCACGCTGGTGTCACGAAAGAAGCTATTGCCAAAATCAAACTGGGCGTAATTTTTCAACATAATCCAAAAGCGCTCAACCGGTGGTTTGTCGAAACCGTACATACGCTCGATTTCGGCAATCAGTTCAGGGTCTAAGCCTTGTGCGCCACGGTAATGGCTGTTACTGCTGCTGGTTTCAGCACCGCCACCGGAAATACGCCCTGTGGCACCGCCGGTCGCGCTATCAAAGCCTTCTAGTTTAGCGATCATCTGCTCTACAGGGCCGCCGGGTGCTGCTTGGATAATAATAAAGTTAAGCAGCAAAATACCAAACAGGGTAGGGATAATCAGCAACAGACGTCTAATAATATAAGCAAACATGGGCTAATCGACCTGTTTGTCTAGTGGCTCGAGCCACCACGTCATTAAGCCATAATCATAAAGCGGTGCTATGTCAGGGCGCTGCAAATGTTTGCGATACGCGATACGCCAGCGGTCGATGTAATAGTTTGGAATTACATAGTGACCCCATAGCAAAACTCGGTCTAAAGCACGTGCGTGATTGATCAGCGCTTGACGGCTATCGGCATTGATAAGCCCCTCAACCAGCAGATCGATAGCGGGATCCTGTAGGCCAATAAAATTGCGGCTGCCAGGATTGTCGTAGCTGGCTGAATGCCAGTAGTCGATTTGCTCATTACCTGGTGAATTTGATTGCGACCAAATACTGGAAGTCATATCAAAATCCCGGCTGCGCAGGCGGTTAATGTATTGCGATACATCGGCACGCCGGATGGTCATTTCGATGCCAAGCTCAGCGAGATTGCGTTTGAATGGCAGCAATACGCGCTCAAGGTTGGTTTGTGCAATTAAAAACTCAAACGCCAGTGGCTGGCCGTCTGCGTTGACCATGCGATCATTTTCTATACGGTAACCGGCTTCTTGCAGCAACTTCCAAGCTTGGCGGCGCTGATTGTGAATATTGCCGGTGCCATCGGTGGTCGGCAGTTTAAACGTATCAGTAAATACCTGTTCAGGGATTTGACCGCGTAAGGGTTCTAAAATAGCTAGCTCGGCCTCGCTGGGTAGGCCTTGTGCAGCCAGTTCGGAGTTGGCAAAAAAGCTCTGAGTGCGCTGATAAGCGCTGTGAAAAATTTGCCGATTGGTCCACTCAAAATCAAACAGCAAGCCAATGGCTTGACGCACGCGAACATCTTGAAACATCGGGCGGCGCAGGTTGAAAGTATAAGCCTGCATGCCTACGGGATTATGGTTTTTGATTTCTTCCTGAATAATATCGCCCTTGCGCAAAGCGGGCGAGTTGTAGCCGGTGGCCCAATCTTTGGCGGAGTATTCAAGGTTAAAGTCAAACTGCCCAGCTTTAAAGGCTTCAAGGGCGACAGACATGTCAAGATAATAGTCCAGCTGGATGCGGTCAAAATTGTACAGTCCTTTGCTGACAGCTAAATCCTTAGCCCACCAGTCAGCCACGCGTGTGTAGATAATGGAGCGACCAGCAGTGAGGTTTTACTAAAATCACGCTCCTGCCACCAGTGCTTAGGTAATACCTTAATTTGGCCAATAATTAGCGGAAGTTCGCGGTTGTTGTTGTGTTTAAAGTCAAAGCGCACACTGCGCTCAGACTCCACCACGACCTGTTCCACATCGGCATAGTAATGACGATACAGCGGGTGCCCCTGAGTGGTGAGTAGCTCGAAGGTATAGGCTACGTCTTCGGCAGTAACCGGTTTTCCATCATGGAAACTTGCTTCGGGACGCAGATAAAAACGCACATAACTGTGGTCAGCGGCTTTTTCTATGCGTTCAGCCAACAAGCCGTATTCGGTAAAAGGCTCATCATCTGAATGAAAAGTCAGACTGTCATACACCAGGTTAATAAAATCTGCGGCATTGCCTTTTGGAATAAAAGGGTTGAGGCTGTCGAAACCGTTCAGTCCTGCCAAGCGTAGTGTGCCGCCTTTGGGTGCATCGGGGTTCACATAATCAAAGTGCTGGAAATCAGCTGGATATTTAGGCGGCTCGTCATAGAGCGTTAGCGCATGCTGAGCCTGTGCAAAAGCTGCCCAACAGCTAAGCAAGGTTGCAATAAGGAAAAGCTTAAATGCGCGCATTAAGGAGCCTCCGCTGGTTTATACCACCACGAACGAATGCCTAGAGTGTAGGGTGGGGTACGTACAAAATTAAATTTATTACGAAATGCAATACGATGATGACTAATGTACCAGTTCGGGATTATATAGTGCTGCCAAAGTAATACACGGTCTAACGCTTGCATGGCGGTAGTCAGTTCATGCTGGTTGGGTGCGCTGAGCACAGCATCGAGCAAATCATCCACTATTGGATTGTTAATCCCAGCATAGTTCTTGCTGCCTTTTAAATAAGCTTGGGAAGAGTGGAAGTAATACCACTGCTCTTGCCCTGGGATTAAGCTTTGTGACAGGACTAGCAGGGTTAAATCAAAATCAAAATTATCGATGCGCTGCTTGTACTGGGCTCGGTCAACGGTACGCATGCGTGCGTCGATACCAAAGTTTTGCAAGTTTTGTACATAGGCTTGAAAGATACGCTCAAGACTGGGGTTAACCAGTAAAATTTCCAGCTGCATTTTTTGCCCGTTTTTATTGCGCAGGCCCTGTGCCGTCAGCTTCCAGCCGGCTTTCTGTAATAGCTTGAGCGCTTTGCTGATGTTTTCTCTGGGCAAGCCACGGCCATCGGTGCGTGGAGCAAGAAAAGGCTGGCTGAATAACTCTTGCGGCAAGTGTTCGCGCCATTTGGCCAGTAATAACCACTCAGCGCCTTCGGGGATACCCTTGGCAGCATAGGGGCTGTTGGGGAAGTAACTCTCTGTACGCTGATAAGCCCCGTAAAACAATGCTTTATTGGCCCATTCAAAATCAAATAACAGTGATAAGGCTTCGCGCACCTGTGCATTATCAAAGGGTGGGCGGCGCGTATTGATAAAAATAGCTTGGGTGGGAATAGGCAGCTGATGAGGTACTTCGGCGCGGATAATGTCGCCGTTATCGATGCTAGGAAAACGGTAATTATTGGCCCAGTTTTTAGCTTGATGGTCGATGTATATGTCGAAATGACCGGCTTTAAAGGCTTCAAAGGCGACGTGACGGTCGCGATAAAACTCAACCTGCACTTGGTCAAAGTTGTATTTGCCACGATTGACGGGCAGGTTCTTACCCCACCAGTTTTTTACCCGCGTAAAGGTAAGGCTATGTCCGGGCTTCACCTGACTAATACGGTATGGACCGCTGCCAAGAGGGGGTTCAAGGCTGGTTTGTGCAAAGGTGCGGTTTTGCCAGTAATGTTTTGGTAAAACCGGCAAATCGCCCAAGTTTAATAATAATTGTGAGTTGTTGGCACGTTTGAAAATAAACCGTACTTTATGTTTACCTAGAATTTCTACGCGTTCAACTTCGCTTAAGTAGTTACGGTATTGTGGATGCCCGTGCTCCAACAAGCTGCGGTAGGAGAACTCCACATCAGCTGCAGTAATAGGTTGTCCATCATGGAAAGTTGCTTTTTTTCTAAGGTTAAATACCACCCAGCTCAAATCATCACTGTACTGAATGCTTTCAGCCACCAAGCCGTAGCTGCTGGCTGGCTCGTCGCCTGAGGGGTCGAACACGCCTTGTCCCACCATTAAGGGAGCATTGAGCTCGGATATGCCGTATTGATAGAAATCAGAGGTGTTAATTGGGCTGGTGCCCTTAAGAACATAAGGGTTTAAGCTGTCAAAACCGCCTAAAGCCATTATTTTAAGCGTACCACCCTTGGGCGCTTGTGGGTTAACCCAGTCGAAATGGGTAAAGCTGGGCGAGTATTTTAATTGCGAAAAGTGGGCGTAGCCATGGCTAAGGTTGACTGCAGAAAAGGCTGCAGGCATCTGCAAAGCCACAACAGCAGTCAAGAAATAAAACAACCATGCACGCATTAAGAATCAGCTCCTAGAGACAACAGTACTTACTGGACTGCTCACAGGTATAGCGCTAATTTTTGCCCTGGTTTCAACAGGTTGCTATTGAGCATGTTCCATTTTTTGAGTTGGGTTATAGATATGTTGTGACGCGAGGCGATGCTCGCTAGAGAGTCACCAGAGCGCACCGTATAAAAGGTTGCCGGTGATTGTAGCAACAGTGCTTGTCCGATGCGGATATTGTCGCCTTTAAGTGAGTTCCATTGTTTGATTTCTTTCACGCTCACTTTATGTTGCTCTGCAATGGTGGACAGCGTATCGCCTGCCTTTACCTTATAACGCTCTTTGCTGCCCGAGCTGACCGCTGCAACAGGACCTTTTGTAGTAGGTATCTTCAATACTTGTCCAATTTTAAGGTTGTTATTAGACAGTCGGTTGAGGTCGCGCAGCATGGTCACGCTGGTACTGTTTTTTTGGGCGATGCGCGACAGGGTGTCGCCAGAGCGCACCGTATAGGTGGGCCATTGATACAGTTCTGGCGCTTTGAGTGTGCTTAAACGCTGGTGTAATAAGTCAACATTCTGTGTTGGGACCAGCAAATAACCTGGTCCGCCTAGAGTGACTTTTTGTTTGAATGCTGGGTTAAGTTGATACAGCTGTTCATAGTCAATTTTTGCCATTTTGGCAATGCTTTTTAATTCCAGCTCATGCTTGAATTTTACTTTAGCAAAGAAAGGTTCGTTAGCAATGTCAGGCAGTTGCATGCTGTAAGTATCGGGCTCGGCAAAAATTTGTGCTAAAGCCAGCAGTTTGGGCACGTAAGCGAGTGTTTGCGGAGGCAGTTTTAAGCTCCAATAATCGGTAGCTAAACCCTGGGCGCGGTTGCGTTTTATGGCATTCATTACCGTGCCTTCACCAGCGTTATAAGCAGCCAAGGTCAACAGCCAGTCACCGTCAAACATGTTGTTGAGATATTTGAGGTAGGCAATAGCAGCTTTGGTGGAGCGGGTAATGTCGCGGCGAGCGTCGTACCAATGGGTTTGCTCTAGCTTAAAGTTACGCCCCGTGGCCGGCATAAACTGCCATAAACCTGAGGCACGCTGAGAAGACAGGGCTAGTGGGTTGTAGGCGCTTTCGATAGCGGGTAAAAGAGCCAGCTCTAGCGGCATGGCGTTTTCTTCGAGCTGCTCAACAATGTAGTGAATATAAGGGTTGCTGCGTTCTGCAATGATTTCTAAAGAGCGCGTACGCTTGCCAAACCATTGGCGTTCTTTCTCTATGCGCGGGTGCTCGTTGACCAGGTCAACTAACTGGTAGCCTTGGCGAATACGTGACCATATATCCTGCATCTCTAGGATTTGTGCTTGGCTGTATTCAGGCTCTGGTAGGTGCAGTATTTCTTTGCTTACCGCATGTTTTTTCTGAGTTCTATGTTTGTAATGTACTGTTTTAGCTGATGCGCTGGTAGGCGCAAATGCCTGTTCGGTGTTGTTGCCGAGTGATTGACAGCCACTAAGTACTGCGGCGCACAGGACAAGACTACCAACAACAGGCAGGCGAGCCACAGAAAAAGAAAGCTTAAACATAGGCATAATACTGTGAGGGTTCATTTTGAAAGATGCAGCGGATTGTATGAACTGCTGATTACTGGGTCAAGCACAGCATTGTATCCGAGCGGCTAGAAAGGCAAAGCCAGTGCCTAGATATTACTTGGCTCACAGTTTGGTCCAATACTTTACAGCACAGGTTTTAGGCGCTAAAAAGTATCTTTCCAAGCACGCAAAGCGGCAAAAATGCTGGCGGGGTCACCTTGCGGCAAAGGTTGCTGATGTTGACTTACCTGCTGGATTAGCTCCGTGCTGGTGCACCTTAAGAAAGGGTTGGTCTGTTTTTCTAGCGCAATAGTGCTAGGTAGAGTGATCATATCTTGCTCGCGCAGTGAAATTACCTTTTGTAAGCGCTGTTGGATAAGCACATTGGTAGGCTCGACCGTTGCAGCAAATTTCAGATTGCTGAGCGTGTATTCATGGGCGCAGTGCACCAGGGTGGCGTCAGGCAGTTGGGCTAGGCGTTGTAATGAGTCATACATTTGCGCCGCGGTACCTTCAAATATTCGTCCGCATCCAGCAGCAAATAGTGTGTCACCACTGAGTACAAAGGGCTGCTCAGCGGCGCAGTAGTAAGCAATATGCCCTTTGGTATGCCCCGGTACGAGTAGAGTGTTAAATTCAGAGCCAAGCAGCTCTAGTGTCTGGTTGTCATGTACTGGTAAATCTAAGTAGGGGATGTTTTCCAGAGCAGGCCCTATCACTCTTGGCTGGCTGTGTTGCTTTAATGCGCTAATGCCACCAGTATGATCCCTGTGGTGGTGGGTGATTACAATGTCGGTTAAGCGCCATTGTGGATTTTCAGCCAGCCACTTCAGTACAGGCTCAGCATCGCCGGGATCAACAACTGCGCAGTGGAATTTTTGAGGGTTTTGAATAAGCCAAATATAGTTATCGTTAAAGGCTTTAAGTGGTGTTAGATTGAGCATAAAGTGAGGTCTTTTAAGTGCAGAATTGGAAAGTTGTAATAGCCCAAAGGTACACTGATGTTGTTAATTAGCAAGCCTTTACTCTCTAAACCAAAGGTCAATATGTTGCAACTTCGCCAGTGGTTTGCCACGGCGAATGGGCAGCGTTTGCTCGGCTGTGAGCGTCACATGGTGCAACAACAGTTTGCTCGGTGTTTTGGCAGTTACGCCTTGTTTTATAATGCGCTCGATGACGCTCCTTATGTGTCTCACATTCGTCATCAGATAAAAATAGGCCATGCTGGGCTTTCGCCGGATGCGCACTGTACAGAGCGTCACTGGCCTATCCAGCCGGGCTCGATTGATATTGTTGTACTGCAACACAGTTTAGAGTTTGCTCGTTCTGCACATGATGTGTTGCGCGAAGCGGCGCAAGCCGTCCGACCCGGTGGACATATTCTTATTACCGGTGTCAGCCCTTATAGCACTTTTGCCTTAGGGCATTGGTTGAGTAAAAGCCCTTGGCGGCAGAGTCATTGCTTGTCAGCGCGGCGGGTGTCGGAATGGCTGGCGGTGTTGGGTTTTCATATAGAAGAGTGCCAGTTTTCCGGCTATCGACCCTTACGTTTTTTACGTGACGCTGATAGCACAAGCTTTATTGAACGGTTTATGCATAAAAAACAGTGGCCTGTGGGCAATTGTTATATGCTTGTCGCCCGTAAAATGATGCAAGGCAGTTCTTTACAGCCAAAGCGCAAAGCCACTTTCGAGAAATTAATGCCGTTACCAGCTGCTTCAGCCAGTCGTAGCGGCACGTTGGAAAAAAACAAGCATAATGACTGATGTAGTTGAAATTTATACCGATGGTGCCTGCAAGGGTAATCCAGGTCCTGGAGGTTGGGGAGCTTTGCTTCGCTACCAAGGCAACGAACGTGAAATATTTGGCGGCGAACCAGCCACTACTAACAACCGCATGGAGCTGATGGCGGTTATTCAAGCGCTCACAGCTCTCAAACGTTCATGCCAGGTCGAACTGACCACCGACTCTAAATATGTAATGCAGGGCGTGCAGCAGTGGCTAGAAAATTGGAAAGCACGTGGCTGGAAAACGGCTAGCAAACAACCTGTAAAAAACCAAGATTTGTGGCAGTTGCTTGATGAGCAAGTGCAGCGGCATCAAGTTCAATGGCGGTGGGTTGCAGGGCATACGGGGCATCCAGGCAATGAGCGTGCTGATGAGCTAGCCAATAAAGGGGTTGAGGAGGTGTTAGGATGCGGTACGTAGTGCTCGATACTGAAACCACAGGTATGCCGGTTACTGATGGTCACCGAATTATCGAAATTGGCTGCGTGGAAGTGATAGAGCGCAAGCTCACTGGGCGACATTATCATGTGTATTTGCAGCCGGATCGCGACATCGATGAAGGTGCCATTGCAGTGCACGGCATCACCGCTGACTTTCTTAAAGATAAGCAGCGTTTTAAAGATATAGCTGATGAGTTTTTTGAATTTATTGCAGGGGCGGAGCTTGTCATTCATAACGCTCCCTTTGATATTGGCTTTATTAATAATGAATTTGCACTGGCTGGGCAAAAAGATAGGGCGGATATAACCCAGCATTGCACGGTACTCGATACGCTGGTGATGGCACGCGAACGCCACCCTGGGCAAAGAAACACGCTGGATGCTTTATGTGGTCGCTACTATGTAGATAACTCGGGACGTGAGTTGCACGGCGCTTTGCTCGATGCTGAAATTTTGGCTGATGTGTATCTAGCTATGACAGGCGGACAAAGAAATTTGTCTTTGGCCGGTGATGGTGAAGTGAACGCAACAGGAGAGCAGGTAAGCGCCATACGACGTTTAGCCTCGGCCAGAGGCATGACGCCTGTACTGCAAGCCAGTGAACGAGAGCTAAGCGCGCATCAGGAGTTTTTGCAGCGCATCGCTAAAGCCAGTGGCAAGGAAATAAACTGGTAACGGTCTGACATGCTATGCAATAAAAAACGCAGCCAAGGCTGCGTTTTTGCGTAGTGCGGCGGATTAAACCCAGTGCGTAATGCCCCACCAACCCAGCAAGCTCATCACAATGGCATAAGGCAGGGCCATATAGGCCATGCGACCATAGGAAAGGCGTACCAGCGGTGCAATGGCCGAGGTAAGTAAAAACAAGAAAGCTGCCTGACCGTTGGGTGTCGCAACACTTGGCAGGTTAGTACCGGTGTTAATGGCAATAGCAAGCAAATCAAAATGCTCGCGAGTAATTTTGCCCGCCTCAAAGGCTTTGTTAACTTCGCCGATGTAAATGGTGGCGACAAAAACGTTATCACTAATGGCAGACAGCAAGCCGTTGGCAATAAACAGCATTGAGGGCTGCTGGTCGGTAGGCATGCTGAGTACGGCTTGAATAACGGGATCAAACAAGCTTTGTTCCTGAATCACGGCAACCACGGCAAAAAACACAACCAATAGCGCAGTAAAGGGCATGGCATCTTGGAAAGCGCGACCAATCTGCCCTTCATCGGTAATACCGTTAAGAGAAGTGATCAGAACAATCACCAGCAGACCAATCAAGCCTACCTCGGCCACATGAAAAGCCAAACCTAGAATTAAAACAATCCCAGCAATGGCTTGAATAATTAGAGATGCTGTTTGTGAGCTGGTGCGACGTTCACGCTCCTCGACTGCATAGTCCGCTAGAACTAGACGTACAGGACGTGGCAAGCGTGCACCATAGCCAAACCAGTGTGTTTTTTCCAACAACAAGCAAGTCAGTAGACCCGCACCTAAAACCGGCAGAGTTACCGGAGCCATACGCCAGAAAAACTCACCAAAGTTCCAACCCGCGACTTTGCCGATTAAAAGGTTTTGTGGCTCACCAACTATAGTGCACACACCGCCCAGTGCAGTACCTACAGCAGCGTGCATTAGTAAACTACGCAAGAAAGCACGGAACTCTTCTAGATGCTCGCGGTGCAGCTCAATCACTTCGCCGTCGGAGTTGTAATTGCTTTCTTGGTCTCGTGGGCTTTTACCTGAGGCGACGCGGTGGAACACCGAGTAAAAGCCGACCGCCACAGTAATGATCACCGCCGTGACCGTGAGCGCATCAAGGAAGGCCGACAGAAAGGCCGACAGACCGCAAAAAAGTAGGCTTAATAAAGACTTGGACTTTACGCGCAGCAGCAGCTGTGAAAACAGCGTTAGCAGCAAGTCCTGCATAAAATAAATACCGGCTACCATGAACATAAGTAGCAGTAACACAGGGAAGTTATGCACCAGCTCAAGGTAAAGTGAGTCAGGCGTGGCTAGCCCCATAACAATGGCTTCGATTACCAGAATGCCACCGGGTTGTAATGGATAGCACTTTAGCGCCATTGCAAGGGTGAAAATAAACTCGGCAACCAGTAACCAGCTAGCGATAGCCGGTCCGAAGCTGATTAAAACTAACGGGTTAATAATGAGGAAAAAAAGTATTGTTTGTTTGTACCATGCCGGCGATTGACCGAGAAAATTTCGCCCGAAGGCCATCGCAAAAGACTTAGACATTAAAGGTTTCCTCAAAAATAAGTTAACTGGTACGCTTAACTAATTAGGCTTAAACGAGCAATCTAAGCTGTCGGGTTTTGAATAGCATTGATCGCGAATAAGCCCTACAAAATATAACAAAGGCATGCTGCGGCTAGGTTTTAGGCGGCTTGTTATGCGCGCAACTCACGCAGCAGATAGGTTGCATACGACGTATTTAATATATATTTAAGACATGCTGCTTTGGTAAAATATTGTAACATATTAAAGCTTGGCTGCGACAAAAGGGGCTAACGAACGAATGGAAAACTACAAAGCTTTTTTAGTGGAGCTGAAGGACGGTGTTGCTCATGTACAAATTAATCGTCCAGAAAAGCTTAACGCCATGGCTGCCGAGTTTTGGCAGGAGGTCGGTGAGATTTTTGCTTGGGTAGACAGCACCCCACAAGTGCGTGTGGTTGTGTTGTCAGGTGCGGGCCAACATTTTTCCGCAGGAATTGATTTGAACTATTTGGCGAGTGTGGCGAGCAAACTGGGTAAGGATGTGGGGCGTAATGCGTTGATTTTGCGCCAACAGATTAAAGAGCTGCAGACGGCTTTAAACGCAGTAGATAAATGCAGTAAGCCTGTTATAGCCGCCATACAGGGCTATTGCTTAGGCGGTGCCATTGATCTGATTAGCGCCTGTGATATGCGTTATGCCAGCGCAGATGCGCAGTTTTCGATTAAAGAAGTGGATGTGGGTATGGCGGCTGATGTGGGAACGTTACAGCGTTTGCCGCACATTATCGGCGATGGCGTGCTGCGTGAGCTGGCCTATACTGGGCGTATCTTCGATGCTCAAGAAGCAGAGAAAATTGGCTTAGTGAATCGCTGTTATGCCGATCACAGCAGCATGTTGGGTGAGGTTTTTGCTCTGGCAGCACAGATTGCCAGCAAATCTCCTTTAGCCGTGCAAGGTACCAAAGAAATGCTGCGTTATGCCCGTGATCACAGTGTTGAAGACGGTTTGAATTATATCGCCACTTGGAATGCGGCGATGCTGCAGTCGGAAGATTTGCGTATTGCGATAGCAGCGCAAATGAGTAAAACAGCGCCTAAATTTGCTGACTAATCGTGAAGCTTGTAGGCAGGTGAGCTTGCATTTAAGGTTGTAAATTTAGAGTGTTAAGCAACGCATAGTCTGAGAACTGAGTCCGCTCAATGACTTACAGACTTGCTAGTATTGGCAGTTATATGAACTCTAGGTTAACTAGAGCGGTGTAAATGTAGCGGATTGGCTACAGATATTTTGGCGTTGTACAAAGACAGGATGCTAGGCATGGTAACTGGAGCAACATCACTGAGTATGGTTCGCACTGAGTTGTTTGCCACGATGGCGGATACTCAACAGTGTCTTGAACAGTTTTTGGAAGAGCGTGATAGCGGCGTTCTTTTGCAGCAAGCGGTAACCAATTTACAGCAAATCAAAGGTATTTTATCGGTAATTGAACTGACGGGTGCTGAACTGTTGGCTCAAGAGATGCAAACCTTAGCCATGGATATTCCCGCCGGTGCTGATCAAGACCGTAATGAGCAGCTCACTGCGATTAATAACGCATTGCATGTGCTGCGCCGGTACTTGGAACAACTGGAAGCTAACTGGATTGAGATGCCAGAGCTTATGCTTCCCGCTATTAATAAATTACGTTGTGCCAGCGGACAACCTAAGCTACCAGAAAGCTTCTTTTTTTCCGCCAAGCTTAATTTTCAACATCCTGAACCTAGCGCCCAAGTGGTAGTCGAGGACTGGCAGCAATTAGCACGACGTTTGCGCCAGATGTATCAAGTAGGTTTGCTGTCGGTTCTTAAGGAAGAAAGAGTCGCAGCCAGTTATGAGCTAATGAAGCGCGCCCTGCATCGTTTAGACGGCATTAAGCATTGTGAACAAAATAACTTCTTCTGGGTGGCCGCAGCAGCGTTTGAGTCTATGCATGATGGCAAGTTGCTGCTAAAGCAAAGCCGCAAGCAGCTGTTCTCCCGTATTGACCGTGAAATCAAATTACATCTTGCCAATGGTGGGCATACCTCCCCAAGAGGTCTGCTTAAAGATTTGTTGTACCTGATTGCCTTAGCCGACTCAAAAGGTCCCCTATCCACGCAGGTGCGCACTGCCGCAAGCCTGCCCAGCTTACCCTTTACGGATCATATGTTGGCTGATGAGTACCAGCGTTTATCTGGGCCGGGCACGAACGTATTGCGCTCTTTGTCAGTGGCGATTCAAGAAGAGTTAAGCAGCGTAAAAGATGCGGTTGATTTAATCGAGCGCGGCACAGCATCGTTTGAGCAGTTCAGTGTTTTGCATGTGACCGTAGCTAAGTTGGAAAAAATCCTTGCCATGGTTGGTCTATCGACCGCCAGTAATGCGCTTAAAAATCATCTGGACAAAGTAATCCACTGGCAAGCCCCAGAGGATGTGCAGGTCGAAGAACTGTATAAGCTGGCTGATACGGTAATTTATATTGAAGGGCTGGTGCTAGGTTTAGAGCATGGTCAAAACGTGCAAGTTGCTGAGGAGTCTGAAGCGGAAGTGTTTGCCAGACATCAGCTTATGGAGGCACGCATCGTTGTAACTGAAGAGGCCAAAGCCGGTTTAAGCCTAACTAAGCGCGCCATAACGGCATATTTTGAGTCCTCAGGTGATAGCGCACATTTAGAAAACATACCTGTTGTTTTGACGAATGTGCGCGGTGGGTTGCAGTTTATTGATGAAGAGCGCGCTGCTCACTTAGTGAATGCCTGCATTGATTACATTCAAAACCATATGATCAATGCTATGGATATGCCGATCGAGCAAGCGCTCGAAAGCCTAGCCGATGCACTAACCAGCTTGGAATACTATTTGGAGGGCGGGTCTTTGCTGAATAGAAAAGAAGAACGCGATGTTTTAGATTTGGCACAAGAAAGTATCCAAGCACTAGGTGTACAAGTTCAGCAATGAGCCACTATCAACACTGGCGCTCCGCAATGCCGCCACTAGACTTACCTGATGGTTTGGCAGTAGCCCATTACAAGCAGGGCTTCGTGCATGACCGAACCACGCAAGCGGTGATTTTTTCTCGTACAGAGCTTAAGCACATTTTCGCAGACCGCATTTTGGACGAGCAAGCCATCGGTTATTGGCATGATAAGCCGGTGTACTTGCTAGAGCTTGATAACGAAGAACTACCAGACAGTAAGTTTGATTGGATTACTGTCCGCCATTTTATGCTGCAGGGCGAAACAGCACTGGTTAAACTGTTAGGGTTTGCCAGCCAAGTTGGAACCTGGGCACGCGAGCATCGTTATTGCGGCAGTTGTGGTCGGTCTATGCAAAGCTCGCTGGCACATCGTATGCGTTACTGCAAACCCTGTGGTGTGCAGAGCTATCCGCGTCTTGCGCCGTGCATGATTGTGTTAGTCAGTCGCGGCGATGAGATTTTGCTGGCGCGTGCGCCTCGCTTTGTACCGGGTATGTATAGCACCTTGGCGGGCTTTGCCGAGCCGGGCGAAACGATAGAGGAATGTGTACACAGGGAAGTCATGGAGGAAACCAGTCTTAAAATACACCAGCTAAAATACATCACCAGCCAAAACTGGCCGTTCCCTCATTCCATGATGTTTGGCTTTCACGCTGAGTATTTAAGTGGCGAAATCGTTCCAGAGTTAGATGAAATCGAAGATGCGCAGTGGTTTAACATCCATCAGCTGCCGCAACTGCCGATGTCGGGCTCAATTGCACGTTATCTGATAGAGCTGCACTTGTATCAGCGTTTAGGCGGCAGTGAACCAGTGTTGCCAAACTAGTCGCACAGTTAAAGCTAGCACCATAATAATAAAGATGGGTCGTATCAGTTTATGTCCACCGCCGATAGCGACCCGCGCGCCGATGGCAGCACCGGTCATCAAGGCAATGCCCATCGTAATACCCAGCAGCCAAGCGACCTGCTCGGCAATAATAAACACCGTTAATGCCATAGCGTTGCTGATAAAATTCATAGTCCGCGCCACCCCAGTGGTGCGTAGCAAATCCAATGGATATAGCAGCAAGGTGCTGACCGTCCAAAAGGCTCCAGTGCCAGGCCCAGCAATACCGTCATAAAAGCCCAGGCTTAATCCCTGCGGCCATTGACGTTTGCGTCCGATACGGCTGTTTTCTGGGTCTTGTTGCAACGGAGTCTTATAAAACAGCATATAAATGCCACACAAAAATACCACCACAGGCAGCATTTGATTCAGCCAGTGTGCCGGCAAATTTTGTGCTAAAAAAGCTCCAGCAGCAGCACCTATCGCCGTGGCAAATAGTGCAGAGCGCCACATTCGCGGGTAAAAAAGTTTGCGGCGGTAAAACGCATAGCTTGCCGTGGCTGATCCAAAGGTGGCGCATAGCTTGTTAGTCCCTAGCACCAAGTGTGGCGGCAACCCAGCCGTAAGTAAGGCAGGTATCGTCAATAAGCCACCACCGCCAGCGATAGCGTCAATAAAGCCTGCAGTAAACGCAACAGCAATTAACAATAGAAACATATTGAAGCTGAGTGATAACTCGGGAATAAACGACATAAATAAGCCTAGGTTGTGCTGGGGTGTACAGTAGAATAGTTGGTAGTAGGGTGCTTAATTGCACATAATATTTGTTAAGATTATCAGCCTTTAACTAATGAGCTTTGTGGGCAGCTTACTCGGCTGCAATATCAGTATCAGTTACTAAAAACTTTCTATTGAGGGATTACATTGATGCAATTTATTGGGCTCGCAGTGTTTGTCACTGTAATTGCAGTACTGGTATTGACGCTAGGTGTACGTATTTTATTACGAGGCAACTGGTTTCTGGCTTGGTTTAGAGGCAGTCTTGGCATAGTCATCGTACTTGTTGCAGCATTGGGCGCTGCTGTTGCTTATGATCTTAGCACCTATCAGCAAAATTTACCTTCAGAAACGCTCGTGCGTATCAGCATTAGCAAAAGCGTAGACAAGCGCTTTGAACTCAGCGTAACCCGCCAGGCACGCACGGAAAGCTATGTTGTTGAAGGTGATTTATGGCGCTTGGATGTGCGAGAGCTGGGTTGGCAAGGCTTGGCTGAGGCTATAGGTCTGCAGCCGGGTTATCGGCTCGATAGAGTCAAAACTATTTTTAGCGATAATACACGGCAGCCCATCGCGCGTTATGCGCAAGCTAAGCTTGAGCAAAGCTGGTTTGATATTGACCTGTGGTTATGGGCTTATCAAAACCGTAAAACGGTAGCTTTGCTGGCACCTAAATCGATTAAAAGCAACTATTACCCACTGCTTGATGGTGCATCTTTCGAGGCTCGCTTGACAGAAAAGGGCATTGTTGTACTAGCCACAAACGATGTGGCTGAACGTGCGGTTAGAACAAAAAAATAAACCCCTGCTTTAAAAAGCCTTGTTTGTCATCATGTAATTGCGCCACCAAACGGGCTATAAGTAGAGCTTTATTTTTTAACCTAAGTGATTGCCATGATTCTTGACCTCAATAGCCGTTACGGCTTGAACCCTGCGCACAGTGAAGTGGTGGATGCCTGCAAAATTATTCAGCCCTGTACAGCCTTAGATATGGGCTGCTCTAATGGACGTAACGCCCTGTATTTGAGCCAGCAAGGCTTTGACGTCACCGCTGTAGATAACAATCCTAACGCCATTGATATGCTGCAGCAGATTGTCAACCAAGAAGGGTTAACCAACCTTAAAGCGCAGGTGTATGACCTTAATACTGCCGCGCTGACAGACAATTACGGCTTTATTGCCTGCACCGTCACGCTGATGTTTCTTGACCCGGAGCGTGTTGAGGCGGTAATCGCTGATATGCAGGCGCACACCTTGCCCGGCGGCTATAACCTGATTGTCTGCGCCATGAGCACTACAGGCAGTCCATCACCGGTGCGCTTTGCTTACACGTGCCAAGCAGGGCAGTTGCCAGAGACTTACGCTGGTTGGGAATTGATTAAATACAACGAAGACGTCGGGACGATGCACAGTGGTGCGCAATTACAGTTTGCGACTCTGTTGGCGCGTAAACCTGAGTAATAGTTACGGGCTGATGACTGCAGCTTTAGCGTTTTCAGTGTTGCTATCTTGAGTAGCACTCCTTAACCTGTGCCGCTTTACGACCTGTGTTGGGCGTTTTGCAGAGGGCTACTCATGACGGTAAACAGTAAGGGGCAGCCGTGTGTTGTGCGGGTATCAATTAGAGCTGTCCGGCGAGTCACCCCGCTATGACGCGCACGGATAACCCGCTGGTTGAGCTCTATCGCGATGACTGGTTGTTGGCGGTGCACAAGCCGGCCGGCTTGCTGGTGCATCGCAGCCCCATCGACCGTCACGCCACCGAGTTTGCCTTGCAATACGCACGGCAGCTTAACGGTGGTCGCCATGTGTTTCCCTGTCATCGACTCGATCGTCCTACGTCCGGCGTGTTGCTGTTTGCCCGCGATCCTGACACAGCCGGCGCCGTAGGGCAGGCGATGATGATGGGGCAGGTGCAGCGCACCTATAGAGCGTTGGTACGAGGCTGGCCGGCAGAGCAGGGCATCATCGAGCATCCACTACGCGAACGCGCGGTTGACCGTCGGCTCAAGGATGAGGCGTTGCCCGTGCGTGAAGCCGTGACTCATTTCAAACGCCTCGCTTGCGTAGAAATTCCAGTGCAGGTGGAAGGCTATCCACACAGCCGTTATAGCCTGTTGGAGCTGTATCCGCAGACGGGTCGTAAGCACCAACTGCGCCGGCACATGCAGCATATTAGCCATCCGATTATTGGCGATACCAATTACGGCCGTACCAAGCACAATCAATACTTTGCCCAGCGTTTTGGCAGCAGTCGCCTGATGTTAGCGGCAACCGAGTTGAGCTTAACGCATCCCGTTACAGGGCAGCAGCTGAGTATCACGTCTAAGCCTGACGCGAGTTTTATGCAAGTGTTGTCGATTTTTACGCAGCAGCCAGACCAACTAAGATTATGAGTTGTCGAGGTGGCTGAATTGCTAAGAAGCGTTTAATCGCGCATAAGATGCGCTCCCACGGGAGGGTGGCGTGGTTGACCGGTAGCGCACCCTTGCGCGATTGGGGTTTCCCGGTGGCACTTGCGACTATAAACGAAGTGAGCAGGCATGCTTAAGCTGATACTATCTCTGTAGTTTTTAGCTGCATAGCAGCCCCCGTATATTTTTATGAAAAAAATCGACTAATAAAAATAATATTTTAAAAACGCTGTTGATAGTTGCAGCATTATTTGTTGTGTTGGCGGGGCTAAAGGTGGCGGCTAATATTTTAGTTCCGTTTTTGCTGTCATCGTTTATAGCTATCATCTGTTACCCATTAGTAAAAAAAGTAGAAAGTTTTAAGGTACCCAAGCCTTTGGCCATTGTAGGTGTGGTGCTGGTTGTCGTTACAGTGGCAGTATTCATGGTGAGCTTGGTGGGTAAGTCACTGCTGGAACTGTCGCAAATGCTACCCATATATTTAGAAGCGTTACGCGGTGAAATTAACTGGGTGGTCGATAAGCGGCTAGTGGTTATTCGTTAACATATGGGCAGTTTGCTGGGAAGGCCATTGGCTCCTTAGAGCAGATTTTCTGACTTCGCTAGTAGAGTGACCTCCCGCCTCTTTGCTGATCTTGAAGAGTATCCGGAAGCTCAAAAGTGTCAATGGCCGTCTAGCAGTGGGAATCCCCCGTCGTTATTCAATGCTTACTCTAGGTTTGGCTCTTGAGTTATCTTTAAGCGGGATTTGCTCTGGGTTTGCTGGTTTGTTGTAGCGCTGTATTTTGTGACGGTAGTCGTCATTAACACTGGCGTTTGCTCTGTTTATTTTGATTTCAATTTCCATCAAGTTTAGAGAGGCTGGGGTGAACTCGGCTTTGACGCGATGATCATCGGCATCCCGTCCTTTAACCTTGTAGCAACCGTCATCCACTTTGATGCTCTGCACTGTCCAACCTTGTTCTTCTAGCTGCTGGCGCAGAACGTCCTGCGGTTGCCACTGGTCAACTGGGTCTTTGCAATCATCGCCAGCCAAGGCGCTGCCGCTTATCAGTAGTAATGACAGGCTAATAACAGTAGATTTGATATTCATGGTGAGTCTCCTATTGGGTTAGTGTCAGTCACTGTATGACGCGCGCCTGACATTATCCTGAATGTGCGGATAAATAATCGGCTGAGAAACAAGGTTCATATCGTTCAGGCGGTTGTCAGGTATGGGCGGTAGCCTCTTGTGCAGATGAGTAGAGTAAGGGGGAGCCATATGCGTGTACTCATAGTTGAAGATACAGTGGGTTTGGGCGAGGCCGTGCGCGATCAAATCAGTGATGATGGCCACGCAGTGGATTGGGTGCAGAGTCTTGCTTTTGCCGAAGCCAGCGTAAAATCCACTACTTATAATCTAATTCTACTCGACCTAATGTTGCCGGATGGTCAGGGTTTGGTTTTTTTGAAAAAATTGCGTGCAGCAGGTGATGTAACGCCTGTGATCATTCTGACGGCTATGGATCAAGTATCTGATCGGATTGCAGGGCTGAATGCCGGTGCTGACGACTATCTGGTTAAGCCTTTTGATTTATCGGAGTTGTCGGCGCGCGTCTCGGCGGTGGCGCGTCGTTATCGCGGTAATCCCAATCCAGTGTTGCAGATTGGTGAGCTAGAAGTGGATCTTGGTGATCACCGCGTCAGTCGTAACGGTCAACAGATCGAGCTTACTGCGCGCGAGTGGGCTTTGTTGGAAGGATTTTTACAGCGTCCTAGCATGTTGCTGTCGCGGGCTCAGTTGGAGGATCGGCTGTATCAATTTGGTGCAGAAATTGAGAGCAATACCATCGAGGTATATATCAGTCGTCTGCGTAAAAAGTTGGGGCGCGATGTGATTGTGACCGTTAGAGGCATGGGTTACCGGTTGGGGGCATATGAGCACTAAAGTCAGCCTGCAGAGAACACTTGGCCTCTCCCTGACGATCGGCATTATTGTGCTGTGGCTACTAGGCGTTGCAGCCGCGGGATTGGTTGCCCGCTATAAAATGAATGACGTGTTCGACAGCGCGCTAGAAGAAACCGCGCAGCGTATTTTGCCGCTGGCGGTGACTGAGATATTGAATCGAGAAAATGACACGGGCCCGCAGCGGGCTCCCATGCTGAAAGCG
Source organism: Thiopseudomonas acetoxidans (assembly GCF_030362935.1). Taxonomy (NCBI): domain Bacteria; kingdom Pseudomonadati; phylum Pseudomonadota; class Gammaproteobacteria; order Pseudomonadales; family Pseudomonadaceae; genus Thiopseudomonas; species Thiopseudomonas acetoxidans. The sequence continues at coordinate 46,897 of NZ_JAUCDY010000015.1, forward strand.
CATGACGAGTACCTGACGTACTTAGTACGCAAGCCATCCGGTGAGATTTTATTGCAATCTCACGACGTTGAGCCTGAGCTGTTTAGCCCTCTGCCTCGTGAGGGTTTTTCGGACACGGCAACACATCGCTTTTATGGCGCATCTGCAGTCAGCGGCACGATTTATATTGAAGTGGCCGAGCCATTGGCGCACAGGCGTGCAGCTGTGCTAGAGACGAGCCTGGCATTATTAATCCCATTATTGCTTTTGATACCGGTTAGTTTACTGGGTGTTTGGTGGCTGATAAGGCGTTCGTTACGCAGGGTTGTGATGCTGCAGCAGTCGATTGAGGCGCGAGGCGGTGGGGATTTGTCTTCGGTATATGTTGCGCGGCTGCCACAAGAATTTGAGCCTGTGGTTAACGCGGTTAACCACTTATTGGAGCGTTTGCGCCGCACGCTTGAGGCGGAGCGCAGTTTTACCGCCAATAGTGCCCATGAGCTACGCACACCACTGGCGAGCGCCTTGGCAAAACTGCAGCGCTTGCAGGCGAAAACCCAGGATGAGCAGGTTAGGGTGCAAGCCGAAGAAATTGAGGGTTCACTGCGTACGTTGGCCAGACTGTCAGAGAAACTCTTGGAGCTGGCCAAAGCTGAGGGTGGTAGCGCGCTAGCAGAAAACGACACGGATCTAGTACCTATACTGCGAATGATCGTCAGTGATTATCAGCATAAAGCCTCAGGCCACTTGAAGTTAGACGTACCAGACACCCCTGTTATGTCGTTACTCGATTCTGATGCGTTTGCCATTTTGATCCGCAATTTAATTGACAATGCCTTGAAGCATGGCGCCCGTCAGCAGCCTATCACAATCAGCTTGACCGATAAGGGGGTGTTACGGGTGGTGAATGCGGGTGAGGTTGTCCCGCCAGAGAAGCTTGCCTTAGTGCGGCGTCGGTTTGTGCGTTCAGACACTAAAAGCTTAGGCTCTGGCATTGGTCTGGCGATTGTGGATGCGATTGCCAGCGGTGCAGGCATTGAGCTGAGTCTGCGCTCCCCCGCTTCTGGGCAGCGTGATGGCTTTGAGGCTGAGCTTAATATTGTTGTGACGCGCACAGACAGCTAGCTCCTTGGCGGGCGGTTAAGGATGCAGTCAGGTTCAATCGGCAGACTGTAAACAAGCCCAACAGGAGTTTGTTTTATGTCTAGTTTACGTACCCATATCATGCTTTTAATGCTTGTGACGCTTCAGCTTAGCGTGTTAAGTCTAAGCCTTAGTTATGAGCAGCTGCTAACAACCAGCGGCTACCTTGCCATTAATTTTATGTCCATCACTATGCTGTTGGCCGCTCGCCCGCGTTGGTTGGAAGCACCATTAGGCGGTTTGGATAAAATGTATCAGTTACATAAGTGGACTGGTATTTTTGCGGTTATAGCAGCACTGGCGCATTGGCTGATTGAAATGGCCGATGATGCGCTTGAGGCTCTGTTGGGTAAGGATAAAAGCTTGCATGAAGCCAAGTTCTCGGGTTGGCTGGACAGTCTGCAGGATGGTGCGGAGGACTTGGGCGAGCCGGGGCTGTATCTGCTGTTATTTCTAGTGGTGCTTACGCTAAGCCGCTGGGTGCCTTATGTGTTTTGGCGTTATCTGCACCGAGCGATGCCGCTGATTTATCTGGCGTTGGTCTCCCATGCCTTATTGCTGGCGCCGTTAAAATGGTGGCAGGAACCCACAGGCTGGTTAATGGCGCTGTTGATGGCGGGCGGTGTTATCGCCAGCCTGCAATCGCTAACGGGTAAAATTGGTAAAAGCCGCAGTTACAAAGGAGTGGTGCAGGCCGTTAAGCAGATGCCAGCCAATATTACCGAAGTGATTTGTGATATGGGTAAACGCTGGCCTGGGCATCGCGCCGGACAATTTGCTTTGGTGACCTTTGACCGTCTGGAAGGCGCACATCCGTTTACTGTATCCAGTGCTGATAATGGCAGCGGTGAACTAAGCTTTCAAATTAAAGCGCTTGGCGATTACACCAGTCAACTAGCGCAGCGACTGCACAGTGGTCAGGCCGTAACTTTAGAAGGACCTTATGGCCGCTTTAATCCCAATCACGGCAGAAAAACCGCTCAACAAATTTGGGTCGCAGGTGGTATTGGCATTACTCCATTTTTGGCAGCGCTGGAAAACCGTTTAATCCATAGCGAACAAGCCTTTCCAGCCGTCACTTTGTATTACTGCACGGCAGCGGCTAAAGATGACCCCATGCTAGAGCGATTGCAGCAACTCACGCAACAACTAGCTAATGTAATGTTGCATCTATACGACAGCGGGCAAGGGCAGCGCTTGAGTGTGCAGCAGCTGCAACTCCAAGAGGCTAAAGTGGATGTCTGGTTTTGCGGACCTCAAGGTTTAGCAACAGCACTGCGAAATGGGCTTAAGCAAAAACCTATATCTTTACGCTTTCACCAAGAGTGCTTTGAGTTTCGCTAAATCCAGTGAGCGAGTGCTATAGTTATTTGTAATGTATGGGCGGTGAAAAAGGGTGCATACCCTGAATGCTGATGAATAGGTGAGGACTTTTATGACAACAACACAAACAGAGTTAATTCCTCAGGCACACGCCTACGGTGGGGTATTGCTAACGCGCTGTGGTCGCGTTTTGCTGCGTGAGCCAGCCAATCATTTTGATGGATATCACTGGACCTTTGCCAAAGGTAAATCGGATAAAAGTGAACAGCCCGAACTGACGGCACTGCGAGAGGTGTATGAAGAAACTGGCTACCTCGCAGAGATTATTACTGCACTGCCTAATACCTATAAAAGCAGCTTGAGCAGCACGGCTATTTTTATTATGAAACACCTGAATCAGCAGCACCCTTACAGCTGGGTAACACAAAGTACGCGCTGGGTTGATTTTGCCGAAGCTAAAAGATTAATTAGCCAATCGACCAATTCCTCAGGCCGTCAACGTGATCTGCAGATACTGCGCGATGTACAAAACTGGTTTAAGGCTAAGGCTTCCTCGGTTTTGCCAAGCCTTGATGAATACAGTTGGATGCCCGCCACGCAAGCCGATTGGGAAAACCAGCCACTGCGAGGACGTTACAGCACGGTACCGCTGAATCTAGTATTTGATTCACAACAGTTTGCTTTATTGCGTATGGGTTTTATTCCAAACGAGCAAAATGACAAGTGGTTTAGTTACTTTGCTGATAATGTTTTGTATCAGCACCGTAGCTGGACAGGCATCTGCATCGACAAAATTTATTTTGAGCCTTACGAAGGTGGTGGAATGATTGCCACCCATGCCGAGGTGAATCGTAATCGTGAAGAATATGGTGAGACCGATGATGAGGCTGATATTCAGCGGATTCGTGAGATGTTGGCTTACCTAGCGACCGCGAAAGAGGTTTTGCAAAGAGCGTTGTCATGGAAAGACTATTTAAACGGTTTTAGTATGGCGTTTCAGCCAAACTATTTAGGCAATCCAAACGATGTTTTGGCGATTTTTCAGCCTTACTTTCAAGTGTTAGCGCAAATATGGTGGCAAGAATCGACTCTTGAGGACAGAAACAAAGAAGCCCATAAAATAAGTCTGATTTTTAGCAATCAAAACCCTGATTACACCGCTATGCCTCAGTGGCATAGGGTTAACGCTTTAGGCGCAGCATTAATCGAATGCTTTGAGCTAGATGCCAACTACTGTGCGGGCGAAGATTTATATTTTATTGTTTCTGAAGCCTTGGCCAATATTGGCATGCACTTTAATCAGTACCGCAATGATTTTTTAACAACAGCGCAAGACAGCCCAGAGCATATGGCGCTGGTACAGGCTGTACATCAGTTACAACAGTTTGTGGTTCAGGTTTTTCTAGGTACGCATGTGATTGAATTTGCAGACAAAACGATTAGTAACTTTTCTAACAGCAAAAAACAAGCGGTAGAAAATGATGACATTCCTGTGGAACAGTCATCTGCATTCACTGAGCTACTTGAAGAACTTAGTGAGATAGCGCCGTTAAAACCTTTTACTTTTACAGAGCTGGATATAGCGGTCGGTACGGTGTTGACTTTTAAGGCGGATGGCCGACTAACCTGTACCGTGCTCAATCACAAACAAGTGCGTTTTGCTGGCCAAACCCTGAGTCTGTCACGTGCAGCTATTACCGCATTCGCGCAAATAGGCATAGCACGTAAAGCCGCGCGTGGTCCTGACTATTGGCTGTACAATGGCCAACCATTAACGGTGTTACGTTTAAAACAACAACAATCCAAGCACAGCATGCCCTAGCATTTTCAGGAGTTAAAAATATGCTAGCGTATGGTGTGTTGTTTTTACTGCGATATTTATTAGAACTGCGGGCGGTAGTGTCACGAGACGCAGATGTTTTTAAGGAAAACCATGCCTATTCTTCATTGGCTCAATAAAGACCAAGCGGTAACTGCCGCGCAGAAGTCAATCTATCGTTTGCTTGAGGAAGTGCCTGAGTTGTCCTATGGCGAGGCAGATAATGAAAATCTGCTGATTCAGGGCGACAACCTTGAAGCCTTAAAAGCATTGATTCCTTTTTATGCTGGCAAAATGGCTCTTCGCATTTAAGGGTGTAGCTGGTTTCTAACCCCTCCTGACTTCAGCAAGCACCTGGCTATCAGTCCTACTGTAAAGCGGTTTGCACGCAGCCGGTTGCTTGGCACAGCCCTTGTAGGGGTGCAACTCTTGCGCGAAACAAACCATCCAGCCACACCAAGCCTTAATCGCGCATAAGATGCGCTCCCACAAGAGTGTTTTAGTTCGTACTGTTGGTGTGGGGGTTTTTGTGGGAGCGCAACTCTTGCGCGAAACAAACCATCCCGCCACACCAAACCTAATCGCGCATAAGATGCGCTCCCACAAGAGTGTTTTAGTTCGCACTGTTGGTGTGGGGGTTTTTGTGGGAGCGCAACTCTTGCGCGAATGTAGGCCGAACCCGGCACAACCGGTTTTATCCTGTTGCTCTTGCGTGATTTCAAGTCCGCTTCGCGCATCTTATGCGCGATACGGACTCTAAACCCAGCTCAAGCGCTGCCGGCTAGTTACATCGCGCAAAAATTGCGTTCCCGCAGTAGAGGCGGCGGTTTGTGGTAGGAGTAGGCCATGCCAGCGACAGCTGTGCGTCTGACGGGCTATGCAATATAAATGCTTGCAAATAAGAATCAATCGCATATAGTGTACGGCGTCTTATAGAAATAACACTGCCAATTATCAACAGAGAATCTTAAGGAGCCCGCTATGCGCGCTAGATACTTTACTGCTTTGCGCACTTTTTCACTACTGAGTTTACTGCTCTGCTTAACTGCTCCTGTGCAGGCGCAAGAGGTTTTAACCGTTGAGCATGCCAAAGGACAAACCCAGGTACAGAAACTGCCTAAAACTGTGGCGGTACTGGATTGGTCCACACTGGATACCATGGCTGTGCTGGGTATAGAAGCGCAGGGGATTCCGACCTCTGGCATCGTGCCACCGATGCTGGATCAGTATGCTGGTGCGCGTTTTGTGCGAGTGGGTACGTTGTTCGAGCCTGATTATGAAGCGCTGAAAAACTTAAAGCCGGATTTGATTATTTTAGGTCGTCGCGCTAGCGGGAAATACGATGAAGTGGCTAAGTATGGGCCGACTCTGGATTTAACTCCTGATCCTACCGACTTGCTCGGTAGCGTGGTGCGCAACACAGAAATTATCGGGCAGATATTTGACCGTGAACAACAGGCCGCTGAGCAAATTGCTAAGTTGCAGGCCTCGGTTAAGCAGCTGCAAAACCTAAGTGCTAAGCAGGGTAAAGGACTCACCTTGTTAACCACCGGTGGAAAAATGAGCGCCTTTGGCATAGGGACACGTTTTGGCATGATTCACGATGTGTTTGGGGTAGAGCCAGCGGTGGCAGACTTAAAAGTGGGTCGCCATGGGCAGGCGGTGTCCTATGAGTTTTTACTGGAAGCCAATCCGGACTGGTTGTTTGTGATGGACCGTGATGCGGCTATTGGTCGTGAAGGCGTAGCGGCTCAACGCATGATGGATAACGAGCTGGTCAATGCCACCACTGCAGGTGCAAAAGGACAGATTGTGTATCTGGAGCCGGTCAGTTGGTATTTGCTGGATAACAGTGGCATAGGCGTGATGCAGGGTAATGTTGATCGCTTAGTGGATGTTTTTTCTAAGTAACTCTTTGAACTGCCTAGCACATACAGAATTGGCAACCAGCAAACCCTGTATGTGCAAGAGTTTCTTTAGCTGCGTATGGCGGCTCTTTCCTAGTAAGCGAATTATATGGCTGTAACTTCTTCTACAAAGGCTCAACCGCGTATTTTGTTGTGGTTGCTGGGCTTGGTGGTGTTGGTTTTTGTGTTGGCGCTGGTCAGTTTGAATGTGGGTGCCAGCCGCATGAATCTGTTGCATTTGTTTACCCAACCAGATGATCGTATTACGCAGCTGTTATTTGTCAGCCGTTGGCCGCGCACCTTGGCGCTGATTTTAGCGGGCGCTTCTTTAGCTGTGGCGGGTTTGTTGTTGCAAATGATGGCGCGTAATCGCTTGGTTGAACCGTCGATGGTGGGTACGGTCGATGCCGCAGCGCTCGGCGTACTGCTCTGTGCGATTGTTGCGCCAAGTATGGCGCTGTGGCTGAAATTCAGTGTGGTGAGCCTATTTGCCGTCATGGGAACCGTGCTGTTTTTGTCAGTGTTAAAGCGCATTCCATTACGTTCGGCGTTGATTGTGCCTTTGTTGGGGCTGGTGTTAGCCGGGGTGATTGCGGCAGCCAGTGGTTTGTTGGCGCATCAGTTTGAATTGTCACAGGCATTACGCTCTTGGAATAGTGGTGACTTTTCGGCGATTTTGCGTGGTCGTTATGAATTGCTGTGGGTGGCGGCTGGCATCACTGTACTGGCGATGTTATTAGCGGATCGTTTTACCGTGCTTGGCATGGGTAAGGATTTTGCCACCAATGTTGGGGTGAATTATCCGGCACTGCTCGCGCTCGGGGTGCTGTTGGTGTCGATGATTATTGCCAGTGTGGTGGTTATTGCCGGTGCTTTGCCTTTTATAGGTCTGATCGTACCGAATTTAGTGCGTCTATTGACGGGCGATAATGTGCGCCGCGCTATTCCTGTGGTGGCGCTGGCTGGTTCAGCGCTGATGTTGGCCGCCGACTTGTTGGGTCGGGTGTTGATTCATCCCTACGAAATCCCGTCGGCAACGCTATTAGCCATCGCCGGTAGTCTGGTGTTTATCGTGATATTAGTGCGGGGGCGCCGGCAATGGGCTTAACGAAGCGCGGTCGATGGTTGTTAAGTCTTACCGCTGTGCTGGCACTCGGCAGTGTGCTGGGTTTTATGACCCTCAATGTGCACAGCGATTGGGCGTTTATTGTGCAGTACCGCGGCACCCGCTTGCTGGCTATGTTGCTGGTGGCGCTGAGCATGGGGTTAGCCACTGTGGTGTTTCAAACCATTACCCACAACCGTATTTTAACGCCTTCGCTGATGGGTTTTGATGTGCTCTATGTGCTGGTGCATACGCTTGCTTTGCTGCTTTGGGGAACTGAATTCGGCAAGGGCTGGCCGCTGGAGTTGCGGTTTATCCTTGAGGTCACAGTGATGGTGAGCATCGCGTTACTGCTGTTTCGTTGGTTGTTTAACGGCTCAGTGCGCGGCCTGCACATGCTGATCTTGCTGGGCATGGTCGGTGGCTTGCTGTTTCGCGAGCTGGCGGATTTGTCGGCGCGTGTCTTTGATCCCAGTGAGTTTTCCATTCAGCAGGGCAGCAGCGTGGCTAATTTTAATCGTGTCAATCTGCAGTTGTTATGGGTGGGCTTAGCCGCAGCGGTGTTCTGCAGTGGGTTGTTGTTTCATTTGCGTCGTCAGTTGGATGTGCTCAGTTTAGGTCGTGATGTAGCGATTAATCTCGGTGTCCCTTATCGCAAAGTCGTCACGCTATTAATGCTGTTGGTCGGCGTGCTGCTGTCCATTAGCACCGCTTTAGTGGGGCCCATGTTGTTTTTCGGTTTGTTGGTGGCGAATTTGGCGTATTGGATTACCGGCAGTCATCAGCATCTTTGGAATTTGCCGGCCAGTGTTTTAGCAGCCATTGTGTGTTTGCTAGGTGGGCAAGTGTTGTTTGAACATCTGCTGAGTACCCGCTTGCCCTTGGTCATGGTGATCGAACTTTGCGGTGGTGTGTTATTTATTGCGCTGTTGTTGCGTGGAGTTAAACAATGATTGAAACACAAGGCGTGAGTAAGGCTTATCACGACAGGCTGGTGGTCAATGAGGTCAGTATCAACATCAGTAAAGGTGGGCTGACTTCTATTATTGGCCCCAATGGTGCTGGCAAGTCCACCTTGTTATCCATGATCAGCCGCCTGACACCCATGACTGCAGGCCGTGTGCAGGTGGATGGCTTGGATATTACCCGCACCCCAGGGGCGGAGCTGGCAAAACGTCTGGCAATTTTACGCCAGCATAATGAGTCTGCACTGCGCTTAACCGTGCGCGACCTAGTGGCTTTCGGTCGTTTTCCTCATTCGGGTGGGCGGCTTACCGATACCGATCAGCAGCACATTGATGAGGCTATCCATTATCTGGCGCTGGAGGAGTACCAGCAGCGTCATTTAGACGAGCTATCAGGCGGGCAACGGCAGCGGGCTTACGTGGCCATGGTGATGTGCCAAGACACTGATTACGTGCTGCTTGATGAGCCGCTCAACAACATTGATATGCACCACGCCGTGGGCATGATGCAGTTATTGCGCCGTACTGCCGATGAAAAAGGCAAAACCGTGGTCGTGGTGCTGCACGATATCAATTTTGCTTCTTGTTATTCAGACCAGATTATTGCCATGCGTGAGGGGCATGTGGCTTATCAAGGCACACCCGAGCAGATTATTCGCGGTGAGGTGCTCAGTGATATTTATCAGTTACCCATACAGGTGCATGAGATAGCTGGGCAAAGGATTTGTGTGTATTTTCGTTAACGTCCAGACATTATTGGGTATTATATTCGCTCTTGGTGCTGATTAAAGACCACTCTTGGCTGTTAGAGCCAAGCACGCATTCATTGTTCTGGCGCAGGAATAAGCATAGTCGGCAAACAAAGGTACGCCATGAGCCGCTGTGTGCGAAGTCGTACATGCGGTGTCAGGGGACGGCGGGTGTGAACCCGCCTCCTACTCGATGTGAGGGTTTAGTGTGCTACTGACTGGAACTTAGGGTCGTCAAAGTAGTTGGCATAGTTGTCCAGTGCGTTGATAACTTTGACCGCGCCGTCGCGTGCTTGGACTTGGTTTTCCATGGCCGCTGAACCGTCCATTAGGTCGTGAATAATAATATGCAATTGTGCATCGGCGGCGGGTTCAAGCTCACAGTTTTCAATCATGTAAGCAACTTGATTGTTGATTACACCGGCTAAGGCAACGTACTTCTCTTGGGTCAGTTTGTCGGCGTGAATCGACTTAACCTCTGCGCTCACGGCGTGGCTGATTTTGCCCATCGCTTGGCTCAGCGGTGCATCAATTCCCCACTTGCTACCGTTATTAAGCTGCAGCTCGGTGACCGCCTGACTGTGATTATGCTCGTCTTCAGCGGCCATGGTTAATACCGAGACACTGCCAAGGCTTAAAGCTAGACCTGTAGCAGCAGCGAACTTGAATAGATTCGATTTGATAGCCATGATGTATTTCCTCTTAATGAGACCGTGGATTCGGTTAGTAGTGAGTATCCCGGCTCCACCTTAAAAAATGCTTAAGAAAGGAAATATTTTTCCAGCAGCAGTTAAGCAGCCGCTTTAAAACTAACTCTGACCACCAGCCCTGTGCCGTTGGCGGGCGTGTCAAAGCTGAGCTGTGCATCATGGAGTTTGGCGATGCGTTTGACTATGGATAAGCCCAAGCCGCTACCGTCCTCACCACTACCAAGCACACGATAAAAGCGTGAGGTAATGCGTTGTAGCTCTGCAACTGCGATTCCAGGACCAGTATCGGCAATCTGCAACACAATCGCAGTGCCGTGTTGCTGAAGCTGTATGTTCACCTGTCCTTTGCTAGGCGTGTAGCGCACGGCGTTGTCTATAAGGTTGCGCACCAGAATGGCTAATAACGTGCTATCGCCATAGATCAGCCCATCGTCCTCAGCGGTGAAGCCGAGTTCTACTGCTTTGCGGATGGCTGCTGGGGCATGTTGGGCAATGCTTTCACTGACGAGTGCGGCGAGTTGGATCTGTTGTGGTTCGATGAGGCTGTGCTCTGGATCAAGCTGGGCGAGGACGAGCAGCTGATCAATTAGGTGCGCCGCTCGGTCTGCACCCAGAATAACTTTGCTAAGGGACTGCTGGCGCTGCTCGACGTCAGTGGCGGCGCAGGCCACTTGCGCTTGTGTTTTAATCGCGGCTAACGGGGTGCGCAGTTCATGAGCGGCATCCGCGGTAAAACGGCGTTCGTATTCGAGTGAGTCGTGCAGGCGTTTAAACAGAGAGTTCAGTGCATTTTGCAGCGGAAGCACTTCGCGCGGGGTGTTGCTTAACTCAAGCGGATCTAGCTTGTCGGGCTGACGCTGTTTGACCTCGTTAGCAAAGCGCGACAAGGGCGCAAGGCCAGCGCCTACCGCTAGCCAGATCAGCACGCCTAATCCAGGTACGGCAAAATAGAGCGGGTGCAGCAGATGCCGCGCCACACTTTCAGCGAGCGCATCGCGTAAGTCATAGCGCTCAGCCACGCGCACATTAAACTGTTGCTGCGCATCCCAGAGACTGTAAGTGCGGTAGCGAATGCCTTGCAGCACCGCATTGTTTAGCCCCTCATGTTGCGTGCCGAGGCGCTCGGTGGACGCCGTAGTAGACTGCATGAGTAACGTGCCGTCATGCTGCCATACTTGCAGCGTCGTATGGGTGTAATCACTCAAGGGTTGGGTGTAGGGAATCGTATTACTTCCTAGCTCTACTTGCTGCAAAACTAACTCGGCCGTATGCATAAGGCGCTTATCGAGCATGCTGCCGATTTCGTGGCGGGTGTCTAAATAGGTAAAAAAAGCCGTAGCAATCCAAGCCAGCAGGACGGAAACCGCCAGTAAGGCAAATAAACGCCAGCGCAATGAGGTTCTCATGGGGTCGTTTTCTCAATCATATAGCCCACCCCACGAACAGTAAGAATCAATTGTGGGTTAAGTTTGCGGCGTAAATGATGCACAAACACCTCAATGGTATTGCTTTCGATTTCATCTCCCCAGCCGTAAAGCTGTTCTTCTAGCTGGGCTTTGGACATCACCCGTCCCGCATTGAGTAGCAGGCTATGCAAGATTTTAAACTCACGTGCAGACACATCCACCGGCTGGCCAGCAAACAGGACGGTATGACTAGCTGGATCAAGGCTGAGTTCGCCCTGACGGATAACGGCATCGGCATAGCCTTTGGAACGGCGCAGTAAGGCGCGTAAGCGTGCTTGCAGCTCGGTTAGATCAAAGGGTTTGGCCAAGTAATCATCTGCACCTGCATCCAACCCTGCCACGCGATGCTCAACCGCGCTGTAAGCCGTTAGGATGAGAATAGGCAGCTCTTTACCTTGCGCTCGCGCACGTTTTAACACGTCCATGCCAGAGCGTTTGGGCAGTCCTAAATCCAAGACAACAGCATCATAGCTGTTGGTGAGCAGTGCGGTATCAGCCTGTTGGCCGTCCAACACCCAGTCAACAGTAAACCCTGCTTGAATCAAGCCAGCGGCAATGCCGTCACCGAGAAGCTGATCGTCTTCAACCAGAAGGATTTTCATAGGTATCACAGTTAAGCAGGGTGTAATAAGAGGGTGTTTAGGATAACACTAAATAGCGGTCAATGAGATTTGGCAGCGCTTGGCTAAGTCTGCACAATGTAGAGGGTGACATAGGCCAGTACGATGTAGCGGCCGGTTTTGGCGATGCTGACTACGAGCGTAAAGCGCCAAAACGGCTCACGCAGCACTCCGGCCACCAAGGTTAAGGGATCGCCAATAACAGGCATCCAGCTCAGCAGTAAACTCCAACGGCCATAGCGTTGATACCATAGCTGTGCCCGTGCTAGCTGGTCAGCAGTGGCAGGGAACCAGCGTCGATGTTGCCAGCGGTGCAGTTGCGTACCCAGCCACCAGTTAATTTGTGAGCCCACCACATTACCCAAGGAGGCGACGGCCACCAGCGAGATTACTGCGCCCGGCTTGAGGGTCAGCAGCGCTACTAAAGCGGCTTCAGACTGCATTGGCAGCAAGGTGGCCGCAATACAGGCTGAAAGCGCCAGACCCACATAACTTATCCAGTTCACCATGTGATATTGATTGTTTGCAGACTGTACGGCGCGCTGGTATGAGTGAGGGGCGCTTTAGTTCCGTAAGTGGGCTTTGCTCTGTTAACTTTTGCGATACGCTCGCGCCGAACAGCTGGCTGTATAGTGGTTACTTTTAACTATTTGATAGAATACACACTTATTTCGGTTGCTATGGCTTCATAGTGTTCGCTTCCTATCAGTATTATTGGCTTGTTGGGTGCCAATCAGCGTGTTTTATTTCCTAAGTTTTGGACTCATTATAGGGTCTGTAGTGATTGCTGTTGGTAGTGTTAACTCATACTCTTGTTTGGCTTCTAACATACTACTCCTTTAGGTGAACGACATGACATTTCCAGAATTCTTTGATAAAGCGCCAGTAATTCGTTTGCACGACCCTTTAGCTCAATTACTGGGTAGCGCAACAGAGGGCATCATGGATTACCGTTACGCGGATGCAGTGCGGCTAGCAGGCCATTCTTGCCCAACGGTGGCCGGCGCTTTTCTGACTGCCAGAGCCGCATTGAATGCACTTTATCCGGATACGTTGCCCGAGCGTGGTGGTATCGCCATACAGATGCCAACACCTGAAACGCAGTGGACTACTGGTGTGGTCGCCCAAGTGCTGACCTTGTTGACCGGTGCTGCAGCGCAGGGCGGCTTCAAGGGAATTGGTGGTCGTTTCGCCCGTAACGGGTTGCTCAGTTTCGCGGCGCAAGAGGGTGACAATGACGCGCCGATCCGTTTCGAGCGCATGGACACTGGCGCTGCTGTAGCGGTGACCTTTGATGCTAACCGGATACCTGCCGATGAATCGCAGCGCGAACGCATGCAGGCGGTTATCCAAAACCGTGAAACTCCTGAACAACAGATCGAGTTTGCCCGTCTATGGCAGGCGCGGGTACGCAAGATCCTTTTAGAGCATGCTGATGATCTGGCAATGATTCGCGTCGTTAAGTTGGGCTAACAGTCGTCAACTCACCTAGCGCAATCACTGACACCTTTTGACTTGCAATGAGTCAAAGGATGTCAGTGGGGCTGATGTAGCCGTGGTGAGCGTGGTAAATGCATCCGAGCTCGTATAAGAATAAAAACACATTACTAAAAACAATATAATTGATATTGATCATTGAGCCAGTCAGCCGCATGTGTCGATACTCGATTCTGCCGAAATAAATGCGGTTGATATGATTAAACGGAGTATGCTCGCCTCCTAAAAACCAACCTAAAATAAAGCTTTTGTATTTATATGTTTTTTATAAGGCAATGGCTGAAAGTTTATACTCGAGAATAATAATGAAAAATATCAGTGTGCCGGTAAAGCTATCCATGGGGATAAGCTTAATTATATTGCTGTTAGTGATTTTAACAATTAATAACTTTAACAGCTTAAATCAAATTGCTATGCGCACCTCTAACATAGAAAAAGTAGTGTTAATTAATGACTTGGCTGATGACTTACAGATCACAAGTGCGCTTTATAAAATAAGTCCTGATGAGCGGCATGTTACAGCTACCTACGCAATAGCCGATAAGGTTAAACAAACAGCGAGTGAGGCAAAAACAACGCTCACTGCCGCTAGCAGTCACAAAATCATGGACGAAATTCAGGTTGACGTGGCGGAGTATGAGCAATTATTTGCTAGCTATGTTAATGCTCATAATAAGATTAAGGAAAATATCGCTGCAGCAGTTATCAGTGGTGCTGACACGAACGCTTCACTGGCTGAGATGGACTCTTTTATTAACGGTAGTACGCAGCAGCCGATTTTGCATGATGACTTACACAGCGCTATAACAGGTCGACTCGTCACCAGCCTTATTGATGCAAGACGTACACTTGCCTATACAGCGCGGGTTTATATTACCGACAGAACTGAATCCAGTTTTGAAAATCTAGATCAGTCATATAACGTATTGCTGGAGGTGGCGAGTAAGCTGCAGCCAAGGCTTACAGGTAGAGCGGCAGAGTTAAGAACAAAAATTATATCTGACATCGATACTTATATGGACTTGCTGGCTGCTATAGTCCCGCTAACACAGGAGCAGCTTAGTGCCGAAAAAAACATGAATGCTGTTTATAAGCGCTTAAGTGCTGCTACCGAAGATCGTGTGCGCTTTGTTACCGACTTGGGTGACCAGCAAATGAGCAACGCAAAAACAGTTGCGGTGCTCTTAACTTTAGCTGCGATTGCATTAGGCGCTTTAATTGGCTGGGTTATGACCAAGCAAATCACTCAGCCTTTAAGTCAAGCTATTCGCATTGCCCAAGCCATTGGCGGTCGCGATATGACCGGGCGTGATGTGGAGCAGCGTGGTGATGAATTTGGTGCTTTGTTGAATGCTCTGGAACAGACGCGTTCGAATCTGCGTGAAGCCTTAGGTGAGGTCAATGATTTTACCTCGCAACTGGCTTCAGCGGCAGAGGAACTTTCCGCTGTGACAACGCAAACCAGTGCTGGGGTGCTTAGTCAACGTGAAGAAACGGAGCAAGTGGCAACAGCAATGAACGAGATGACGGCGACTGTGCATGAGGTTGCACAAAACGCAGAAGAAGCATCAATAGCTTCTGACAAAGCCAATCGTTTAGCTGTCCATGGTGAGCAAGCGTTACAAAAAGCGCTTGATGCAAACGATCGGCTAACTGCGCAAGTACAGCAAAGTGCTGATTCAATGCACAGACTTAATGAAGACAGTGCAAACATCTCTACCGTGCTAACGGTCATTAACGGTATTGCTGAGCAAACTAACCTGCTAGCACTCAATGCTGCTATCGAGGCAGCGCGAGCTGGTGAGGCTGGACGCGGCTTTGCGGTGGTTGCAGATGAGGTGCGCGGCTTAGCTCAGCGCACACAAGAATCTACCGCTGAGATTGAAGGGTTGATTAGCAGGCTGCAGACTGGCTCAGGAAAAGCTGTGACCATGATGGATAGCAGCCGAACACTGGCAGACTCAACGCTAGAGCTGGTCAAAGAAGCCAGTGATGAATTGGGAGTCATCACACGTGTTATTGCTGAAATTCAGGCGATGAGCATGCAAATTGCCGCGGCAGCAGAGGAGCAAAGCTCAGTGGCTGAAGAAATCAATCGCAGTGTAGTAAGCGTCAATGGTATTGCTGAGCAGTCAGCCGCTGCCGTTGAGCAAACAGCAGCCTCATCGCAAGAACTGGCACGATTAGGACAGGAATTACAAAGCTTAGTGGCGCGCTTTAAGATATAAAATCCTAAACACAGGAACCTCTGAATAACGTTACCGAGGACGCTAACACAAGGCGCAACGACCAACGGGAGTAACAGCCAAAGGCTGGC
>NZ_JAUCDY010000016.1:0-58548 GCF_030362935.1 Thiopseudomonas acetoxidans
ACATGACGCCGTTAGAGTACCGAAATGCGGCATAAATTCTCTACGAGATGACTGTGTTATAAATGGGGTATTTACACCTGTACCCTCAGAAAGCTGCACGATCTGGGCATTTATCTGCCTACTGCGTCCGTTTAACTCTTTAATAATAGCGGGGCAAACTCCTAAGAGAACTTAACAGATCAGTGAGGCTTATTTTGGAAAAAATAGAAACGATGAACCCAACCACACAATTATCCACCACATCAACACACCCAGCGCGTCAGCAGCGGATTTTGCGCTTGCCCGAGGTAAAGGCAAAAACAGGCTTTGGCCGCAGTACCATTTATGCCCCTTTTTATATAAAGAGAGGGGCCAACGGTGAATTTCCGCGATCCATTCATATTGGTGCGCGTGCCGTGGGCTGGTTAGAAAGCGATATCGACCAGTGGATTGAAACCCGCCGTATCGGTGCTGCTTATGGCCGTGGTTAAACCAATTACCTGCCAGTGATATGCATAGCAACGAGCCAACATTACCGGCTGGTTTTGCCTATAACGCGCAAAACTGGCTGGCGTGAAGCCACCGAAGGCCTAAGCCCAGATCGCGCCGCCAAAGCACTGATGGCCGCAGCGCAAAGTCAGCCTACCCGATAACACCCGTCCACGCATGTATTGTATTAAAGGCAGTATATTGGATGACTAAAAAGGCAATGAATCCTGTGTAGGCTTGTCGCCTTGCAGCGTACTGCCAGTCAACATAAGTACCTAACGATACTTGAAGTCCAACACGGACAGTACCGCTAGAGGCATTCCCGTGAACCGCTAGCATACCAACAACCAGCACCGAACGAATAACAAATACGCTCAATTATTTGGTTTTAACTCAAATAAGTTAAGAATAATCAAAATTGTGGTAGGGTAAGCAACAGTGAAAAACTCCCAAGTTTATGGTTAAGAAAACACCGTGGAGAGAGCATGATCCGCTGCCACCTAGCCCGATTAATGGGTGAGAGAAAAATGCGCATTAGCGACGTGATGCGTGAAACCGGTCTCAGCCGTACCACCGTCACGCTAATGTACAAAGAAACCGCGCTCAAGGTGGACTTAGAGGCGCTCGATAAGCTGTGTGAATTATTTAACTGCTCTCTAAGCGATTTGCTTGAGCAGGTTCCTGATTAAAACTATTACAAGGAATGTTATGGCTCCCAATACCCATAAATTCAATGAAGATAGCCGGGTAAAAATCCCTGCCATACTGCACCTGATGCGTTTAGGCTATCAGTACCTGTCACTTAAAGGGCAAAGCTGGGATCTCGACACCAATATCTTCCCTGACGTATTCAAAACCGCTATCGGCAAAATTAACCCTGGCATTGAAGATGCTGAAGCCGGTCGTTTGTTGGAAGATGTCAAACTATTGCTGGATAACGAAGACCTAGGCAAAGCCTTTTTTGAGCGCTTGTCACAGCGTTCAAATACCAAGCTGATCGACTTTGAAAACTTCAATAACAACACCTTCCATGTTGTTACTGAGCTAACCTGCCAAAACGGCGATGAAGAATTCAGGCCAGACATCACGCTGCTTATCAATGGCATGCCGTTAGTGTTTATCGAGGTGAAGAAGCCAAATAATCGCGAAGGTATCTTGGCCGAGCGTGACCGCATCAACAAACGCTTTCAAAACCCTAAGTTCAAGCGTTTTGCCAACATTACCCAGTTTATGATTTTCTCCAATAACATGGAGTACGACGACGGCGACCCAGAACCCGTCCAAGGTGCCTTCTATGCCAGTAGTTCTTACCATAAGCCGGTATTTAACTATTTTCGCGAAGAAGAAGTCTTAAACTTAACCGCTTTGTTGAAGCCGGTATCGGACGATGACGAGCTAAAAGTCTTAAAAGACAACAATCTGGAAGTGATCCGCAGTAACCCAGAGTTCCAGACCAACAAGCAACCCGAGCGCCCAACCAACCGCATCTGTACCTCTTTACTCAGCCGTGAGCGCTTAGCCTTTATTTTGCGTTACGCCTTGGCGTATGTGTCTGAGTCTGACGGGCTACAAAAACACATCATGCGTTATCCGCAGTTGTTTGCCACCAAAGCCATTGAACAAAAGCTTAGCGAAGGCGTTAAAAAAGGCATTATTTGGCACACCCAAGGCAGCGGTAAAACCGCACTCGCTTTTTATAGCGTGCGTTTTTTGACTGACTACTTCCAAAAGCAGCAAGTCATCCCTAAGTTTTATTTTATTGTTGACCGCTTAGACTTACTGCAACAAGCGCAGCGCGAATTTACCGCCCGTGGCCTTACGGTATATACCGTCAACTCGCGAGAAGATTTTGCTCGCGACATTAAAGCTACACAGGTGATCCATAACCATTCTGGCAAGCCAGAAATTACCGTGGTAAACATTCAAAAATTTCAAGACGACCCAGATGTGGTCAGCACTAAAGACTACAACGTCGCGATACAACGCGTGTATTTTTTAGACGAAGTACACCGCAGTTATAACCCTAAAGGCAGTTTCTTAGCCAACCTAAGCCAGTCAGACAGCAACGCCATTAAAATTGGCCTAACTGGTACGCCGCTATTGGGGGATGACTACAATTCACGCGCTTTGTTTGGCGACTACATTCACAAGTACTACTACAACGCGTCCATAGCTGACGGTTACACCTTGCGCCTAATTCATGAGGAGATCAGCACTCAATACAAAATTGAATTACAAAAAGCCCTTGAAGAAGCCGAAGTAAAAATGGGCGATGTCGATCGCAAACTGATTTACGCCCACCCAAGTTTTGTTGAGCCCATGCTGACTTACATCGTAAACGATTTTGAAAAAAGCCGTGGCGCATTAAACGATGCAACGATTGGTGGCATGGTCATTTGCGACAGCTCAGACCAAGCTAAACAGATGTTTGAAATCTTCAATGGCGTTTATGCCGATACACCTATTCTGCCGCAAACATCCAATTCAAATAGCCAGGTACTCGAAGTCGCTGAGCCCGCGCCAACCAGTTATGCTGAGTCTGCTAAACAAGCACAAAAGGTAAAAAACGCCGCCCTAATCCTGCACGACATCGGCAGCAAAGAAGAGCGCAAAAACTGGGTAGAAGACTTCAAAGCAGGCAAAATCGACTTTTTGTTTGTTTACAACATGCTACTCACCGGTTTTGACGCCAAACGCCTGAAAAAGCTTTACCTTGGTCGGGTGATCCGCAAGCACAACTTGCTGCAAGCGCTCACACGAGTGAACCGTACTTACAAAGATTTCCGCTACGGTTATGTGGTGGATTTTGCTGATATTCGTAAAGAGTTCGATGCCACTAACAAAGCTTATTTCGACGAATTACAGGCGGAACTGGGCGATGAGATGGAGCATTACTCACACCTGTTTAAATCTCAGGAAGAGATCAAGCAAGAAATCGAGCATATCAAAGACTTGCTGTTCCGTTTTGATACCGACAACATGGAAGAGTTCTGCAATCAGATCAGCCAAATACAAGACCGCGATACCGTGCTGGCACTCAAAAAAGCCTTAGCCGATGCTCGCAGCTTATATAACTTGATCCGTTTGCAAGGCGAGTATGATTTTCTCGATGAACTGGATTTTGCCAAGCTCAATGTGCTGTATCGTGAAACCAGTAATCACTTGGACTTACTCAATCTTAAAAACGACTTAGAAAGCGGTGAAGACACCACTAACTTGCTCAACCGCGCCTTAGAAGATGTGATTTTCAAGTTTGTAAAAATCGGCGAAGAAGAGCTAGTCCTGGCCGACAAACTGAAAAACACCCTGCGCCAAACTCGAGAAGCACTAGCTAGCAACTTTGACCAGCAAGACCCGCAATTTATTAGCTTGAAAGAAGAGCTAGAGCGCCTGTTTAAGAAGAAAAACTTAAGCGAAGTGACTCAAGATGAAATGGTGGCCAACATTGGCGCGCTGAATAAAATTCACGACCGCGTCAAAGAGCTCAACCGCGAAAACAACCAATTAAGGCAAAAATACCTAGGCGATGCCAAATACACCCGCATTCACAAGCGCTTACAAGAGCGCCAGCAAAGCCAAAGTGATATTAGCGAGTCCGAACGTAAAATTTTTGAAGCACTCGCGGGTGTAAAACAAGATGCCGACGAGCAAGTGCTCAACAACAGCCAAGTGTTGGATAACGAAAGCTACTTTGAGCGTCAAATGATGCCGCTGGTGATTGGTCGCTTTATGAAAGAGCAGCAAATCAAACTCAACGCCGACGCCTCACGTTACATTAACCACCTCGTCGTCGCGGAATATTTAAAAGAATTTAATACCGGCAGCCAAGCGTGGTAATGCGAGTAACACTGATTAGGAAGTAAGCATTAAAATGGTTGAATTAGAATTTCAGCAAAAAACCAAAACCTTAATTGATAGCTTAAAAAGCATCTGTGCTAACTATGGGTTAGGTAATGACGGTAACGAATTTAAAATCATTACCCAAACGTTTTTGTACAAGTTTTTAAACGACAAGTTCGCCTTTGAAGCAAAAAAGCTCGACGACACTATCGCTAAAGCGGAAAAGTGGGAAGAAGCCCTCGCAGCCATGTCAGAAGACGACCTCGACATGCTGCAATTGCAAATGGGCGGCGATACCGCACGGCTAAAACCGCAGCACTTTATAAGCTACCTGTTTAGCCAACAAAACGCACCGGACTTTGCCAAGCTGTTTGACGATACCCTTATCGATATTGCCATTACCAATAACGATGTATTTGCAGTAAAAACCGATGGCGGCGCAAAAGTGGTACTGTTCGACCGCATCAGCCAATACATTGCCGACGATTCCAAGCGCGATGCTTTCTGCCGCGCCATTATCAACAAATTGGTGGAGTTCAGCTTTGAACGCATTTTTACCCAAAAATTCGACTTCTACGCCACCATCTTTGAATACCTGATCAAAGACTACAACAGCAATTCTGGCGGCAAATACGCCGAGTATTTTACCCCCCATGCAGTGGCGCGCATTATGGCCGAAATCCTCGTACCACAAGCTGAGCGAGGTACCGTACGCAATGTAGCCTGTTACGATCCATCGGCAGGTTCGGGCACGCTATTGATGAATGTCGCCCATGCCATTGGTGAAAATCGCTGTAGCATCTACACGCAGGATATTTCACAAAAATCCTCCAACCTGCTGCGGCTAAACCTGATCTTAAACAACTTAGTTCACTCTATCCCGAATGTGATCCAAGGTAATACCGTTTTGCACCCCTATCACAAAGACGGTAAAGAGTTAAAACGCTTTGACTATATTGTTTCTAACCCGCCATTTAAGCTCGACTTTAGTGACTTTAGAGATGAGCTAGACAGCAAAGAAAATAAAGAACGCTTCTTTGCTGGTATTCCTAAAGCACCGGCGAAAGCAAAAGACAAAATGGCGATTTACTCGTTGTTTTTACAGCACATCATTGCTTCGCTCAAACCAAACGGCAAAGCGGCGGTGGTAGTGCCAACCGGTTTTATTACCGCCCAATCCGGTATCGACAAAAAAATCCGTGAGCACTTGGTGAAAAACAAAATGCTGGCGGGTGTGGTTTCCATGCCATCCAATATTTTCGCCACCACAGGCACTAACGTATCCATTCTATTTATCGACGCCAGAAACGATGGCGATGTGGTACTGGTAGATGCCTCAAACTTGGGTGAAAAAGTCAAAGACGGCAAAAACCAAAAAACCGTATTAACCGCCGAAGAAGAACAGCAAATTATTGATGTGTTTAACGCCAAAGAAACCATCGAAGATCTTTCGGTAGCGGTGAGTTATGCCGACATCGAAGCCAAAAACTACTCACTAAGTGCAGGCCAGTATTTTGATGTGAAAATCGAATATGTCGATATTACCCCAGAACAGTTTGCTGAAAAGATGCAGGGCTTTACCAGTAATTTAGATAGCCTGTTTAGTCAGTCTCGTGATTTGGAAACTGAGATTAAAAAGCAGTTGTCGGGGTTGAAGTATGAGTAACCTCAAGAAGCATCGATTTTGTGACCTATACACAATGTCTTCCGGGATATCGTCTACAAAAGACCAAGCTGGGCATGGCAGTCCATTCCTATCGTTCTCTGTGGTATTCAATAACTATTTCGTACCAGATGCGTTGCCCGACTTGATGGACACGTCTGATAAGGAAAAGGAGACATACTCGATAAAGGCCGGTGATATTTTTCTTACACGAACCAGCGAAGTGGTTGATGAACTCGCGATGAGCTGTGTAGCTATCAAGGATTACCCAAATGCTTCGTATAGTGGCTTTTTGAAACGACTTCGTCCAACACAAACTAACATCACATACTCGAAATTCATGGCTTTCTACCTAAGAAGCCCAATGTTCAGAAAAACCATGACGAACAACGCTGTCATGACGCTTAGAGCAAGCTTAAACGAGGCTATATTTTCATATTTGAATCTTTTGTTACCCGAATATAATGAGCAAGTAAAAGCGGGTGATCTTCTTTACCTATTAAATGAAAAAATCGAACTTAACAACCGCATCAACGCCGAGCTGGAAGCCATGGCCAAAACCCTGTACGACTACTGGTTTGTACAGTTCGATTTCCCCGACGCCAACGGCAAACCCTACAAATCCTCCGGCGGAAAAATGGTCTACAACCCAACCCTAAAGCGGGAAATACCGGAGGGGTGGAGCACAGTTCAGCTTGAAGAAATAATTGAGCGTTCGGGTACAGGGTTAAACCCAAGAGACAACTTCAAACTTGGTGCGGGCAGTAATTACTATGTAACCATCAAGAACGTGACTAATGGAAAAATTGTTCTTGATGACAAATGTGACAAAATTGATGACGAGGCTCTAAAAATTATTGATCGACGTTCTCAACTACAGCCTGGGGACGTTTTGTTCACTAGCATAGAACCAGTGGGAGTAACTTACCTGATTCAGGAAAAACCATCCGACTGGAATATAAATGAATCCGTATTTACCTTGAGACCAAATTTAAGCAGCGTTACCCCCGAATATCTATATTTATTGCTCTCATCAATGGAAATGAAAGCATTTACTAAAAACTCCTCTTCAGGAAGCGTTCACAAAGGCATAAGACATGGGGTTCTCAAATCATTTCAACTGGCGCACGGCGGAAAGACAATAGTGTACAAATTTTCTCAAATTGTAGATCCGATGCTCAAGCGGATTCACGCCTTGGACAGTGAAAGTTCTGAGCTGGTTAAACTACGCGACTGGCTTCTTCCCATGCTAATGAACGGCCAAGTCACCGTTGGGGAGGCAAACTAAAATGTTAAACCCTACACCCCACCGCTTAATTAGGAGGTAACATGAAATTTAACTTTGCACACTTAGGCGGTATTGATAAAGGCACCGTTGAGCTGGGTGATTTAACTGTGATTTGTGGCCCTAACAATATGGGCAAAACCTATATCAGCTATGCCATCTATGGCTTGTTGCGCCATTTTAAACAGTGGATTGATTTGTCGGTATCGCGTGAGCGTTTAGCACAACTCCGTGAAGAAGGCACACTGCTGATTGAATTGACGGTTTACCAAGCTAAGTTGGCAGATTACCTTAAAAATGCTTCGTCAGCGTTTTCTGATAACTTGCCTCGTTACTTCAATGTTCCAAAGGATTTTTTTAACGGTGCTAAAGCGGAGTTTAGCCATGACCAGCTAGTGTTTGACTTTACTAATGAGTTTAAACAAGCCGTGAGTTTTGGTCAGTCAGAACAGTTAAGCTTTTACAAGGCTGAGAATGAAACCGTGTTATCGGTCACTTTCCAAACCAAAAGCGGGGGTCGTGTTCCTAACCAGATTTTGGATGACGTGATTAGCGACCATATTGCCGATTGTTTGTTTGCGGATTTATTGCCGCGCCCCTTTGTGGTGACATCTGAACGCACCGGCATTGCCTTGTTCTACAAAGAGCTGGATATCAGCAAAAACGCCATTATCGAACACATTACCAGCACCGATAAAGTAACTCCCCTTGAGTTGCTAAACAGCATGCGTTCGCGGTATGCCCAGCCAATCCAAGACAATATTAACGTAGTACGTGATTACGAAAATCTATGTAAGCGGAAGAGTTTTATTAAAGAAGAAAGCGACTGCAAGCCTATTCGTGATGCACTTCAAGACTTAATGGGTGGCTCATACAAATCTGTTGATAAACAAGTGATGTATATGCCCAAAAAAGAGCGCGGCCGCGATAAGGTCGCTATACCAGTTTATGTGGCATCCTCTTCCATTAAGTCGCTTTTTTTGATTGATCTCTACATCAACTCGCTAGCCGAGAAAAACGGCATGTTGATTATCGACGAACCGGAGCTAAATTTACACCCGGATAATCAGCGTAAAATGGCGGGGTTATTAGCCCGTTTAGTCAATTCCGGTGTGAAGGTATTGGTGACGACTCATAGCGATTATTTAATCCGTGAGCTTAACAACCGTGTGATGCTTAACCTTGAAGTAGAAAACAAAGAGCAGATTATGAATTCAGAAAAAATGACTGATTTAGATCTGCTGCAACCTGCACAAATCAAAGCCTACGGCCTAAAAGGCGATCACCAGATCCATGCTGTTGAAGTAGACAAGTACGGTATCAATATGGAAGTGTTTGATAACTTAATCGCCAAAGCCAACGAGCTGGCCGATAAAATTTATTACGGTATCAAGGAGTGATGCATGCTGGTAGCGATGCAAGAAATCATCAACCCTGATGTGGTTATCGATTACGATACCGCCAAGAAACAGTTAAAACTGAAAGAAGGCGGGCCTGATAGCAAGGTAGCTGAGCTGTATATCGAGCATATACCCGACAATGCACTCGCCTTTACCTTGGATTATCAGCCTAAAAAAGATAAGCAGAAATATAAACAGCTTTCTCTCTATATAAGCTCGACTAACGATGCGGGTGTGAATAAAGGCTGTGACCTGATTATTTTGTGGCAAGATACCGAACAAAAACGGGCTTTAGTATTCGACCTAAAATCCGACAGGCTGAAGCCTAAGGATAACCAGAAGCAACTGGACAATTCAGCGTTGTTCTTAAAATACCTACTGAGCATGGCAGAAGTTCATTACGGAATAGATGCCAACGGTATTGAAATTGATAAAGCCATCGTGACTACCAATGCCAGAAACGTACGCAAAAGAACCACATACCAGCCAAATGCTGATACGGCACAGATTGGTAATTATAAAGTTGAAAGTGTGGTGGCTAATGCCTCAAAAACAGCCAGTATTTCCTTTCGGCAGTTGATCAGAGGCGCTGCAAATGGCTAAAGACCTAACCGCATCATCCCATGACCGTCAAAATATCCTTAACAACCGCTACGCTCTGCAACAAGCCGAGCAGCACTTGGGCTTGGGAGGAGTGATCTTTGAAGGTGAAACGGTATTTACCAAGGCACAGGTGGTTGCCTTGTATGACGTTACAGACCGTACTATTGAGCGCTACTTATCTAGCCATGCCGATGAGTTAAAAAGCAACGGCTACCAGGTGCTAAAAGGTAAAAAGCTAAAGGAATTCAAGACGATACTTTCTGGTACCGACATCAATGACGGTACCAAAACCACCGCGCTGGGTTTATTCAGTTTTCGTGCCGTGCTGAATCTGGGTATGCTGCTTACTGAAAGTGAACCCGCACGCCTTTTGCGTTCACGTCTGCTGGATATTGTCTTGGATGTAATGGCCGAGCGCGCTGGTGGTCATACCAAGTTTATTAATCAGCGTGATGAAAATTACCTTGTCTCTGCTCTGCAAGAAGAAAACTACCGCCAACAATTCACTGATGCATTGAATAAGTACGTAGAGGTCAATAAATGGACGTATGCACGCTTTACTAACCTGATATATCAAAGCATTTTTCATGAGAATGCTGCTGAATATAAAAAGGTTTTAAATCTGGCCGCTAAAACCAATATCCGTGAGACCCTATATTCAGAAGTGCTTAATCTGATTGCCAGTTACGAATCAGGCATTGCTCATGAACTAGAACAAGCCAGCAATAAATTAGGCCGCAAGCTTTCGCAGAAAGAAGCGGAAAGTTTGTTTGCGAGTTTTGAGAGTCACCCTCTGTTCAAACCGCTGATTTTGGATGCCAGAACTAAAATGGCCAGTCGCGATTTGTGCTTCCGTGATGCCTTACATGAAAAGCTGGAAGCTTACATTCAATCGGTACCCGAAGCTGATTTTGATCGCTTCTTGGGTGAAAAGAGCCGTTCTTTGGAAGAGCAATTGAGTGATCCAGAAACATTGGCCGTACTCAAACGCTTGAAAGATCGATAAGCAAAGGAATGTGGCTATGAGCGATTCTACAGACACAGGCTTACGGTTCTTCTATTTCGATGTGGCGCATGCGATTAGCGTTCACGATTGGATTATAGAGCATTCTGGCGGGCTAGCAGGCACCAAGGATGTTGGTCAGTTAGCCAGCCCGTTAGAGCACATACAAAATGACTGGTATTACCCAGAAATGGAGGACAAGCTGACTCACTTGGTATTCTCCATTAATAAAAACCATGCTTTTAATGATGGCAATAAACGATCATCGTTGGTGTTAGGCGCTTATTTCCTTGAATTAAACGGTTTTGACTATGTGGTAAAGCGCTTTGCCAAAGAAATGGAAAACATCGTCGTTTGGGTTGCAGATAACGTGATCGATAAGGATCTATTACGTCAGATCATCAGCTCAGTACTTTATGACGACGATTATCCAGAGTCGGTTAAGTTGGCTATATTTGAAGCGATCGAAGCCGCTAAAGATTACTAACCATTTCGTGGATCATCACGAGATGGTACGAATAGATGGCCATTTAGCATTGTTAATATTAAAATCGCACCAACAACACCCCTCCCGCTACCCGTTAGATCAGCGCCCTGTGAGGGGTTACTCTTTTTTGGGGTTTGTGATTCAAGGTTGTATTTTGAAAGAGATAAGCCCCAGTCTTAACGGCGACTGAGGCGCAGCCACGAGCCAAAACACTAGGTAAAGGCTCAACCAGCTTCAATGAGCTTGCGTGAAATTGTGGGAAGTCCATGCTGCTGCGGTGCGAGCATAAGACTGCACCTGAGTTGCGGTTAGTTTTGCCATCGTTTGTTACTCTATATTCCTAAGAAATCGTTAAAATTTGCTCACCATTGCCCACCACTGTTTGTTTATCGATTGGTTCGATAGTTGAGTGATTGAACAATCTGCAAGCAGCACGATAAGTGGAGATGGCATAAGGCGGTGGTGAGATAGATGCAAAAATCTGCTCACCAGATACCTTGACTTTTTGCTTATTGAGTCAAAAAAACAGGTCTTGCCCACCATTTTGCCCACCACTTAAACAGCAACTGGTAACGGACATCTGCAAACTGATTTGGACGGGAAAAATAAAAAATCCCTGTATTTACAAGCAAATAACAGGGCTTCTAAGGCATTCTTGGACGGGTGAAAAAACTATTCTATATTTTGCACCTGTTCTCTCATCTGCTCAATTAACACCTTAATATTCACAGCAGCCTGGGTGGTGCGGGTGTCGATGGCTTTGGAGCCGAGGGTGTTGGCTTCGCGGTTGAGCTCTTGCATCAGAAAATCTAAGCGGCGACCAACTGCGCCAGTGTCTTTTAGTGCGCGGCGTACTTCTTGGATATGGGTATTTAAACGATCAAGTTCTTCGGTTACGTCGCTGCGTTGCGCCAGTAATACCAGCTCTTGTTCGAGGCGTTGGTTGTCAATTTCCACAGCCATTTCTTGGCAACGTGCCAGAATTTTTTGCCGCTGAGCGTCGAGCATGTCTGGCACTAACGCGGTCAATACTTCCACCTCAACGCCTATTTGCGTCAAGCGTTCGTCAATCAAACGCGCCAGCTCATCGCCTTCGCGCGCGCGGTGCTGCTTTAGTTGGGCTAGTCCTTGCTTGAACAGTTCCATGGCTTGCTTTTGCAGGGCTTGGTTGTCTTGGCTTTGACTGGCGATGACTTCAGGCCAGCATAAAATTTCCACAGGATTGATCGTGGCAGGGTTTTGCATTAATTGGGCTATTTGTTCGGCCGCCTTAATGACTTGCTCAGCATAGACAAGATTGATATCAATGCTTTGTTGTTGCGCTGATTCGGTGAATTTGAGTGTGCACTCCAATTTGCCGCGGAAAATTGTTTTGCGTAGCTGTTCGCGAACAGGGGTTTCCAGTTCCCGCAGCACGTCAGGTAGGCGCAGATGGGGCTCTAAATAGCGGTGATTAACTGAGCGAATTTCCCAGGTGAGGGTGCCATTGTTGTCATTGTGCTCAACGCGAGCAAAAGCCGTCATACTCTGTGCCATATAAACCTCGTTGCTGATTCGTAAATAGGCGACAGTTTAACGAGTTTTATCTGTTCATGGGTGCTGAATGAGACGTTAGCGGGCTTTCTCTTTATACTGTGGTCAAAATATATCTGCAATAAGGTGGTTCAATGACACGTCCAAGTGGTCGCAGCGCAGATCAGCTGCGTGAAGTGAAAATAACGCGTAACTATACCTGCCATGCTGAGGGCTCAGTGTTGGTGGAGTTTGGGCAGACTAAGGTGATTTGTACCGTCAGTGTGGAAGAAGGTGTGCCGCGTTTTTTGCGTGGAAAAAATCAAGGCTGGTTAACCGCAGAATACGGCATGTTGCCCAGAGCAACTGGTCAGCGTACGCGCCGTGAGGCGAGCAGTGGTAAGCAGGGCGGGCGCACGCTAGAAATCCAACGCTTGATTGGCCGCTCGTTGCGCGCAGCGCTGGACTTATGCAAGCTGGGTGATTACACCCTGACTGTCGACTGTGATGTGATTCAAGCCGATGGTGGTACACGCACAGCAGCAATCACGGGTGCGATGGTGGCTGTGGTGGACGCATTAAACGTGATGCGCGAGCGCGGCTGGTTAGATAAAAAAGCTGAGTTACCCGTACAGCAAATGATTGCCGCTGTATCTGTGGGTGTTTATCAGGGTGAAGCTGTATTGGATTTGGACTATCCAGAAGACTCAGGCGCAGAAACGGATCTGAATGTGGTGATGACGGATGCCGGTGGTTTTATTGAGGTGCAGGGCACAGCGGAAGGCGCGCCTTTTACCAGTGAGCAGTTAACCAGCATGCTAGCTTTAGCTGAGGGTGGCCTGAAAGAGCTCTTTGCGCTTCAGCAAGCGGCTCTAAGTGCAGTAAATTAATTCATCAAGAGCGTGGGCCAAATGCCTGCGCTCTTGTTGGTAACTTACATGCTCAGCGTCCACTCGTAATCGACCTGAAATGGCGCGTGCTCAGAAAACCGCACGTTACGAAACAAGCGTGCGTTGCGTACAGTACGTTTTAAACCGGGTGTCAGCAGTTGATAGTCAAAACGCCAGCCCAGATTAAGTGCTTGCGCACCATCGCTCGTTGGCCACCAACTGAACTGGTCGCTTTCTCGATTGACTTCCCGCAGAGCATCGATGTAGCCCATGTTGCAAATAACTTCGTCCATCCAAGCACGCTCTTCGGGTAAAAAGCCGACCTTTTCTTGTGCGTCACGCCAGAACTTCACATCAATTTTTTGATGGGCAATATAGGTTGAGCTGCTGTAAATATAATCGCGGCGCTTACGGCGTTGTTTGTCTAAAAAAGGTGTCAGCTCTTGCAGAAATCTAGCTTTTTCTGCCAAAGCTTCGGTGCAGGGTTGTCCGCTTGGGAAGAGGAGGCTAGCAATGCTTATTTTATCGAAGTCAGCTTGGATAAAACGTCCCTGATAATCGCCGCTCATCAGACCCAGTGAGGTGATAATAGCTTTGGGTGGCGTGCGCGTTAAGATAGCCACACCAGCCTGGCCCGGCTGTTCAGCGCTCGTTGAAAAACAAAAAAAATCATCCAGTTGTAATGCGAGTTTTTCTACTTCATCATTAGCAGCGCGGGTATCTTGCAGGCAAATCACATCAGCGTTTTGGTTAGCTAACCAGTCGAACAAACCATTGTTTGCTGCAGCATGAATCCCGTTAACATTTATACTTATAATCCGCATGGGAAACCCCTGTCAAAAACTGCGTGATATGATAACCAAGAATTAAACTTTTAGCTAAGTAACCACTGAAATGTGGCAAAGCTGGCGAACGTAAGTTGTTTATCGTCAAATACTCCTCACAAGCTTTTTCTAAAAGGACAGCTATGCAAGCTTATCAGAAAGAATTTATCCGTTTTGCTATTGAGCGCGGTGTTTTGCGTTTTGGTGAATTTACCTTGAAGTCAGGTCGAGTGAGTCCTTATTTCTTCAATGCGGGTTTGTTTAATTCAGGTATGGCGTTGTCCAAGTTGGGTCAGTTTTATGCTCAGGCTTTGCTTGAAAGCGGGGTTGAGTATGACGTGTTGTTTGGGCCTGCATATAAGGGCATTCCTTTGGCGGCTGCAACCGCGATTGCCTTGGCTGAACAGTATCAGCAGGACAAACCTTGGTGCTTTAACCGCAAGGAAGCTAAAGCGCATGGCGAAGGCGGCACATTAGTGGGTGCGCCATTGCAGGGACGGGTGATGATTATTGATGATGTAATCACCGCTGGAACTGCAATTCGTGAGGTAATGCAGATTATTGACGGGCAAGCTGCACAGGCTGCTGGCGTATTGATAGCGTTAGATAGGCAAGAGCGTGGCAAGCATGAGCTTTCCGCGATACAAGAAGTAGAACGTGACTTTACTATGCCGGTGATCAGTATTGTGTCGCTTAAACAGGTATTAGAATATTTAGCCAAGGATGCAGAACTGAAAAAGTATTTGCCTGCAGTTGAGCGTTATCGAGAACAGTATGGTGTTGTCTAAGCCTTGACGGCATATTTTGGCTAGGGAGTGATGACATGAGGCTAAGAAAGCTTATAGGGGTTTCCATATTTGCATTGGGTGTGCCGTTCTGTGCGCAAGCCGTGGAGTATTACAGATATGTAGATGATAACGGCATCACTGTTATCAGCCGCCAGGGTGTGCCGCCTAACTATATTGGTAAGGGTTATGACGTTTTAAATGAACGCGGACGCGTGATTCGTACAGTCCCTCGTGCACCTACCGCTGAAGAGCATCAACGGATGCAAGAAGCCAAGCAGCAAGAGCAATACGATCGCCATCTGTTACGCCTGTATAGCACACCGGAAGATGTCGAACGTGCACGTGATCGTAAGCTGGTAGAAATCGATGGATTGATTGCTTTGGTGCGTGGCAACCTACATTCAGTAACATCCAACAAAGCGCAATTGTTGAGCAAAGCTGCTAATATGGAGCGTTCTGGGAAAAAAGTACCAGAGGATGTTTTGCAAGAAATTGATAAGCACGAAACAACTGAAACAAAATATTTACGAGATATTGAGCAGTACACAGAGCAAAAAGCAGACATTGAGCGGGATTTTGCGCAAGACAAGCAGCGCATTATGCAGTTGTTAGGCAAAAAATAAGTCTAAAAAAAATTGAGTCTTAACTCGAAATAACTTACCCTTCCCTGCCTTTTTGCAAAAAAGAGTGCCTTTTCGGAGTAGTTCCGAGTTGTGTGGGAAATTCCCATGTATTTGGCGCGCTAGGCAAACAGAAGTTGCCTAGGCCACATTTTTTACCTGACTTTCAGGTAATTGTCTTCCCTACGGGGGATACCCAATCCAAGCAAGTGCAGCTGTTATAGCTGCTGCAGGTTTTCTGTAATGCACTTGCGTAGAGTGGAGAGTACCCATGAATCAAGCTATAAAAATAATAGCCTCAGATGAGGCATTGACGAAAAACACAAAATTTCAAGTATATACTGAGCGGCAACTGGACAAGATTAAACCGCTACAAAAATTAACAGAAGAACAACGCTTTGAAATGCGTGTTGTTGCCAACGTACTGCCTTTTCGAGTGAACCAGTACGTAATTGATGAGTTGATTGATTGGAGCGATATACCTAACGACCCGATTTTTCAACTGACCTTCCCGCAGCGTGGCATGCTGTATCCCGAGGATTATCAGCGCATGGCTGATGCCCTACAGCGCGATGCAGAGCGCAGTGAAATCAGCGTCATTGCTAACGAAATCCGCCAGAAGCTCAATCCGCACCCAGCGGGTCAGCAAGAAATGAATGTGCCTACTTTGGATGGTGAGCCACTGCCGGGCATGCAGCACAAATACCGTGAAACCGTACTGTTTTTCCCCAGTCAGGGTCAGGTGTGTCATAGCTACTGTACCTTCTGTTTCCGCTGGGCGCAGTTTATCGGTGATAAAGAGCTTCGCTTTGCCAGTAACGAAGCGGGTAGTCTGCATGCTTATTTGGCACAGAATAAAGATGTCACTGATGTGTTAATTACCGGTGGCGACCCCATGGTGATGAAAACCCATCACTTAAAAGGTTATTTGGATGGCATGCTGCATCCGTCACTTGATCATGTGCAAAGTATCCGTATTGGTACTAAGTCACTGACTTTCTGGCCGCAGCGTTATGTCACCGATCCGGATGCCGATGAATTGCTAGCACTGTTCGAGCGTTTGGTTAAAGGTGGTAAGCATGTGGCTTTGATGGCGCACTTTAACCATTGGCGTGAGATGGAAACCCCTATCGTGCGTGAAGCGATTCGCCGTATTCGCGATACAGGCGTGGTAATTCGTGCACAAGCACCGGTAGTAAAGCACATTAACGATGACCCAGCCGTGTGGGCGCGCATGTGGGATACCCAAGTTCGCTTAGGAATTATTCCGTACTATATGTTTGTTGAGCGTGATACAGGGGCGAAACGTTACTTTGAAGTGCCTTTGATACGTACCTACGAGATTTACCGTGAGGCGATTAAGCAGGTGTCTGGTTTGGCGCGTACTGCACGTGGACCTTCCATGAGTGCTGGGCCGGGTAAGGTTGAAATTCAAGGCGTAGTGGAAATCGCTGGCGAAAAAGTGTTTGCTTTACGCTTTATTCAGGGTCGTAATCCGGACTGGGTGCAGCGTATTTTCTTTGCTAAATATGACGAGAATGCAACTTGGTTTGATGATTTAAAGCCGGCTCTGGGTGAAGATAAGTTTTTCTTTAGCGATGAGTACGATGCGATGCAAGCCGTGGCGTACGACGAATAAATAACGTTTGCGCATAAAAAAGGCCTAGGCAGTATAATAGCTGTCTAGGCTTTTTTGTATTTGGATGGTTTTTATTCGTTGGTGATCAGCGTTCCGACACCGTGATCAGTAAAAATTTCCAACAGAACAGCATTAGGCACGCGACCATCAATAATGTGCGCACTTTGCACGCCCGTTTGTACAGCATCCAGAGCGCAGCGGATTTTCGGTAGCATGCCGCCATAAATAGTGCCGTCAGCAATCAGCTCATCAACCTGTTCGGTGTTTAGACCAGTCAGCACATTACCTTCCTTGTCCATTAAACCGGCAATATCGGTCAGCAACATCAGCTTCTCAGCACAGAGTGCCTCAGCAACCTTACCTGCTACTAAGTCAGCGTTAATGTTATAAGACTCGCCGTTATCACCGACCCCGATGGGGGCAATGACGGGAATAAAGTCACCCTGCACCAGCATGTGCAGCAAATCGGTATTGATGCTGGAAACTTCACCCACCTGACCAATATCGATGATTTCTGGTTTGGTCATGGCGGGGGTTTGTCGGGTTACTTGCAGCTTGCGCGCACGAATTAGGCGTGCGTCCTTACCGGTTAAACCAATAGCGCTACCGCCGTGACTATTAATGAGGTTAACGATGGATTTGTTCACCTGTCCACCGAGTACCATTTCTACTACGTCCATGGTTTGCCCGTCAGTAACACGCATGCCGTCCACAAAACGGCTTTCTATGCTTAGGCGCTTAAGCAGTTCACCAATTTGTGGGCCGCCGCCGTGTACAACTACGGGGTTAATACCCACTGCTTTCATCAGTACAATATCGCGAGCAAAACCGGTTTTAAGTTCTTCGCTTTCCATGGCATGACCGCCATATTTGATGACCAAGGTTTTACCGACAAAGCGACGGATATAGGGCAATGCCTCGGATAGAACTTCGGCAACATGTGCAGCAGCGGCACGGTCTAAGGTCATTTATTTACTCCAAAAACTAAAAAGGCCAAGATAAAGAGGGTTCAATGGCTAACAATTGATTGCGGAAAATTTCAATGACTGCCTGCAACTCTTCTTGGCTGTCACCTTCAAAACGCAGCACCAGCGTGGGGGTAGTATTGGATGCGCGCACTAAGCCCCAGCTTTTTGGGTAGTCAACGCGCACGCCATCTAAGGTGTTTACCTTGCCTTCACCCCATTGGGCAGCGTTTAGTAGCGTGTTAATAATTTTAAATTTGCTGTCATCCGTAACGTCAATGGTTAACTCTGGTGTTGAGTGACTGGTTGGGAATGCGGCGAATATTTGTTCGCTAGTACGAGTATCCATCGCGATGATTTCTAGCAAGCGAGCCGCGCTATATAAACCATCATCAAAACCGTACCAACGCTCTTTGTAGAAAATATGGCCACTCATTTCACCGGCCAATAACGCGCCGGTTTGCTTAAGCTTGGCTTTCATCAGTGAATGACCGGTTTTCCACATTATCGGACGACCCCCATAGCCGCTGATCAGTGCCGGTAAACGGCGCGAGCATTTGACGTCAAAGATGATGTCAGCACCGGGATTGCGTGAAACCACATCTTTAGCCAGTAACATCATTAAACGATCTGCAAAAATAATTTGCCCGGTGTTGGTTACCACGCCAAGGCGGTCGGCGTCGCCATCAAAAGCGATACCTATATCGGCCTGTTGCTGCTGCACCGTCATAATCAGTTGATGCAGGTTTTCTGGCTTGCCGGGATCTGGGTGGTGATTGGGGAAATTCCCATCAACTTCGCAAAATAATGGCACCACTTCACAGCCTAAGCCTTCAAACAACTCCTGCGCGATAACTCCCGCTACGCCATTACCGCAATCGATAACTATTTTTAATGGTTTAGCTAAAGCAACATCACTACAGATACGATCAAGGTAGGCGGGTAGAATATCTAATTGTTCTACACGACCAGAACCCGTTGAGAGATCATGATCTTTAATGCGTTCATACAGCGCAGTGATGCGCTCGTTCGCTAAGGTTTCACCGTCGATAACAATCTTAAAGCCATTATAGTTGGCTGGGTTATGACTGCCGGTCACCATAACCCCAGTCGTCGCTGGCAGCGTGTGGGTGGCAAAATACAGTACGGGCGTAGGCACCATGCCTAAGTCAGTCACCTCACAGCCGGCTTCCACCAGTCCTTGAATCAGTGACTCGCTGAGTTCAGGGCCGGACAGACGACCGTCACGTGCTACAGCAACAGCCGGTTGGCCTTGATTAATGCTTTCTGCACCCACCGCACGACCAATCCAGTAGGCGGTATCACTGGTGAGTGTCTCATCGACAATGCCGCGAATGTCGTAGGCACGAAAGATGCTGCTGACGACGCTTTGCTGCGTTAAGTCGAAGCTGTTATTAGTGGCTTGATTTAAGCCAAACGGATCAAGTTCTTCGTCCAAGATATCGATGTCTAATATTTCATCTTCAACCAAGATACTACTGGTTTGTAAATGATCTTGCGCAAAGCTTGGTTGCGCTGCAGCAGGTTGCTCTTCGCTAAAACTCTCTGCCTGTTCAGATTCGACTGGTGTCGGTGTTGGTTCAGGTGGCTTGGGGGCGGAGGGCTGGCTTCTTTTTTGGGCGGCTGTATGTGAAAGCGAGACTGCTAAGGCTTGCAGTGCAGGGGTGCGTAGCATGTCCGCATTGAAGCTTTTACCCATTTGCCACTCCTGCAGTAACTGACTGAATTGGCGGCAGTCTTTGTCCGTTTGTGTGCGTAAGCCAAAATAGGCAACAAATAACGCAGCCAGACCACTGATTAAGGCAATAGCTAAGGCGCCAGCAGCTAAAATAAAGCCCGTGTTGCTGGTCAAAGACTTGTTTGTTTGAGTAAGAGTTAATGTCCACTGAGGGTGAGCAGTAGTTAGGGTTTTGCTGGTGAAGCTACCAGATACCTGTCCCTTACTGGCAATAGTGAGCTGGGGAGCGTTGGGTAGTTTTTGCTGCAAACTGATTTGCAAGTCGTGGCTACTGAGGTTAGGTAGGGTTTTGCTTAGCAGTGCTGCATCATAGGTAATTAACACTGTACCAATGGCGCGCTTGCTGGTTGGAGCAAGCACGGCAGTGGCTTGATAGATATAACGTTTGTTATCCGCAATAAAAAACTCAGGTGCAGGTTTGTTACCACTTTCAGCGCTGTTGATAAGATCTAAAGCAGCGTAATTGATGGGTGCGGCTCGTTGATTGTCTAAAGCTGCTTGACCGCGCGGACTGATAAACAAATCAACGACGCTGGCTCGATAGCTCAGCTGTTGGGCAAGAATCTGTATGGCTTGTTCGTCCTTGCTATGTAATGCAGCGATTACGGCAGGGTTTTCGGCAATGGCTTGTGCATCGTTGTTAATTAACTCAACGCTTTGTTTGACGCTGGATAAAAAAGCTTCTGTCCAAGCTTGGGTGTATTTTTGCTGCTGTTCATCGAGTGCTTCTGTCTGTGACCAAAGCAATAGGGCGGTGGCACCCGCAATGCCCACTATGCATAAAAATAGGCCTATGAGTAGATGGGTGTTGCTCTGTGGCTTTTTGGTTTTTTCCGGTGCGATAACGTCCGTATTTTGCGTGTCTTTGATCTTGCGCTTAAAGAGCTTCATAGTGTCCCCTTAATTTATGCTTTACCCGTGTGCCCAAAACCACCAGCGCCACGCTCGCTCGTAGCAAATTCTTGTGTGATGGCCAATTCTGCCTGCACAATAGGGACCAAAACAAGCTGGGCAATGCGCTCACCTACATCGATGGTGAACGTGTTTTGTCCTCTGTTCCAGCAAGACACCATCAGCTCGCCTTGGTAATCCGAGTCAATCAGACCGACCAGATTACCCAAAACAATACCGTGTTTATGGCCTAAACCTGAGCGGGGCAGTATCACAGCAGCTAGGCCAGAGTCTTCGATGTAAATCGATAATCCAGTGGGAATCAACTGGGTTTGCCCAGGTTGTAGCTCAAGAGGCTCTTGTACCATAGCGCGCAGATCTAATCCGGCAGAGCCGGGGGTGGCATAACTAGGTAGTGGAAACTCATCGCCAAGGCGTGGGTCGAGGATTTTTGTTTGTAGGTTGTACATGTCCGGTTAGCCCGTTTAAAGTTTTTTGCTAATAAATTCAATTAGTTGCTGTGCTATTTTGCTCTTTGAGGTTTGTGCAAAATGCGTTTGCTTATGTTGGCGATCGATCACTGAGATGGCGTTTTCGTCACTATTAAAGCCGATAGCTGTGTTGGCAACGTCGTTAGCCACTATCAGATCAAGGTTTTTGCTTTTTAGTTTACCGGCAGCATAGTGCAAAATGTTCTGGGTTTCTGCGGCAAAGCCCACACAAAAAGGACGATCACTTCGTTTAGCTAGAGTTGCGAGAATATCTGGGTTACGTATCAGACGTAAAATTAAACCATCATCCGTATCGGTGTCTTTTTTAAGCTTATGTTCGGTATAAATTTCTGGGCGGAAATCAGCCACTGCGGCTGCGGCAATCAGAATATCGCAAGGCATAGCCGCTTCGCAGGCAATTAGCATTTCTTGAGCGCTGGTTACATTGATGCGCTCGACTCGATCGGGAGTCGTTTGTTGTACTGGGCCAGTGACCAAGGTGACGCGTGCGCCGGCTTCCACAGCAGCCTGAGCAATAGAAAAACCCATCTTGCCGGAGCTGTGGTTGGTAATGTAACGCACTGGGTCGATAGCTTCTTGCGTAGGACCTGCGGTAACCAATACGTGCTTGCCAGTTAGAGTCAGACGCTGAAAGTTATCCGCAGCAGCGTGAGCAAGTTCATCAGCCTCGAGCATGCGACCAAAACCAAGATCACCGCAGGCTTGGCTACCCGCAGCAGGGCCAAGAATGCTGTAACCGCGCTTTTGTAAGGCTTGGATATTGTCTTGTGTTGCTTGATCACGCCACATGGCTTGATTCATCGCCGGAGCAATCGCCAGTGGCGCATCGGTGGCAAGAACCAAGGTGGTTAGCAAGTCATTGGCATTGCCCAGCGCAAGCCGAGCGATTAACTCAGCCGTTGCTGGCGCGATCATCACTAAGTCCGCCCAGCGCGCCAGTTCAATATGTCCCATAGCCGCTTCTGCGGCCGTATCGAGCAGATCCAGATGCACCGGGTGGCCAGATAAGGCTTGCAGCGTCAGTGGGGTAATAAATTCGCGTGCCCCGCGCGTCATGACCACGCGCACATCGGCGCCATGATCTTTGAGGCGGCGTACTAGGTCAGCACTTTTATAAGCTGCGATACCGCCGCCAATTCCAAGAATAATTCGTTTGTTAAACAGCCGTTGCATGGTTTTATCTAATAGTTCAGGAAGAAAATGGCAAAGTGAAATTACCGGCCTAAGATAGCATATAAAGTATGAAATGAATGTTGCTGATTAAGGGCTCACTGTTGCTGTATTTGTTGGCGCTGCTGTTGGAGCGCAACTCTACGTGTGATTGGAGCTATACAGGGGTTCAGGGTTGATTTACGAAAAGGCTGTTGTGACATTCGCAAGCGCATAATGCATTTAATCGCAAAGGAGTGTGATAATGAGTATAAAGCTATGGCCTGAACAGGAACGTCCACGTGAGAAGCTGCTTGCCCATGGTTCGGTGGCTCTATCAGATGCAGAATTGCTGGCTATTTTTTTACGTACCGGCGTGCGGGGCTGTAGCGCAGTTGAGTTAGCGCGCAGGCTTTTGGCCGAGTTTGGTGGCTTAAGGCAGTTGCTAGAAGCCGATATTGATGAATTCACGCAGCACATGGGCTTAGGGCCGGCTAAGTACGCACAGTTACAAGCAGTGCTGGAAATGGGACGACGCCACCTTGCTGCCACCATTGCGCGCGAGTCAGCACTGGAAAGCCCGCAGGCGGTGAGGGATTTTCTTAAAGCGAAGTTGCGC
Organism: Thiopseudomonas acetoxidans; assembly: GCF_030362935.1. Taxonomy (NCBI): domain Bacteria; kingdom Pseudomonadati; phylum Pseudomonadota; class Gammaproteobacteria; order Pseudomonadales; family Pseudomonadaceae; genus Thiopseudomonas; species Thiopseudomonas acetoxidans. The sequence continues at coordinate 22,918 of NZ_JAUCDY010000016.1, forward strand.
CATGAGCCCCACGAGGTGTTTGCCTGCTTATTTATGGATACCAAGCATCGAGTTTTGGCCTTTGAAGTGTTGTTTTACGGCACGATTGACGGTGCTAGCGTGTATCCACGTCAAGTCGTAAAGCGCGCACTGGCGCATAATGCGGCAGCACTTATTCTGACTCATAACCACCCATCTGGAGTATCTGAGCCCAGTCAGGCGGATAAAATTCTGACCGAGCGTTTAAAAGAGGCGTTGGCGCTGATTGATGTGCGCATTCTGGACCATTTTATTGTGGGTGACGGTGAACCTTTATCTATGGTAGAGCACGGCTGGATGTAAGCAGCTAACTAGTACTGCTCATCACCATAGTCAGAAGATAAATCGTTAAGGTCAGGCTCGCCGGGAATGCTGTGTTCTTCGTTAGCCCAAGCGCCAAAATCAATTAGTTTGCAGCGTTCACTACAAAAAGGGCGATGCGGGTTGTCTGTGCTCCAGACCACTTGTTTCTCGCATTTTGGACAAGCGACACTCAGTGGCTTAGTCATGAGGGTTCTCCAGAAGCTGTAAATATTTTTTGTGCAATTGAGCGACCTGCAGTTCGAGTTCGTTTAGGTTGCCATGATTGGATAAAATGTCGTCCGCATAGCCTAAGCGTTGTTCGCGTGGCATTTGTGCGGCCAGAATAGCCTGCACTTGCTCTGTACTCACCTTGTCGCGGGCTAGCGTACGCTCAACCTGTATGTGGGTTGGCACGTCGACCACAATGACGCGCTCCACTCTTTGATGCTGGCCTGATTCTATCAGTAGGGGCGAAACCAGCAAGGCGTAGGCTGAGCGTGCCTGCGCAAGGCTTTCTTCAATGGCCTGACGAATCAAGGGATGTAATAACTGCTCCACCCACAGGCGCTGCTCGGCATCAGTGAAAATAAGCTCGCGTAATGCAGCTCTATTAAGACTGCTGTCAGCATGCAGTATTTTTTCGCCGAAGTGATTGACCAAAGCCTGCAGCGCCGGTTGACCTGACTCGACCACCCAGCGTGCGGCATCATCAGCATCTACTGTATGGATCCCAAGCTTGGCAAAAGCCTTGGCTGCCGCGCTTTTACCGCTGCCAATCCCGCCGGTTAAACCTATCACCCAAGGTGCTTGCATAGTTGTCTCTCAGTATTAATAGGCGACACAATACAAAAATATGACAGCAGGGTCACGTCTTGCTGATATTTTGTGCGCAATCACTGTCTTCTGCGATGCAATAAAGTATTCTTAGTCACGAAAAATAACGCCTAAGACGTTTTACTTAACCGGGAAATCATTATGCGTAGTTACCGTAAATTCTTACCTATTTTCTTTGCTGTGTTCTTGCACATACCGCTAACTAGTGCTGCAGAGTCGCCTGTGCTCGAAGGCAATGAACGCCAGCAGTATCTTGACTCAATCATGCGGTTGCAAGCCATTCAGGATGAACGTAGCGCTCTGATAGCGCAGATAAATTTGCTGCTAAAAGAGCATGCACTGCTGTCGGGTTATCAGGTCGGCTATCGCAATCCACAAGACATAGTTTACAGCATAAGCGTGGTAAAGCATGGTGAGTTATCGATTCGCGAACAGACGCGTACCGTGCAAACAGGGCAGCTGCAAGTGCGTTCGCGCACCATTAATGTATTTGGTATGAGCTCATCCTTTGGTTACGACTGTTTTGCTAACAAGGTTGACTGCATCATCACGCACTCAAGCAGTTCAACACCGCTATTGCGCATTGCTCGGCAGCCCAATATTGCTCAAGAGCTTGCCCAAGCCTTGTCCTATCTTGTGCGTGATATGCAGCGCAGTTAAGCATGCCAAAAATTAAGGAGAAACACATAAAACGAGGAGCAGTGCTGGCGCTGTTTTTTATTGTGTCCGGGGTGTTGAATGTTGCCCATGCCCAGCCGTGTGAAGCTATTGCAACGCTGCAACGCATCGAAGGAATCGTTAAAGTGCAGCCCGCGCAGGCTGCATTTCCTTTGCGCGATTTACAAATTCCCCATGGGTTATGTGCCGGCGATAAGGTTTTTACGCTAACCAATGGTAAGGCCTTAATTATTTATGACGCAGGCGAGCTGGTGCTGGATAACAGCAGCAAAGTAACCATTATTCAGGCGCAACAATTGAATCTGGATGAAGGCAGCGCAGTGTTTGAAGTGCAGCGCCAAGCTAAAGAACAAGAGCTGCAGGCGCATACGCCTTTAATAGTGATTGGTGTCAAAGGCACAAGGTTTTTATTGACCAGTCAAGACAAAAACACTCAAGTGGCACTGATTCGCGGTTTGATTGAGGTGCAGCGCCAAGACAAGCAGGAAATGGCGTATTACCAAACCAAACCGAACTCTGACGTGTTGGAGCTTAGCGAACAAGAACGCCTTGAGTTTGAGCGGTTTGTTAAAAGCCGTGGACAGGAGTTTGCTCAGTTCGCCGAGCAGCGTCGTGGCGAGTTCTCCGCTTTTGTCCACGCCATTGCTCTGCAAGAGGGTTTGCAGCTATCACTGAGTGAGCGCGATGCAAAAAACATTGCCCTTGAGGCGCCCATCAGCGACGAGCTTGAGCAGCAACACAACGAACTGGCGCAATGGTTGAATTAAAGCAACTGCTGCGTGGCAAGCTGGTTTTATATGGGTTGGCGTTTCTCTTACTGCTGCTGGTGTATGCGGTTGCACAAAACCCTCGACCTCTGGTGCAGTCATTGGCGGGTGAGCTATCCGATGTCTATTACAGCTTCAATTCGCGTCAGCCCCCGCCTGAGCTGGTGTTTCTTGAAATTGAAAATGATAGTGTTCGCCAGTTTGGGCGTTGGCCATGGCAGCGCAAGATTTTGGCTGAAGGGTTGCAGCGTTTAGAGCAGGCTGAAGTGATCGGGCTGGATATGCTGTTCTCTGAGGCGACTAGAGCACGTCACGATTTAGCACTTACGCAAACCTTGGCGCAATTGCCGGTTATTGGCGGGCTGTTTCTTAATGGACCGATGAGTTCTGCGCTGGATAAGGCGGCTTGGAACACCTTGGCTGACTCGGCTTTATTAGGTGCTCAGCATAGCGGCCTTATTGCTAGCGAGCGTATTGAATTGCCGACGCAGCACATTCGCGAGGCGCTGCCGTTATTAGCGGCGCTAAATATCACTGCCGATGAGGATCAGCTGTTTCGCCATTACCCTGTTGCGTTTCAAGTGCATGATTTGGTGTTGCCTAATCTGGCGGTGCAAATGTGGCGCTTAGCCAAGCAGCAAGATGTGCAGCTTAGCGCCGAGCATGCATCGCTAGGCGCACAGCATTTACCCGTGGATGCGCAAGCGCGACTGCGTTTGAATTTTTACTCTACCGACAGCTGGCAGCGCATAACCTTTGCTGAATTGATGCAAGACGACTGGCAGGCAGAGCGTGTTGCCGGACGCATTGTGCTCGTGGGTATTAGCGAGGCGGGTGTCACTGATATTCGTGCCACTCCATTAGGGCAAATTCCCGGTCCGTTGATACACCTAACCTTGCTGGGGAATTTATTAGATGGCAGTTTGTTGACGCCAATTAATGGGCTGCAGCTGTTTTCTTTGATGTGTGTGAGCCTGTTAATAGGTATCTGGACATGGCAATTGAGTTTGCCCGTAATCAGAATTGCAGTGTGGGGTTTGCAGGCGGTTGTTCTATGTGTGCTGGGTTTGGTGGCGTACAAGTATTTTAATCTATGGTTGGAAGTGTTTTATCCAATCGTTCTGCTGTTTTTGTGGTTGGTGCTGGGCGAGGCTTGGCTATTTAGAATCAATACAGCAGAGACGCGGTATCTGCGTAATGCTTTTAGTAGTTATGTGGCGCCCACCTTGGTGAATAAACTGGTGCAGCGGGGTGAGGATTTGCATTTGGGCGGTCAGCGCCAGCAAATAACCGCTTTGTTCACGGATTTGCGCGACTTTACCCCGACCACCGAAGCGCTGGATACTGAGGTGTTGGTACAACACCTTAATGCGTATTTTGGTTTAATGATTAACCGATTGCATCGCTATCAGGGCACGCTGGACAAGTTAATCGGTGATGCAGTGATGGCGCTGTTTAATGCGCCCTTAGCTGATGAGGACCATGCTTATCATGCCTGCCTAGCTGCTGCTGCCATGATGCAAGCGTTAGAGAAGTTTAATCGCCGCTGGCCCGATGACCCGATACGCCAGCTACGCATGGGTGTCGGTATCAATACCGGCGAAGCCATTGTCGGCAATATCGGCGCGGCTGGGCGTTTTAACTACACAGCCATAGGTGATGCCGTTAATATTGCTGCACGTTTAGAAAGCGCGACCAAGGAAGTGCAGCAACAGTGGCAGCAACTGCCAGCAGCGCAGCGTCCTTGTCAGCGAGTTGATATCCTTATTGGTGAAGCCACCTATGATGCGGTTAAAGATAGGTTGCCTTGTTATCCCATCGAAGGTTTAGTCCTGAAAGGTAAAAGTCAGCCTTTGCCCGCTTGGGTATTAGATTGGCAAAAGATGGTGCGGGACTCTGTTTTATAATCTGTAGTGTTCATGAATCAATCACCTAGAAATCAATCCTTTCTAACGCGCTGGCAAGCAGTCTTATTGGATGCGTGGCAGCACGACCAGACGCGTAAACGCCTGTGGGCGTTAGCCATTCCCATGATTCTCAGCAACCTGTCGGTGCCTATGGTGTCGCTGGTGGATACTGCAGTGATTGGGCGTTTGCCCCATGCCTATCAATTGGGTGCGGTGGCAGTGGGCGCAAGTCTCTATACCTTGCTGGTGTGGGTCTGTGGTTTTTTGCGTATGGCCTGTACCGGCTTTACCGCGCAGGCAGCGGGACAAAAAGACTTTGCACTGTTGCGGCTGATTCTGTGGCAAAGCCTGATTTTGGCCATGCTGCTTACTGTGCTGCTCGTGGCTGGCGCAACATCCTTAACCGACGCGGCGCTGCAGTTAATGAATGCCAGTCCTGATTTGCATGCTACAGCGCGCGAGTATTTTCAGATTCGCTTATGGGGTTTGCCAGCGGCTTTGTTAATGCATGTGCTAGCCGGTTGGTTGTTGGGTGTGCAGAACGCACGGGCTGCTTTGTGGATGTTGTTAGCGGCGAACCTGACTAACGTAGCTTTGGATATTTATTTTGTGCTGGGCTTGCACTGGGAAGTAGCGGGTGCAGCGCGGGCTTCCGTGATAGCCGAATGGCTGGGTGCGATAACGGGCTTGTTTTTGGCGGCAAGGTATTTACGCGCTCATCCCGCGGTGACGGTTTGGGGGCGATTGCTCAGCTGGTTGCAGTGGCGTCCTTTGCTGGCGGCCAATCGAGATATTTTACTGCGCAGTTTGGCGCTGCAGGCGGTGTTTTTTATGGTCACAGTGCAGGGTACGCGTTTGGGCGACAGCGTCGTGGCTGCTAATGCTTTATTGCTTAATGGCTTGATGCTGACTGCCTTTGCGCTGGATGGTTTAGCTCATGCTTTGGAGGCGTTAACCGGACATGCATTAGGCGCGCGCGATGGGTTGGCGCTAAGGCGGGCGTTATTGTTGACCTTGCTTTATTCGTTGCTGGCGAGTCTGGGTTTTGCGCTGCTGTTTATGTTGTTCGGTGAGTATTTTGTCGCGCTGCAAACCAGCATGGCGCAAGTGCGGGCAATAGCGAAAGAGTACTTGCCGTATTTGGCGTTATTGCCGTTGATTACGGTATGGAGCTATGTGCTGGATGGTTTGTTTATTGGGGCGAGTAAAACCCGAGAGATGCGCAATGCCATGTTGCTAGCGGTGCTGCTCTGTGCGCCTGCGGCTTGGCTGTTACAGCCTTTGGGTAATCACGGCTTATGGTTGGCGTTTTTGGGCTTTATGCTGGTACGGGCGTTGTGTTTGCTGCCCGCGACTAAGCGGTTGTTGCTGGCTGCTGCTTAAGTTGTGGTTTAAGTTCGTACATAAAAAAACAGGCGCACGAAGCGCCTGTTTTTCGGAGGGTTAGGTTCAGATTAGAACTTGTAACCGATACCTGCCATGTAAACCCATGGTTTAACATCTACGTTTACTTTGGCGCGAACAGGAACACCAAGATCAACATTATTCACGTAAGCTGTGGTGTCAATATCAATGTAACGAACTTGGGCGTTCAGCATAATGTTGTCGGTGAGCATATAGTCAGCGCCAATCTGCGCTGCCCAACCCCAAGAGTTATTTACACGAAGATTTCTATAACCATTGCTTTTAGCACTGCTACTTACTTTTTCATCAAAGAACCAAGTGTAGTTAATACCGGCACCAACGTAGGGCTGGAAAGCCGAGCCGCTAGCCATTGGGTAGTAAACAGCACTTAGGGTCGGAGGTAAGTGCTTTAAAGTACCTAGCTTACCGTCAGCAATACCACCTAACCCTGTTCCTTTCCCTTTAACTTCATGCTTGAACGGGGTGGCAGCTAATAACTCAACACCAATGTTGTCAGTAATCATATAGGCAAGGTTTAAACCAAGCTGAGTGTCATTGTTGAGCGTAGCTTTACCGCCTAGATTGGTGCCACCAAGTGGGCCGCGATCAATTTTTACGCCCGAAGTGCTCTCGTTAGTTGACACATGCACCGCACCAGCACGAACCAAGATGTCGCCCGCTTGGTGAGCGTAGGCTGAAGGTGCAGCAACCGCTGCAGCTAATAAAGAAGTTGCTAATAGTGTTTTGCGCATAATGTTCTCCATAATGCATTTCGTTGTGTGTGAGTGTCGCTAAGTGTCAGATAAGTTGTCGAGTGAGCTTTTGATGCATGTCAACAAATGCTTTAGTTGCATGCGAGCAGCAACTGGCTAGATATTTGCGTGCTATGTGGGCTCATAAATAATGCGGGCGGTATTCTAGACGGTATCTTTAGACTGTAAATCTATGCTATTCAATAATAGGCATTGGTTCACAGGCTGAGTAGTAAAAATGAGACTTCTCTGTGTTTATGTAGGGCATGCAGCGATCTAAAAGCAGCAAAATATTTACTAAAGCGTTAAACTGTCAGCACAATTTTTCACACTGAGGCCGGTTATGTCTTCTCGCACAAGTCTAAGTCGTTTTCTTATTGAGCAAACACGCTCGCACCAAACACCCGCTGAATTACGTTTTTTGATCGAGGTTGTTGCGCGCGCCTGTAAAATGATTAACCACCAAGTATCTAAGGGTGCGCTGGGTGGAGTACTGGGTAGTCTGACCTCGGAAAACATTCAGGGTGAAATACAGAAAAAACTCGATGTGCTGTCCAATGAGATTCTGTTGGAAGCTAACGAGTGGGGCGGTCACTTGGCTGCTATGGCTTCTGAAGAAATGGATGAGCCGTATCAGATTCCCGGTTGTTTCCCTAAAGGCTCTTACTTGCTGGTGTTTGACCCACTGGATGGTTCGAGCAACATTGATGTGAACGTCTCTGTAGGAACCATCTTCTCGGTACTTACCTGTCCAGAGCGTGAAGATATTTGTGGTGACTTGGCAGATGACGCGTTTTTGCAGTCAGGCTCGAAGCAAGTCGCCGCCGGTTATGCCATCTATGGACCACAAACCATGCTGGTACTAACGCTTGGTAATGGCGTTAAAGGTTTTACGCTAGATACCGAGTTGGGCTCGTTTATTCTGACCCACGACAATATGCAAATTCCTGAGCAAACTGCAGAGTTTGCCTTGAATATGTCGAACGAGCGTCATTGGCAACCGCCGGTGAAACGCTATGTGGATGAAATGCGTGCCGGTGAAGAAGGGCCGCTAGGAAAAAACTACAATATGCGCTGGATTGCCGCCATGGTTACTGATGTGCACCGTATTTTGGTGCGCGGTGGTATATTTATGTATCCGTGGGATAAGCGTGAGCCAGATAAGCCCGGTAAATTGCGCTTGATGTACGAAGCTAACCCTATGGCGATGATTGTCGAGCAGGCCGGTGGTGCAGCTACAAACGGCTATGAGCGCATTATGGACATTGAGCCTAGCACTTTGCATGAGCGCGTAGCGGTTTACATGGGCTCTAAAGAAGAAGTGGAGCGCATTACCCAGTACCACCTTGAGTGGGCACCGGAAAACCCGGATCTCATTAAGTAATGAAAGCTTTGCTGCAACGCGTGTCCAGCGCCAAAGTAGAGGTAGCTGGGCGCGTGGTGGGTGAAATAGACCAAGGACTGTTGGTGCTGGTGGGTATAGAGCCGCAAGACGGTACTGAGCAATTGCAAAAAATGCTCAAAAAACTGTTTAATTACCGTGTGTTTGCTGATGAACAAGGGCGAATGAATTTATCAGTCAAAGATATTCAAGGTGGTGTGTTGCTGGTTTCTCAGTTTACCTTGGCGGCTGATACAGGCAGCGGCTTGCGTCCTGGGTTTTCTACGGCAGCAGCACCTGAGCAAGCAGAGCGTTTGTTTGCTGAGTTAGTGACTATGGCGAAAGCGGCACACGCTCATATCGAAACAGGTGAGTTTGGTGCCAATATGCAAGTCAGTTTAACCAATGATGGACCGGTCACTTTCTTGCTGGAAGTCTGAACGGCGAATTTTCTTTTGCCTACACCCTAAAACTTTAACAACAGCTGCTCTAAGCTTAACCAAGCACTGCCCGGTGCTTGGCCTTTGGCTTGCTCATCAATAAGCTGCGCATCTTGCAGTAGCTTTTGCCAATGCTGGGCTGGATGACGTTGTAAGGCTTTTTGGATAATGGGCTTGCGTGAAGCAGGCCAGACTCTATTGGTCACTTGCTGCATAGATTGGCCTTGCTCAATTTGCGCCGCAAACAAGCTGAGTTGACGAATATCTCGTGCTAAGGCCCATAAGATAACCGGCACTTCATTGCCCTCGGCGCGCAGACCGCTAAGGATACGCAAACTGCGCGGGGTGTCACTTGCCAAAGCCGCATCCACAAGGGTGAAAATATCATAACGGGCGCTGTCGGCAATTGCATTTTGCACCGTGGCGCTATCCAAATGCTTGGCATCGGTAAGTAAAGTGAGCTTTTCAATTTCCTGCGCGGCGGCCAGTAAGTTTCCTTCAACGCGGTCGCTGATCAGTTCTAAAACCTCTGTGTCAGCACTCAAGCCTTTTTGTTTTAGGCGCTGGTTAAGCCATTGCGGAAGCTGTTCTGGGGTAATCACTGGGATTTGCACAAAGCCGCAGAGTGGGCTGTCTTGTAGGGCTTTGGCCCACTTGGTTCGTAGTGTGTTGCCATCTAAACGCGGCAGGCTAATCAGCAGCACAGTATCTTCTGCAGGTCGTGCTAAGTACTCTTGCAGCACAAGAGCGCCTTGGTCGCCGGGTTTGCCGGAAGGGATGCGTACTTCTAAAATGCGCTTTTCGGCAAAGAGTGACAGTGTAGCGCTGGCCTCGCGTAGCTGGTTCCAGTTAAAGCTGCGCTCAACGCTAAAAACCTGTCGTTCTGTATAGCCCTGCGCGCGGCAGGCTTGGCGCACGGTATCGCTGGCCTCTTGTTGCAGCAAAGGGTCGTCGCTGCTGATGAGGTAAACGGGCAGTAATTGTTTTTTTAACTGCCCGCTTAGTTTTTCTGGATAAAGGCGCATGGGCTAATTTAATTGGCTAAGGGTTCAAGATTTAGCTCTTGTTGCAAGCGATCTAGTTCTTGCTGTTTTGCCTCAGCGTCTGCATCGGCTCGTGCCTGTGCGGTGGTTCTTAGTGCTTCGAGCTGTTCAGGTTTGATGGCTTGCAAGCGCATCATCAGCTGCATAACTAGCTCATTACGCATTTCGTTGCGTAACAGCGTTGCTTCTTCGTTGGAGGCGGAAACATGGTTTTGGTTAAAGGATAAAACGCGCTGTACTTCGGCGGTGCCGGTCATTAAATCAGGCAAGTCGCCAGCACGAATAGCGTAGTCAACCGAGCTGGTGAGCATGTGTTCAGCACTGCGTGTACCAGCGGTATAGCTGACCACGCGTTGTGTATGTTGCTCACGCTGCAAATAAAGCGTGAAAGGTGCTGTTGCGTTTAGTTCAACACCCTGAGCTTCAAGGCGCGACTCTAAGGCTTTGGCCAGCGGTGCGCGACTGTCTGCGGACTTAAACTGCAGTTCTTGCAATGCAAAATCAAAACTACCCATGCCGCGCAGATGAAAACCGCAGGCGGTAAGCAGAAGGGTGAGCGCTATGGTGGCTAAGTGTTGGATGCGCATAGAGTACCTAGAGTGTTGAGGAGTAAAAAATGAGTGTTATTTGCAGGAGTGGCGTCTTGTGACTGAGGTGGACGACTCGTGCAAATAACAGGTTCTAAATTAACTACAATTGACTAGTTAGCCACTATATTAACCAGTTTTCCGGGTACCACAATGACTTTACCTACGGTCAGGCCTTCGGTGAAGCGTTGCACGTTTTCGTTATTGCGCGCGCGCTCTTCGATCTCTTCACGACTGGCGCTAGCAGGCACTTCAATATGCCCGCGCAACTTACCGTTGACCTGTACTACCAGCGTTAAACTGTCTTGCACTAAGGCCGTTTTGTCGGCCACTGGCCAGCGGGCGTCAATAATAGGTGTGCTGTGTCCCAGCGCTTGCCAGATTGCATGGCAAATATGCGGAGTAATAGGGGCTAGCAAGAGCGCCACGGTTTCCAGTCCCTCTTGCAGCAGCGCACGGTCTTGCTCGCTGGCGTGCGGGGCTTTTTCCAGCGCGTTCATCAGGCTCATCACTTGCGCAATGGCGGTGTTGAACTTGTGGTGTTCGCTGATATCACGACTGGCATGTTCAATCGCTGCATGAATCGCGCGGCGTAACTCTTTTTGCTCACCTGTCAGGTTGCTGGTATCGAGCGCGCCGCCCAAACCCTGGCTGACATGCTTGTGGGTTAAGCGCCACACCCGACGCAGAAAACGGCTACCGCCTTCCACGCCAGTGTCAGACCATTCCAAGCTCATTTCCGGCGGTGCGGCAAACATCATAAACAGGCGGCAGGTGTCCGCGCCGTACTGATCGATCATGATTTGCGGGTCCACACCGTTATTTTTTGACTTGGACATTTTCTCGGTGCCACCGATGACCACTGGCTCGCCATCACTTTTCAGGACTGCGCCCGTGGCTTTGCCTTTGGCATCGTAGGTGACCTCCACCTCGTCTGGGTTGTACCACACGCGTGCGCCGTTGGGCTGCAGGCGGTAATAGGTATCAGCAATCACCATGCCTTGTGTAAGCAGGTTGGTGAAAGGCTCATCGCTGTCGAGCAAGCCTTCGTCGCGCATCAGTTTGTGGAAGAAGCGCGCATATAATAGGTGCAAAATCGCGTGTTCAATCCCGCCAATATACTGATCAACCGGCAGCCAGTGGTTGGCAGCGTCTTTATCGACCAGGCTGTGCTTGCTTTGCGGTGAGGCGTAACGGGCGTAGTACCATGAGGACTCAACAAAGGTGTCCATGGTGTCGGTTTCACGGCGGGCATCAGCGCCACAGTTGGGGCACTGGCACTGGTAAAACTCCGGCATTTTCGCCAAGGGATTACCGCTGCCATCAGGGATGACGTTTTCGGGTAACACCACAGGCAGCTGATCTTCAGGCACCGGCACATCGCCACAGCTGGGGCAATGAATAATCGGAATGGGACAGCCCCAGTAACGCTGGCGGCTAATGCCCCAATCGCGCAGACGGAATTGGGTTTTGCGCTCACCGCTGTTATTGGCTTCTAAATCCGCAACAATGGCGTCAAAAGCAGCTTGGAAGTCTAGGTTGTCATACTTGCCACTGTTAACGGTGACGACACCAGTTTTATCCGCGTACCAGTCTTGCCACTGGCTGCTGCTAAATTGCAGCTCAGGGTTGGTGGAGCGGAATACCTGCACAATCGGTAGCTGATACTGATTAGCAAATTCAAAGTCACGCTCATCGTGGGCGGGAACCGCCATGACCGCGCCTTCGCCATAACCCCAGAGGACATAGTTGGCGACATAAACGGCGAGTTTATCGCCTGTGAGCGGGTGAATCACAAACTGCCCAGTGGGCATGCCTTTTTTCACCATGGTTGCCATGTCCGCTTCTGCGGTGGAGCTGGTTTGGCACTCGGTAATAAAGGCGGCGATGTCTGGATTGGTTTTGGCTGCACGTTGCGCTAAAGGGTGCTCGGCAGCGACGGCGACGTAAGTGGCGCCCATCAGGGTATCGGGGCGGGTGGAGTAGACACGCAGCTGGCCGTCGATGCCGACGCTGTCTGCGTCGTAATCAAAGACGATATCGGCACCAAAGCTTTTGCCGATCCAGTTGCGCTGCATGGTCTTGACCTGCTCGGGCCAGCCGTCCAGCTGGTCTAGGCTGCTGAGCAGTTCTTCGGCGTAAGCGGTGATCTTGAAGTAGTACATGGGGATTTCGCGCTTTTCCACCAAGGCTCCGGAACGCCAGCCGCGCCCTTCGATCACCTGCTCGTTGGCTAGCACCGTGTTATCGACGGGGTCCCAGTTCACCGTGCCTTTTTTCTGATAAATAATGCCTTTCTTATACAGGCGTGTGAACAGCCATTGCTCCCAACGGTAGTAGTCCGGCTTGCAGGTGGTGAGCTCTCGTGACCAATCTAGCGCCAAACCCAATTGGTTGAACTGCGCTTTCATGTAGTCAATATTTTGGTAAGTCCAGGCAGCTGGCGCGACTTTGTTTTGAATCGCGGCGTTTTCTGCCGGCATACCGAAAGCATCCCAACCCATAGGCTGCATCACGTTTTTACCCAGCATGCGCTGGTAACGGCTGATCACATCGCCAATGGTGTAGTTACGCACATGCCCCATATGCAGGCGGCCACTGGGGTAGGGGAACATGGACAGGCAATAAAAGGTTTCTTTGCCGGGCTGTTCGGTGACTTCAAATGATTTGTTTTCGGCCCAGTACTGCTGAGCTGAAGTTTCGATGTCGCGAGGTAAATACTGTTCTTGCATGATATGTTTTATGTGCTTAAAGTGGCCAAAAAGAATTTGCCTAGCATACATTAACCAAGGGGTCTGAGGGAAATACAGTGGTTCTGGGATGCCTTGGTATGGTGCGGGCGCTTAATTGTTTTTTAGAAATTGGTGCAGGTAAAGTTTTTGCCCAACCCATTCATTGAGCAGCAGCGAATTTTGCCAAAATGCTTTGCTTTCAGGCAGTAGTCCAAAAGCGGGTCTTTGGTGCGGCACGCTGAAAAAACCCATCGGCGCGCTGATTACTTCAAAACCATGCTGCTCAAAGCTCCAGCGGGCACGCGGCATATGCCAAGCATCGGTCACGAGGACGATTTTTTTAATGCCCAACGGCTGCAGTGTTTTGGCGCTGTATAATGCGTTTTCCCAAGTGGTGCGGCTTTCGCCTTCTAGCCAATGGGTTTCAATGTTGAAATCAATGGCTAGCGTCTCACTGCCAATTTGCGCCTCACTAGGTGGCTGGCCGAAGTGCAGACCGCCGCTGATTAAAATCGGTAGTTCAGAAGTTTTAGCCAGGCGTGAGGCATAGCGTAAACGTTGTTGAGCAAACAACGATGGCTGGTCAGATCCCCAAGCGTCATCAGCCAGTTCGCGCCCGCCACCCAGCACCACAATCACATCGGCGTGCTGATCGAGCTGCTCTAATTGTTCAGCAGTCAGCGCGGCTTCGGTTTCTATATGGCGCGCGAAATGCTCGACGCTCGACGGAATGCTCAGCACGTAAAAAGCTGTCAGGGTAAGCAGGAAAATAAAACTCGCTAAGCGTGGCAGATGTTTGCGCAGCATCCAGCTCAGTAAAAAAAGAAGTATGAGTCCCGATGGTGGAAAGCCCAGCTGCTTAATAATGTAACGCCATGTCATCAATCTGTTCCTAAAGATGTATCGTCTGCGTATTCTACCTGAATGCTCGTGTGCAACACTATTCGGGATTTATTAGGTAGTTATGGCTGGCCGTTATTTTCAAAATCTAAACTACTAAATGAGCTCTTTTATCACTAACTCACAGGTCTGGTTTTCGGCGGCAATATAAACCGTATCGCCGCTAATGCTGAGCGACCAGTTCATGGTGCGCTCAGTCAGTGAGGCGAGGGTTTGAATTTGCTGCCAGTCAAATTGGTAAAACTGCACATTTTTAAAGGGGTGCAGCTTGTTCTTGTTCTGTTCCCACCAAACATTGGATTTACTATTGAAGCTATACACCTTAACCCCAGTAGCAATGCGACTGGCTTTTTTTATGCGATCGGCTGTTGGCTCGCCTACGTCAACCCATAACGCAATCTGGTCATCAAGCGTCTTCACCCAGATATCAGGCTCTTCGACCATTGAGAGACCTTTGGTAAAGGTAATATGCTCCTGCGCGTTTAAGCAGTAGGCCACCACTCTTACCATCATCCGTTCGAGGGTTTCCGATGGGTGTAGGGCAGCAGTGAGATGGGCAGAGTCATAATAGTCGCGGTTGAAGTCAGAGAGAGCGATATGCAGCTTATAGATGGTCGGCTTGGTGGCCATAAGAGTAATCTCAGATAATTAAGTCGTGCATCATAACAAAAAGAGCAGCCCTGTCAGGTGTTACACAAATCAAGGCAGAATCAATGTGTTGGAGCCCGAAATTTGGGTGATAAATACTTAGAACAACACAGTAAGTGTGTTCTACAAAACACGTAACACTGCTGAAATGCGTTAAGCGTATAGAGCTAAAGACAATGGCTGTTTACTTGACCCATAGCGCGGGTCTAGGCATGCTTGACGGCTTCACTTTAACACCCTACGCACTGAGAAAGTCTTATGAAATTAGAAACCCTTGCGATTCATGCTGGCTACAAATCTGACCCCACCACTAAATCCGCTGCAGTTCCTATTTATCAAACCACCTCCTACACCTTTGATGACACTCAGCACGGCGCTGATTTGTTTAACCTTAAGGTGCCTGGTAATATTTATACTCGCATTACCAACCCCACCAATGATGTGTTAGAGCAGCGTGTGGCAGCGGTTGAGGGCGGTGTAGCAGCACTGGCGGTCGCTTCCGGTATGGCAGCGATCACTATGAGTATTCAGGCTATTGCTCAGGTGGGCGACAATATTGTTTCGGTCGCTAAGCTGTATGGCGGTACCTATAACCTATTTGCACATACCTTCCCGCGCCAAGGTATTGAGGTGCGTTTTGCACCGCATGATGACATTGCCGCATTGGAAAGCTTGATTGATGAAAACACTAAAGCTGTATTCTGTGAAAGCATTGGTAACCCATCCGGAAGTTTAGTGGATATTGAGGCTTTGGCTGCAGCAGCGCACCGTCATGGTGTGCCGTTAATTGTAGACAACACGGTAGCCTCACCCGCATTGTGTCGTCCGATTGAGTATGGCGCAGATATCGTGGTTCATGCACTGACCAAATACATTGGCGGTCATGGCACGACCTTAGCAGGTGCTATTGTGGACTCAGGTAAATTCCCTTGGGCAGAACACAAAGAGCGTTTCCCGCTGCTTAATACGCCCGACGCGTCTTACCATGGCGTGGTGTATACGGAAGCCTTTGGTCCGGCGGCCTTTATCGGCCGTTGCCGTGTAGTGCCTTTGCGTAATATGGGCGCTGCTTTGTCGCCTTTTAATGCCTTTTTAATTATGCAGGGCTTGGAAACCTTAGCGCTGCGTATGGAGCGTCACTGTGAGAACGCGCAAAAGGTTGCTGAGTTTTTAGCCGCCCACCCACAGGTAGAGTGGGTTAACTACGCAGGATTACCGGATCATCCTGAGCATGAGTTGGCGAAAAAGTACTACGGCGGTAAGCCTTCGGCCATTCTGTGTTTTGGTATTAAAGGTGGCGAGGCGGCGGGTGCACGCTTTATTGATGCCCTGCAAATGATTTACCGCTTAGTGAATATTGGTGATGCGAAAAGTTTAGCTTGTCACCCAGCCAGTACAACGCACCGTCAGCTGTCGTCTGAAGAAATGGCAACAGCGGGTGTGAGCGCTGACTTAGTGCGCTTATCCATTGGTATTGAACACATCGATGATATTTTAGCCGACCTGAGCCAAGCGCTTGAGGTGGCTAAGTAATTAGCTTATGAGCGCAGCGTATGGGGTTGTCCCGTGCGCTGAGCTTTACGCGTATTAAGGTGAATTAAGTAATGGCAATTAAGCATATTATGGTGGCGCATGACTTGAGTGAGCATGCGCATATTGCTTTGCAGCGAGCGTGGCATTTGGCTCAGCAACATGGTGCACGGCTGACTATTTTGCATGTAATGGAAGGTCATCTCCCGCCCGCGGTACTCAAGCAAAACCAAGCTGCCGCAGAAGAACTTATCGGGCAACAAATTAGCCGACTGAACGCTCAGGCGGAGCTAATTGTGGTCATTGGTCGTCCAGCGCAAAGCATAGTGGCGCAACAGCGTGCCCGCTCGGTTGATTTGCTAGTGATGGGTGATCATCATCAGGACTCGCCGCAGTATTTTACCGGTACGACGTTGGAACGTGTCTTACAGCGCAGTTCAGCGCCGGTTTTGTTAGCCGTCAGCGCAGAGCCTGCGGTGTACCAACAGGCTTTGGTGCCGATGGATTTCTCCCGCTGTGCTTGTAATGCGCTGCATGCCGCTTATGCCTTGCTACCTGAATCAGCGACTATCCATGCAGTACATATTTTAGAGCATGCGCACATGCATGCCTGTGATACGGACGAGCATGAATGGCAGGAAGAACTGTTTGCCCAGCTGATTGTGGATGAGCAAAAGAAAATGCCAGCGCAGGGTCCAGCGATTAGCCATGCGTTGCATCAGGGTGAGCTACACAGCTGCTTAAGCGAAATTCTCGCGCAACAAAAACCACAGCTTTTGGCTGTAGGTAAGCATGGTCGTGGAGTGTTGGCGGACGTACTGCTGGGTAGCTTAGCGCAGTATTTTCTTGAGCATCCGCCTTGTGATGTGTTACTGGTGCGCTAACTTGGCGCTTTGTTAATGGTGCTCACGGGTGGCGTGGAATTCTATATCCGGCCAGCGCTCTTCCATCAGATTAAGGTTAACGCGAGTGGGCGCTAGATAGGTTAAGTGCCCGCCACCGTCAATGGATAGGTGCTCGTGGGCCTTATCCATAAACTCATCTAGTTTTTTCTTGTTATCACTGGTTACCCAGCGTGCCGAATAGACGTTGATGGGTTCGTACAAACACTCGACTTTGTATTCTTCTTTTAGGCGGCTAGCAACCACATCAAACTGTAGAACACCCACCGCGCCGAGAATAATATCGTTGCTGCGCTTGGGGAAAAATACCTGTGTGGCGCCTTCTTCAGCAAGCTGCTGTAAGCCCTGGCGTAACTGCTTGGATTTGAGTGGATCTTTTAAGCGTACACGGCGGAACAGTTCTGGCGCAAAGTGCGGAATGCCAATAAAGTTCATCTCTTCACCGGCACTGAAGGTATCACCAATTTGAATGGTGCCATGGTTGTGCAAGCCAATAATATCGCCCGCATAAGCATCTTCAAGGCGTTCGCGGTCGCTGGAGAAAAAGGTTAGGGCATCAGAAATCTTGATGTCTTTTTTAATGCGCACATGGCGCATCTTCATGCCTTGCTCGTATTTGCCCGAGCAAACGCGCATAAAGGCAATACGGTCACGGTGGCGTGGGTCCATATTGGCCTGAATTTTAAATACGAAGCCGCTAAATACTTCCTCAGAAGGCAGTACTTCGCGCTCTTGCGTCATGCGGGAGAGCGGTGCTGGTGCCCAATTAACAAAAGCATCGAGCACATGGTTCACACCGAAGTTGCCCAGCGCCGTACCAAAAAACACAGGAGTCATTTCACCGCGTAAGTAAGCATCGTGGTCGAACAGATGACAGGCACCCTGTACCAGCTCTAACTCTTCTACATAGTCATCGTAGCGATCGCCCAGCAGTGCGCGCGCCTCAGTACTGTCCAGTCCTTGAATGATTTTTTCTTCAGTACGCTCGTGACCATGACCGGCGGTATAGACATATATACTGTCGTCGGCGAGGTGGTAGACGCCTTTAAATTCACGGTAGCAGCCAATCGGCCAAGTAATAGGCGCAGCTTTAATATTAAGGACTTCTTCAATCTCATCCAGCAACTCAATGGGGTCGCGGATGTCGCGGTCCATTTTGTTGACAAAGCTGATAATGGGCGTGTCACGCAGGCGACACACATTCATCAAAGCGATTGTACGTGGCTCTACCCCTTTACCGCCGTCGATCATCATCAGCGCACTGTCTACCGCAGTAAGCGTGCGGTAGGTGTCTTCCGAGAAGTCTTCGTGGCCGGGGGTGTCGAGCAGGTTGATCATGTGCTCGCGATAAGGGAATTGCATCACTGAGGTGGTAATAGAGATACCACGCTGCTGTTCCATAGCCATCCAGTCTGAGGTGGCGTGACGGTCGGATTTGCGTGATTTAACCGTACCAGCTACGCTGATGGCTTGCCCCATTAACAGCAGGCGCTCGGTAATGGTGGTTTTACCGGCATCCGGGTGGGAAATAATGGCAAACGTACGGCGTTTGGCAACCTCAGCAGCATATCGACTCATATAGGGTGGACTCTAAATTTAACCAGTGAAAATAGCCGCGCATTATAACGGCTTTAGGCCGTTGACGCATACAGGCTTGCGCAGAGACTTTGTCAAAGGCTAATACTGAGAGTGATTCACTGCTTATGCTGAGTGCTGTAAAGGCTGGGCGCGATGCTCTTGCAGTTGGTACAGCCAAGCAAAACCCTGCTCCCAACGATGATGGCCGGACTGCACGTTGATGTGTCCCACGTTGGGCAAAATTACCGCGGCACTGCCCCAGTGCTCAGCAAATAGCAGGGCGCGCTGAGCATCTGCTGCATGATCGTTGGTAGAGCCTACGAGTAGGCTAGGAAATGGCAGGCGCTGGGTGGGCATAGGCGCAAAGTTAAGCAGAGCAGCAGGACAGTCTTGACGCTCAACATCGGCTGGCGCAACCAACAAAGCACCGCGCACTTGTGCCAAAAGTTTGGCTGCTGCTTGCAATGCCCAATGTGCAATTGTTACACAGCCCAGACTATGAGCAATGAGCACCACAGGGCGCGAATCAGCGGCAACTGCTTGCTCAAGCTGATCAATCCATGCCTGACGCTGCGGCAATAACCAGTCGTCCTGTTCAACGCGGCTGCAATCAGGCAAAACCTGCTGCCAATGAGACTGCCAGTGTGCAGCGCAAGAGCCTTGCCAGCCCGGTACAATCAGATAACGCACTTGGGTTTCATTGCGCATCAGCGCTCTCCTTGGCAGTGCCCACACCTGCACGGCAATTTTTGGTGGCGTGCAGAGAGGCGGTTTGCTTGCTTAGCGGTTTGGTTGTGGAGTGAGGCGCAAGTAAGGCTTCACGGCGCGATAACCTTTGGGGAAGCGCTTTTGCAATTCAGCCTTGTCCTGAATCGAAGGCACAATCACCACCTCTTCACCGTCTTCCCAGTTTGCTGGTGTGGCAACTTTGTAGTTATCAGTCAGTTGCAGGGAGTCGATTACCCGCAAAATTTCGTGGAAGTTTCGACCCGTGCTGGCTGGGTAAGTGATGGTCAGGCGCACTTTTTTATTTGGATCAATAACAAAGAGCGAGCGAACCGTTAGCGTGTTATCAGCGTTAGGGTGAATTAAGTCATACAGCTGAGAAACCTTACGATCGTCATCGGCTAAAATGGGGAAGTTAACCACGGTGTTTTGTGTTTCGTTAATGTCCTTAATCCACTCATGGTGTGAATCCACTGGGTCAACGGATAAAGCAATGGCTTTAACGTTGCGCGCCGCAAATTCATCTTTAAGCTTGGCAGTAAAGCCTAATTCCGTGGTGCACACAGGTGTGAAGTCGGCTGGATGCGAGAATAATACGCCCCAGCTATCGCCTAGCCATTCGTGAAAGTCGATCAAGCCTTCGCTGGAGTCTTGCTGAAAGTTTGGTGCGATATCGCCTAGCTGAATACTCATTGTCATTACCTCTGTCGTGAATCAGTGGGGTTACTATGCTCTATTCTTGGTTATGCTTAAAGGAATATAAAGCTGTTTGCTTATAGCTAAATAGAATATAAGCAAAGACAGCTGCTTGTAATACGTGCTAGTGTTGAGGGTGATTTAAGCTGTACCAGCAGTAACGCAGGAAATAAGGCGGTGAAAAATCAATACGCTGCACTGTTGCATTTGTAGCGTAAACCCCATAAAGTTCGCGGCGAACGCTCATGCTGAAACGATCCATCCGGCTCAAGTACTGACGACGAGAGGTTGGCGGTTTTACCGCTGTTACTCCTCGGCGACATGCCTTGGGAAGTAGGCGAACCAAAGTGGGGAAACGGATTAAGCGTTCTATTTCACCCCTTTTTTCGACTTACAAAACAGACGTTCCATGTGGCCACAGCTACATCTGGCGTTCTGTTCGGAGGAATTGCTATGTCCATTCGTGTGGAAGACTACTTCGCACCCGCAACTTTTGCGAAAATCAAAGCCTTTGCTGATCAGCAAGAAACCCCTTTTGTCGTGCTCGACCTAGATACCATCGGCCGTGCTTATGATGAGCTGGAAGGCAATTTTCCTTACGCCAAGATTTACTATGCGGTAAAGGCGAACCCGGCGGTAGAAATTACTAAGCTGTTAAATGACAAAGGTGCAAACTTTGATATTGCCTCGATCTATGAGCTGGATAAGGTATTGGCCTGTGGTGTAAAGCCTGAGCAAGTCAGTTACGGCAACACCATCAAAAAAGCTCGCGATGTGCGCTATTTTTATGAGCAGGGCGTGCGTATGTTCGCTACCGACTCAGCGCAAGATTTGCGCAATATTGCCAAAGCCGCGCCGGGCTCAAAAGTCTATGTACGTATTCTGACCGAAGGCTCTAGCTCTGCGGACTGGCCTTTGTCACGCAAGTTTGGCTGTCAGCCGGATATGGCGATGGACTTGTTAGTGCTGGCGCGTGAGCTGGGTTTGGTTCCCTACGGCATTTCTTTCCACGTGGGTTCGCAGCAGCGAGAAATCGGCGTTTGGGATGCAGCCATCGGCAAGGTCAAACATATCTTTACCCGCTTGAAAGCTGAAGACGGTATTGAGTTGCAGATGATTAATCTGGGCGGTGGTTTTCCAGCCAATTATCTGACCAAAACCAACCCGTTGACCGCTTACGCGGAAGAAATCACCCGTTTTTTACAGGAAGACTTTGGCGACAATATGCCGGAGATCATTCTTGAGCCAGGCCGTTCGTTGGTGGCCAATGCCGGCGTTTTGGTCAGTGAGGTGGTGTTGGTATCGCGCAAATCCCGTATGGCGATTGAGCGCTGGGTGTTTACCGACGTGGGTAAGTTTTCTGGCCTGATTGAAACCATGGATGAGTCCATTAAGTTTCCGATTTGGACCGAAAAACAAGGCGAGCTGGAAGATGTGATAATTGCTGGGCCGACCTGCGACAGCGCGGACATCATGTATGAAAACTACAAATACGGTTTGCCGCTTAACCTAGCCAGCGGTGATCGGCTGTACTGGTTGTCTACCGGTGCGTACACCACCAGTTATAGCTCAGTTGAGTTCAACGGCTTTCCGCCGTTAAAACAGTTCTGCATTTAATCTAAGCACCACGCCAGCAACCTTCTATGCAACAAGAAGGTTGCTGCTTGGCTTCTTAATGGATCACTTCGATCATCCCGTCAGCGATCATTTTCAACTCGCTGGTGCCTGCTTCAATCTCTGGCGTGCTGTAGGACTCATCGGCTTGCGCTTTCATCACCATCGCCGAACGGTACGTGGGTGGTTGATAGCCGCCTTGGCTATTTAAATTAAGATTCACTAATTTGTAATCTTTACCGCCTAGCGCCGCGCTGGTGAGTTTGGCGCGGGCGGAAAAGGCATCAATGGCTTCACTGAGCAGCTGGTTTTCATGCTCAACCCGTGTTGCGCTGGCAATAGCAAAGCGCATACTGGCCATATTTAAATCCCGTAGCAGCTGTCCTGTCAATGTGGACAGTTGTGCAAAATCAGTGCTTTCTAGGCGCAGTTCAGCGCGTTCGCGCCAAGCAATGATTTTCTGTGATTTGTCCTGATGCACCGGTTGACTATGCCGGCTTCCCAAGGAGATTTTTACCTGACTAGCTTGTTTGCTACGGGCGATCGCTTGATTGAGCTTTTGCGTAATCTGTTCTGCCAAGCGCGCTGCATCGCTGTCCTGCTCTTCGGTATATAGCACAACCTGCATTAAATCATGCGGCACTTCAACACTGGCTTCCGCGCGCAGAGAAACTTGGTTGTAATGGGTTTGTGCCAATGCTGTATTGGCGGTCAATGCTAAGGTGAAGCAGGTCGCGAGATTGAAAATGGTTTTTGGTTGATACATAACTGGCTCTCTATTTAGTTTTTCAATATGAGGCGGTTTTGCTGAATAGGTTCCTCAGAACTGAGACTAAGAGTCGCAGTTGCTGCAGCACCTATGTTTAGCAAGGTAACCTCTTATACACTAGGAGTGCTAATGTTTTTAATATCCGAAGGACTGCTATGCTAACACCTAGCCATTTGCTTTCAGCGAGTAAACAAAACCTGTGGCGGTTAGTATTAATTCGACTTGTGGTGTTCTGTTCGCAAGCAGGGACTTTAGGTTTTGTTTATCTAAATGATTGGTTTGCGCTGGCATGGACACAGTTGGTGATGCTGTTGTCATTGTCAGTCGCGGTGAATGTGCTGACAGTGCTCAGACTGCGCGGCACTTGGCCGGTAACCGAATTGGAATTTGCAATTCAGTTGGCGTTTGATCTGCTTATTCATAGCGGACTGTTGTATTACACAGGCGGTTCGACCAACCCCTTTGTTGCCTATTATTTGGTGCCACTGACGATTGCCGCGGCTACTTTGCCTTGGTTTTATTCGGCTTTTTTGAGTGGCTTGGCGCTGACAGGTTATACAGCGCTGCTTATTTGGTATCGACCGCTGCATATTGTCGGCGAGCAGATTAATGAGCTGTTAATCAGTTTGCACTTGTTTGGCATGTGGGCCAATTTTGCGTTATCCGCTGCATTTATAACCTTTTTTGTGACTAAGATGGCAGCCGCAGTGCGTGAGCAAGAAGAGTTTCGTGCGGCAAGACGCGAAGAGGGTATGCGCGATCAGCAACTGCTTGCGGTAGCTACTCAGGCGGCTGGAGCCGCGCACGAATTAGGTACACCACTATCAACAATGAGTGTACTGTTAACCGAATTACGCCAAGAACATAAGCATGAACCTAGCTTGCAAGAAGATATTGCCCTATTACAAGAGCAGGTTTTGCTCTGTAAAGAAACCCTGCAAAATTTAGTGCGCGCCGCTGAAGCAGATCGGCGTTTTGCTGTAGAAGAGCAGACGGTAGTGCACTGGTTTGAAAAAGCCTTAAACCGCTGGCATCTGATGCGGCCTGAAGCTAACTATACCTATAGCTATGAAGGTGTAGGCGCTGTGCCTAAGGTAATGCCGCCTGCTGATCTAACCCAAGCGCTATTAAATTTGCTCAATAACGCCGCCGATGCTTGCCCGGAAAACCTATCTATTCGTTTAACTTGGGATAGGCAATGGATTCATTTAACCATTCGCGATTATGGCGATGGCGTGCCCTTAGAAATTGCTGAGCAGCTAGGCAAGCCTTTTATTACCACTAAGGGTAAAGGTTTGGGCTTAGGCTTGTTTTTGAGTCAAGCCAGCGTTAATCGCGCCGGCGGCACGGTTAAGTTATACAACCAAGAAGGCGGCGGCACCTTGACTGAGCTGTGTTTACCGCGCTTGCAGACAGATTTGTTTTAATTAGGAGTGAGTTATGAGTGAAGAAATACTCTTTGATGGTGATGAACATCCGCATTTGCTATTAGTGGATGATGATCCCACCTTTACGCGCGTGATGGCGCGTGCGATGACCAGGCGTGGATTACGTGTTTCAATCGCTAGCTCTGCAGACGAGGGTTTGATGTTGGCGAAGCAGGATTCGCCGGAATATGCGGTGTTGGATCTAAAAATGGAAGGCGACTCGGGGTTGGTGTTGCTGCCCAAACTATTGGAGTTAGACCCGGAAATGAAGGTGCTGATTTTGACGGGTTATTCCAGTATTGCTACTGCGGTTGAAGCCATTAAGCGAGGTGCGCAAAATTATATGTGCAAACCAGCGGATGCAGATGATGTGTTAGTAGCTTTGCTGTCTGATCGCGCAGAAATAGAAAATCTGGTGCCTGAAAACCCTATTTCTGTGGACCGTTTGCAGTGGGAGCACATTCAGCGGGTGTTAAATGAAAATGACGGTAACATTTCTGCTACGGCGCGTGCGTTAGGTATGCACAGACGAACATTGCAGCGCAAATTACAAAAACGTCCCGTTAAGCGCTAGCAATAAAAAAGGCATAGCGAAAACTATGCCTTTTTTGTATGCGGTTGGCTTAGCGAGTGCCGAAAACCACCATGGTTTTTCCGCGTACATGAACGAGTTCTTGCTCTTCAAGGTTTTTAAGTACACGGCCAACCATCTCTCTTGAGCAACCGACAATACGGCCAATTTCTTGGCGTGTGATTTTAATTTGCATGCCGTCAGGGTGGGTCATGGCATCAGGCTGTTTGCATAAGTCTAATAGTGTACGAGCGACACGCCCAGTCACATCAAGGAAGGCTAGGTCACCGACTTTACGTGTGGTGTTGCGCAAGCGCTCAGCCATTTGCTGGCCCAAGGTGTAAAGAATTTCAGGATCTTGTGCAGCGATTTCCTTGAATTTGGTATAGCTGATTTCTGCAACTTCGCACTCGGTGCGTGCGCGCACCCAAGCGCTGCGTAATAGCTCAACGTTATTGGGATTAAAGACGCCCAGCTCACCAAAAAAATCGCCTTGGTTTAAGTAGGCGATAATCATCTCTTTGCCTTCGTCATCCTCAATTAGGATCGTAACAGAACCTTGCACAATAAAAAAAAGTGACTCACTGCGGTCACCGGCATAAATTATTGTGCTTTTGTTGGCAAAGCGTCTGCGGTGGCAATGGGCAAGAATCTTTTCGATATTTTTAATTTTTGGTGGAAGATTGATAGCGACCATGCAAAACCTCAATGAATGTAGCCAAGCAAGGAATTGCTTTTGGCAGGCAATAACTTAAGTTTGGGAAATTGGTAGACCATGCTCCGAAGTACTACGTCTTTACTTGGACTAAAATCTAGTCAAGATTCAAATATTACATTTACTTTAACTAAACGAATCTGACATACAAATAGGGCTTTCGTCAAGAAAATGTATTTTTAAAATAGAGTTATGTGAATTGCTGTTAAGACTCTAAGCTAGACTAAAGCAATATACTTAGTATTGCTGTAGGGCAATTAAATGCGATTCTAAGTTGTTTTTAGATTTAGGAAGCCTCTGAATAACTACCTGCGTAGCTACCACTGCGTTAAAAACGTACTCAAAATGCTCATTTACTCGGTGTAAACTGCGCTTTTTCGCACGTTTTTGCCTTGTGTTAGCGTCCTCGGTAACGTTATTCAGAGGTTCCTTAGGGAGAATTAAATAATGCAGGCACGAGTTAAGTGGGTAGAGGATACGATTTTTATGGCTGAGTCAGGTTCTGGTCATCTGGTGATTATGGATGGCCCTCCAGAAGCAGGCGGCAAAAACCTCGCGGCCCGACCTATGGAAATGCTGTTAATGGGACTTGGCGGTTGCAGCAGCTTTGATGTGGTGAGTATTCTGCGCAAGTCACGCCAAGATGTGCGTGGCTGTGAGCTAGAAATTAAAGCTAAGCGTACTGATACAGAGCCCAAGGTGTTTACTGAAATTGACTTGCACTTCGTGGTCACCGGTAGCCAGTTAAAAGAAACTGCGGTAAAGCGTGCGGTAGAACTGTCGGCAGAAAAATACTGTTCCGCGTCCATTATGCTAGGGCGTGCGGGTGTAGTAATTAGCCACAGTTTTAGCATTGTTGAGCAGGGTTAACGGTATAAGCCGGTGCATTGAAAATATAGGTAGCGCTAAAACAATATGCTTTGCATAATGGCGCGCCTTTTTATAGCACCAATCCCGGTGCGACAACCAGAATCGCAATTGCGAAGAGGTGAAAACCGCCCTACGCAACTGCTGCCAATACAGTGCAGCAATTGACAGGCATGCAGAAATAATGCGGCTTTGCCGTACCACCAAGAGGGTCTAGCTTTGACCAATAAACTTAAGTTACACGGGTTTAATAACCTGACCAATACGCTGAGCTTTAACATCTACGATATTAGCTATGCGCGTACTCCCGCCGATCAGCAAGCCTATGTGGCCTATATCGATGAAGAGTATGATGCCGAACGCCTGACGCAAATTTTGACTGATGTGGTCGAGATTATTGGCGCGAATATTTTAAACATTGCTCGTCAAGACTATGACCCTCAGGGTGCGAGTGTGACCATCCTAATTTCTGAGGAGCCTGTTGTTCCTACAGAAAGCCAGATGGCTGAGTCGCCTGGCCCGCTGCCGGAAACAATTTTGGCACACTTGGATAAAAGCCATATCACCGTGCATACCTATCCTGAAATTCACCCGATTGACGGTATTGCCACGTTCCGCGTGGATATTGATGTCTCAACTTGCGGCGTCATTTCGCCCTTGAAGGCGTTGAACTACCTCATCCACCAGTTTGATTCAGACATTGTCACCATCGATTACCGCGTGCGTGGTTTTACCCGCGATGTGGAAGGGCGCAAGCACTTTATTGATCACGAGATTAACTCGATCCAGAACTATTTGTCAGAAGACACGCGCGCCAACTATCAAATGACAGATGTGAACGTGTACCAAGAAAATATGTTCCACACCAAAATGCTGTTGAAGGACTTTGAGCTGGATAACTATTTGTTTGGTGAGGCGTCGGAGAATCTTTCTTATGAGCAGCGGCGCGATGTGGAAGAACGCCTGCGCCATGAAATGCTCGAGATTTTCTATGGCCGCAATATGCCTAAGCTGAATCGTTAAATTTTCAGTGTTTTGTTAAGTAACAAAGAAGCTGCCTATATTCGCACGCTCTGTATTGGTGCAGAGTTAGGCAGCTTTTTTGTGGCGCTGTATTAGATACGGTACGTAGAGGCGGTCATCAGCTTAGCTAGCAAACTCATGCCTGCTTTAACTGGTGTCGGGAAGCGATAACCACCGGCAGCAATGGCATTGGTTGAGTGCTCCTCTTCATCAATACGCATTTGTTGCAAAATTGCGCGGCTTTTACCGTCGGTCATGGGAATTTGACCGAGATGATCGTCCAGATGCTTGCATACTTGATCTTCGGTTGCAGCAACAAAACCTAGACTGATCTTATCGCTAATAGCTCCAGCGCCCGCACCTATGGCAAAGGATAAACCATAGAAGATTGGGTTGAGCACGCTGGTATGACTGTCCAGTTGTTTAAGGCGCTCTTCACACCAAACCAAGTGGTCAATTTCTTCGGCAGCCGCCTGTTCCATCGCTTCACGTATTTCTTCGCGGCGCGCGGTCAGTGCTTGGCCTTGGTAAAGTGCTTGCGCGCATACTTCACCAGTATGATTAACCCGCATTAAGCCTGCGATGTGCTTTTTGTCTGCAGCATCAAGGCTGGTATCCTCGCTATGTGCTAGGGCAGGTGAGGGGCGCGCTGGTTGGCAACTGGAAGGAATTAGCGTGCGTAGTAAGGCATCGGCTTGTTGCGTTAAGCGATCGGCCAGAGAGTAGTGACGCTGTGTAGACATAACTTAAAACCTTTTGTGTTGAAAATGCTATTTAGCCGGGCGGCCAAGTCAACTGACGCTGACCCAGTACATGCATGTGTATATGATAAACAGTTTGCCCGCCAAGCTCGTTACAATTCATCGTTACTCGGTAACCTTGCTCGCAGCCTAGTTCGTTGGCTAAACGCTGTGCCGTGTATAAAATATGCCCAGCCAGCTCACGATCAGCTTCAGTTAAATCGTTTAAGGTGCTGATGTGTTTTTTGGGGATAACTAAAAAATGTACCGGAGCTTGCGGCGCGATATCATGAAAAGCTACAACGAGTTCGTCCTCATAAATTTTCTTGGCTGGAATTTCACCGGCGGTAATTTTACAAAATAAACAATCCATCAATTTACCCCTGTCCAAATAAAATACCCAATGAGTTTAACTACCTATGGCCGTTTGAGCCAGACAGTTTAGTTAAAAGGATGTTAGCAATGAAAAACGATATCAGAGACTTGCAGTTAGTGCTCGATGGAAAGGTGCGTCTAGTAGCTATAGAGTCATGGGATGAATTAAGGGTGTTGGAAACGCTAACCTCTGTGGCGGTGCAGCGCGGAACTAGCTTGGTGGTTTGGTCAATTACCGAGGGTATGCGCAGAATGGACTTTAAGGGCAGTCGCATAGAAAATGCTCATGAGGTGGAAGCGGCTTTGCGTTATGTAAAAGCTGATTTGCAAGACGGCATGTACGTTTTTTTTGATTTGCACCCTTACTGGCAAGATAACCCTTTGATTGTGCGTTTAATTAAGGATATTGCGATAGCAGAGGGAGTGCATAAGCCAACGCTAATTTTAGTATCCCATGCGTTAAAACTACCGGTTGAAGTACAGCGCTATGCTGCACGTTTTAACTTAGCATTGCCCAGCGAAGATGAACTGCTAGCCATTGTGCGCGAGGAGGCGGCCAACTGGAGTCAGAAAAATCGTGGCGTGCGTGTGCGCTCAGATAGTAAAACAATGCAGCAAGTAGTTAAAAACCTGCGTGGTTTAAGCCACGCGGATGCGCGTATTTTAGCGCGTAGCATTATTTGTGATGATGGTGCTATCACACAAGAAGACTTACCGGAACTTAATAAGGCGAAATTTCAGCTGCTGGAACTGGAAGGTGTGCTGACCTATGAAGCCGATGTGGCGCGTTTTGCTGATGTCGGCGGACTAGTTAATCTTAAGCGTTGGCTGGCAGAGCGTCAGGCTGCGTTTATGGCCAATAATATGCAGGATATGCCCAAGGGTGTGTTACTGCTAGGTGCGCAGGGTAGTGGTAAAAGTTTGGCAGCCAAAGCCGTAGCAGGGTTATGGGGTTTGCCTTTATTGCGCTTGGATTTCGCCACGCTGTATAACAAATTTTTTGGTGAGACAGAACGCAATTTACGCGAGGCCTTGGCTTTAGCTGAGGGGATGTCACCCTGTGTGCTCTGGATGGATGAACTAGAAAAGGGTTTGGCTACCGGTGAGTTGGATGGCGGGGTTAGTCAACGAATTTTAGGCACCTTACTAACCTGGATGGCAGAGCGAAAAACGCCTGTATTTGTGGTGGCTACGGCGAACGTAATCAAGCGCTTACCGCCTGAGCTAATGCGCAAGGGTCGTTTTGATGAGATATTTTTTGTTGATTTACCAGAGCCTAAAGTACGCGAAGAAATTTTCCGCATTCACCTTGAGCGGCGTGAACTGGCGTTGCAGTATTTCAACCTACCGGAACTGGCGATGCTGACAGAGGGCTACTCGGGCGCTGAAATTGAACAAGCGGTGGTCTCTGCGTTGTATGCGGCGCAAGCACGGCAAGTGGATGTAGGGCAGCAGTTGCTCGTGGAAATGCTGCAGCGTACAGTACCATTAGCTGTATTGATGGCTGAGGAACTAACAGCTTTGCGCAACTGGGCCGCTAATCGTACTGTGCATGCAGGCTGATGAATTCACTACGCTACAGCGTCTATTTAAAAGCTGGGCTTTAAGATGGCTAAAAATACGATTGCCAACAAGAAAATGACCGGCAGTTCGTTATACCAACGGTAAAATACATGGGATTTGCTGTTAGCTTGGGTGGCAAAGCGCTTGAGAAACATGCCCAGTGAAAAATGATAAACAATCAGCAAGCAACCAAGGGTGATTTTTATATGCATCCAGGGCATTTTGAGTAAGGCTGGATTAATGTACAGCATGCTGACAGCAAAAATTACCGTGGCAACCATGGAGGGGTGCATAATACCGCGGTAAAGTTTGCGCTCCATAATGCAAAAACGCTCGTGACTTACTTGGTCATCGCTAGAAGCATGATAAACAAAGAGTCTAGGCAGATAAAACAAGCCGGCAAACCAGCAAATTACCGCGATGATATGTAAGGCTTTTAGCCAAAGATAGGTCATTAGGTGTAGCTCCAGTACGAAATTTAAAGCAAATCCCTAGGGATTAATTGCGCTGCTAACTTGGGAATTTTGTTACTATAGTAGTACGTTGTAACTCAGTATTCATCTTGCAAACATAAATTTTGTTCAGAGCTTGAGGTGTGGTGATGATAAAGGTCGCTATTGTCGGGGGTACCGGCTACACAGGCGTGGAGCTGTTACGCATTTTGTCGCAGCATCCGCAGGCGCAGGTAGAAATAATTACCTCGCGTACCGAAGAAGGCGTATCCGTGGTGGATATGTACCCAAATTTACGTGGCTACTATGATGATCTAAAATTCAGTAATCCCAGTGCGCAAGAGCTAGGAACCTGTGACGTCGTATTTTTTGCCACTCCGCATGGCGTCGCGCACGGCATGGCCGCAGACATTCTGGCAACCGGAACCCGAGTGATTGATCTGTCGGCTGATTTTCGCTTAGAGGATATTGCACTGTGGGAGAAGTGGTACGGCCAAGCCCATGGCGCACCGCAGCTAATGAGCCAAGCGGTTTACGGCTTACCTGAAGTGAATCGAGAGAACATCAAAGGTGCGCGCTTAATCGCTGTCCCCGGCTGTTACCCTACCGCCGTGCAACTGGGTTTCTTACCCTTAGCCGAGCAAGGCCTGTTGAATGGCCAGCATTTAATCGCAAGCTGTGTTTCAGGGGTTAGTGGTGCGGGTCGCGGAACCAAGCTGGGCTCATTATTCTGTGAGGCCACCGAGAACGTAATGGCTTACGCAGTGAACGGACACCGTCACTTGCCTGAGATTGAGCAAGGTCTCTCACGTGCAGCTAAGAAAGCTATGCAAGTTACCTTTGTGCCGCATTTAGTGCCGATGATTCGTGGGATTCACGCCACGCTCTATACCGCTGACATTGATCAAACTATTGATGTGCAGCAGCTGTTCGAACAACGTTATGCTAGCGAACCCTTTGTCGATGTGCTGCCTGCAGGAATGCTCCCGCAAACGCGCAGCGTTAAGGGCTCTAATATGTGCCGCATTGCTGTGCAACGCCCACAAAATGGCAGCAAAGTGGTGATTTTGTCGGCCATCGATAACCTCGTGAAGGGCGCTTCCGGTCAAGCCGTGCAGAATATGAATATTATGTTTGCTCTAGATGAAAAGCTGGGTTTGCACGCTCCTGCATTAATGCCATAAAATCAGTGCAGATACTTGACTAATTTGATAGGATATACAAAAGTTTTTTAGTGAGACATAAACTATGAGTGTTGAATCATTCGAGCCAACAGCGGCAATGCATTTTACCGAGGTCGCTGCCCAGAAAGTTAAGAGCCTGATTGATGAAGAAGGCAATGATCGTCTGATGCTGCGTGTATTTATTACAGGCGGCGGATGTTCCGGTTTCCAGTACGGCTTTACTTTCGATGAAGAACTCGCTGAGGATGATACGGTCGTGTATCGCGAAGGCGTTAGACTAGTAGTTGATCCTATGAGCTTTCAGTATTTAGCAGGTGCTGAGGTGGACTATACCGAAGGTCTAGAAGGCTCGCGCTTCATTATCAATAACCCTAACGCCACCACCACCTGTGGTTGCGGTTCGTCCTTCTCCGTCTAGGCTGGGTAAATAGCGCCTAATATTCTAGGTCCTTGGGCGCCAGTCACCTCGGGCAAGTTAGCAGGCTGCTTGGTTAAACAACAGTAAGCGAGCCAAGCAAAAGCCATGGCTTCCATCCAGTCTGCTGGCACACCCTGTTCGTCGGTTACGCCGACCTTAGTGTTGGGCAAATGCGCGCTGAGTCGTTTAAGCAAATAACCGTTGTGCGCGCCACCACCACACACCCAAAGCTCCTGCACAGCCTGTGAGTGTTGCTGAACGGCTTGACTAATAGCTGTAGCGGTTAGCTCTACCAACGTACACTGCACATCAGCGGTAGATAGTTCAGGAAAACTGCTGAGCTGTTGTGATAGCCAAGGTAGGTTAAATAGCTCGCGCCCAGTGCTTTTAGGTCCTTGTTGATGGAAGAAATCAGCCAGTAGCAGCTGCTGTAAAAGCCTCTCAGAGAGCACACCCGATGCAGCCCATGCGCCATTATTGTCGTATAACTGCTGTTGATGCTGCTGTATCCAAGCATCGAGTAACGCGTTGCCAGGACCGCAATCAAAGCCGGTGGTAGGTAAGTTAGCGTTTAAAAAAGTAATATTACTAAAGCCGCCGATATTGACGATCGCTTTGCTGCGTGCGTCTGGCTTAAACACCCATTCATGGAAGGCTGGGACAAGCGGTGCACCTTGACCACCTGCAGCGATATCACGTTGACGGAAATGACTGACGACACTGATGTTGGTAAGCTCGGCTAACAAAGCGGGAGCACCAATTTGAACGCTGAAACCTAATTCTGGATGATGACGAATAGTTTGCCCGTGACTGCCAATGCCCGTGATATCAGCTGCTGTAAGATTTTGCTGTTGTAACAGTTGCTTCACACCTTGAGCAGCGAGTCTGGCCCACTGTTGTTCAGCCAGCGATAGGCGTTCAAGTTCGTTATGTGTGGGGGAGCAAAGTTGTAAAAGCTCTTGGCGAAGCTCGGAGGGAAAATCGAGATAGGTACTATCGATGAGCTGTATCGTGCTGTTTATTTCCACTAGGCATATGTCAAGCCCATCCAAACTGGTGCCTGACATTATGCCTATGTATTTGAGCACCGAACTTACTCTTTATCAGCCATCGCAATCTGCGCATTGCTTTGTTCAAGCATAGCTAGATGAGGAGCTGCTTGTTGCTTGAAACGAGCAAGCTCGTTTTTTGGAATAGGGTCTGCTGCGGGCAGCGTATGGCTGAGTGGATCAACGTGTGCGCCATTAACCTGAAATTCATAATGCAGGTGTGGTCCCGTCGATAAACCTGTGGTTCCAACGTAAGCAATAACCTGCCCTTGTTTGACTTGTGAGCCACTGCGGATACCTTTAGCGAAACCTCTAAGGTGAGCGTATACAGTGCGGTATTTGTTGCCGTGCTGAATAATTACTGTATTGCCATAACCACCACGGCGGCCCGCCACAATTATTTTACCGTCCCCGGTGGCTTTTACGGGTGTGCCTATAGGGGCAGCATAATCCACGCCTTTGTGTGCACGAATAGTGTTGAGTACTGGATGTTTGCGGCCTAGGTTGAATCTTGAACTAATGCGGCTAAAATCAACAGGGGTGCGAATAAAAGCTTTCTGTGTGCTGCTGCCTTTGTCATCGTAATAGCTTGTATAGCCTTGTTTGTTGGTATAACGAACAGCGGTATAGGTTTTGCCTCTGTTAGTAAACTGGGCGGCTAAAATATTGCCACTGCTAACGACCTTGTCATCTATTTTTTTCTGCTCGTAAACAACACTGAAATTATCGCCTTTTCTCAGGTCTTGCGCAAAATCGATGTCGTAGCCAAAGATGTTAGCCAGATCCAGAGTGAGCTTGTAAGGCAGACCAGCTTCTTTTGTTGCGCCGAGCAGGGTTTGCGAAATGGTGCCAGAAACCACTTTATGCTCTGTTGATGTTTGCTTAACCTGCTCGCTAAAGCTATAGGTGTCGCTGGCAGCGGCTTGAGTAATATGAATGCTTTTTAGTGGGCTGATATCACTGGCTAATTCTTTAAGTGTACGGTCAGGGTTGAAGGTAAAAACCAGTTTTTGATTGATCTTCAGATTGGTAAAGCGCTTGGCTTTAGGATCTTGCTCAAGAATTCCCATCAAAACAGCATTGCTTAGACCCACATTGGAGAAAATACTTGATAGCGTATCACCGCTTTTAACCACTACGATTTGCTGGGTATCTTGGTCAACTTCAGCCGTGGGGGTCAAGGGCTCGTCGGTAGGTTCGTCTTCAAGGCTGTAAGTGTCTTCAATGCCGGCGAACTCAGTGTCGGTATCGATGCCGTCAAAAAACTCAGTTTGTTGGTCAATGTAGGAGACTTCTTCAGAGGACACATCAAGAAAAGTTTTCTTGGCTTCAACTTGGCGCGAGGGGTAAACCATCAAAGTAAAACACAGTAAAGCTGTGATTCCGCTGGCTGCAAGTAGTCTATTTTTTGGATAAGACAACTCGCCCGTAGGCTCGGTGGAAATATGTTCTGTAGTCATAATAATTAATAGGTCTAGTAAAAATAACTGGTAAAGTATAAGCAAAGCTTACGGGTTGCAAGGGATATCTTCACTAAAAGCAATAAAAACAGATGATAATGGGTGCTTGTTATACTTTTTTCTAGGTTAGTAGCATCTGTTAAGGTGCTTCGGTTCAGATAGCGGTTGGCGAAAAGCATCTGACAAGCGTTCAGCAAACAAGTTTATTATGATTCGCGTGTATTGATTTTAATGAATAAAAAATTAGGTGGGAGACGTATGTCAATAAATGTGTCAGTCGATGAGCAGCTTGAAATAATTAAACGGGGAACAGAGAGCCTGCTGGTTGAATCTGAATTAGTAGAGAAATTACGTAAAGGCGTGCCGTTGCGCATTAAAGCGGGTTTTGACCCGACTGCGCCTGATTTGCATCTTGGTCACACAGTGCTGATTAATAAATTGAGAGCATTTCAAGAGCTCGGGCACCATGTGGTTTTTCTGATTGGTGATTTTACCGGCATGATTGGCGACCCAAGTGGGAAAAGTGCGACGCGCCCGCCATTAACCCGTGAGCAGGTTTTGGCCAACGCTGAAACCTATAAAGAGCAAGTGTTCAAAATTTTAGATCCGCAAAAAACTGAAGTGGCATTTAACTCGACTTGGCTCAATGAGCTAACGCCGGTGGATTTCATAAAGCTGGCTTCTACTTATACGGTTGCGCGAATGCTTGAGCGCGAAGATTTTCATAACCGCTATACCAGTCAGCAGCCTATTGCGATACATGAGTTTTTGTATCCGTTGGTGCAGGGTTACGATTCGGTTGCTTTAAAGGCGGATGTTGAACTAGGTGGGACGGATCAGACCTTTAACTTGTTGATGGGGCGCGAGCTACAGCGCAGTTACGGCATGGAGCCGCAATGTGTTATCACGGTGCCTTTGCTGGAGGGTTTGGATGGGGTGAAAAAAATGTCCAAATCGCTTGGCAACTATGTAGGTATTCAAGAGCCACCTGGGGTGATGTTTAACAAGATCGTTTCAATGCCTGATGAGCTTATCTGGCGCTACTACGAGTTGCTCAGCTTTAAACCCATTAAGTACATTAAGCAGTTGCAGCAAGACGTAGCGGCTGGCGCGAATCCCAGAGACATCAAAATAGAGTTGGCGCGCGAGCTCATTGCACGTTTTCATGGTGAAGAAGCGGCAGCCGGCGCGCACATGTCGGTGGGTAATAGGTTGGCAGATGGAGAACTACCGGAAGACCTGCCGTACAAGGAAGTACAGGCCGATAATGAATTACCGATTGCTGCGGTGCTTAATCGTGCAGGTTTGGTAAAAAATGCCGCTAGTGCGCGCAACTTGCTCGAAAACGGCAGTGTAAAAGTTGATGGCGCTGTGGTGCAAAAAGAGTTTGTTTGTGAGCTGGGTAGAGAGTATGTCTGTCAGGCGGGTAAGAGAAGTTTCGCAAGAGTGAAGCTAGTCAATAGAGTTTAGGGTGCGCCGTACTGTCAAAAGTAGGGCGGCAAAAAATTATTTTTTAAAACCCCTTGACGTAAAAAGATTGGCCTCTATAATACGCCACCTCAGATGCAGCGACGCACT
>NZ_JAUCDY010000017.1:0-56109 GCF_030362935.1 Thiopseudomonas acetoxidans
TTTGTAGCATATTTGACGCTATGTTTTTATTTTTATATTTCTGATGGGTTTTGTTTTATTTTACGAACAAGAGATTTTTTTTCATGGGTGTATTCTATCGTTGGCTTTGAGTGGTCGGGAATTGGTTCTTATTATTTTTCTTTAAGTGTTGTTTTTGGTGTTATGTTTAACGGTATTTCTCGCCTTTTTAAAATTTTTAAGCTTGGGTGGCCTATATATAAAGAGCATAACTCTAGCAGTCTAATAGATTCTTTTTTTATGTTTGTTTTTTACAGCTTGATTGTTTTTTTTGCTGTAGGTTTTGCTGGTCAAAAATATTCAATAGAAGATACAAGGCTTACATTGATCTTGGGGGTTTTTATATCGGGATATGTTTTTGGTTTAATTGTAAATGTTTGGGATGAATTTCTTTCAGCTGTATATGTCGTGATTTTAAGGGGTAGGAGATGAATGATTTTTTCCTTGTTATTGGAGTTTTACTTCTGGTTTTTTGCTTTATTTCTGTTTATGTATGGCTTGAAATATTCAGAGACCCTAAGAAGGAGCTGGAGGTTTTTTATATTGAAAATCCTAGCATGAAAAAAATAGTTTTTTTTCTTAGAGAGAAATGGATGATTTTTTTTCTGGCTGGAATATTTTTCGTTTTAGTTAGCTTGCTTTAGAGGGAGAGTTATAATGAGTGTAATACAAAATACAGCAGCAGGAACAGCAGCAGCTAGTTTTGTCGCTGCTCAAGTAGGAAATAGAATAGCCGGGACTTTTGGCATGGGATACGCTAAATTGGTTTTTGGCCAAGCTGCATGGGCTGCATCTGTTGGTGCTCTGGGTGAGAAAATAGCTGACGGAACAGCAACTGGTGGTGATTATGCAACTGTAATCCAAAAAACAGGAGATTTACTTCTGGGATTCGGGTTGACAATCCTTCAAGTAAATCCTTGGGTTCGTACTACTTTTGCTGTGGTTAGTGCAGGACTTTTTGTTTATAACAATAGGGGAGTGATAGCTGATTACTTTGGAAAAGCCAAAAGCTGGCAACCACCCCGCGACCCCATCATCCTCGACCTTGACGGCAACGGCCTGCAAACGGTCGGTTTGTCCTCTCATATCTACTTCGACCACAACGGCGACGGCATTCTTTCTAAAACCGGTTGGGTGGGTGAAGGCGATGCCTTGCTGGTTTGGGACAGGAACAGTAATGGTCTGATTGATGACGGCGCGGAATTGTTTGGCGATTTTACCCCAATGCCCGATGGCAGCTTGGCACCCAATGGCTTTGCCGCCTTGGCTGCTTTGGATGCTAACGGCGACGGCATTCTCGATGCTTCTGATCCCGCTTTTGCCGAGTTGAAGCTCTGGATTGACAGTGACCAAAACGGCGTTACCAGTGAGGGCGAGCTGATATATCTGGCCGATGCCGGTATTGCCTCGCTCAATCTGGGCAGCACTCTGAAAAATCAGAAACAAAGCAACGGCAATACCCTGGCCCGTGAAGGCAGCTTCACCCGCACCGACGGCACAGAAAGCGCCATGGGCGAGTTTCATCTGGCCATTGATACCTTTGACACCCAGTTTGCCGAACAGATTGAAGTGCCCGAATCCCTGCGTGGCCTGCCAATGATAAGTGGCTCCGGAAATGTGCGGGGTTTGCAGCAGGTTGCGTGATGGGGTGTTTATGAAAAGAAAGCAAACAGATCCAAAAGATTCGATTTTTTATCGGGAAGAGCGCCGTCTTGGCAGGCCACTATATTTTTATGAAAAAGTTAAAGTTATTTTATTTTGGCTTTTGGTTATTTGTCTGCTGTGGTGGGGTGGGATGATTTTAGACAGCCTTGTGCTTGCCCGATACCATGATGAGATATTCGAAAAAGAGTATACGAACATATACTCATATAAAGCGCTATCAGCCGGCAGGTCTTTGCCAGCACTTGTGTTTACTGATGGCTCTAAAGATTTATTTTCAGCGAAGTGCAGAAGCATGACGGAGTCGCTTTGTAGAGGGTTGGTTTCGTTTTCCAAAAAAAAAACAAACTGAAATTTTTAGGGTTGTTGTCTCTGGTCTTAAGTCTAAAAAAGAAAATCTTGCATCTGGTCATTTATATAAGGCAGTAATAAAAGAAATAGAGCTGCTTGATTCAAGTGGGAAAAGGGTGGTTTTGTTAAATAGAGAGTTTGGGCATGAGCTTTCTGATGCGGTGAAACCACCTTATGAAAGATATTTTTATTTCGTATGGTCTTATATTGTTTGTCTGTTTGTTTATATTGTTTTAAAAATTGTTCAAGTTTATAAATCAAGAGGGAATCAAAATGAGTAAATCAGCAACAGTTTCTCTGGTATTGGGTCATGCTGGAGGCAAAATTGGAGCCTATGATGGAATGATCAATGCTACCGTTGAAGCACGTCGTCCCGCCAGGCTAATACCTTTCGCAGCAAATACGCCGCGTTTGCACGCAACACAATACGGGAGCCTACATGGATGTACTAGCGGCGTCTTTGCAGCAACCCATCAACCAGCACAAAGCTCAAAAAACCGTCACTAAGCAACCGGAAAAGAAAAATACCACAGCACTATGAGTAAAACTAATATTGAAGCTGAATATATTTAGTTTGTTTCAGGTGATAGCCCAAACCACAATGGTCGCCTCAAAATTTAAGGAGGTGCCCCAATGGCATTAGCACATAACTTAGGTTTCCCCCGCATTGGTGGTGACCGCGAATTAAAAAAAGCAGTAGAAGCCTACTGGAAAGGTGATATTAGCGAAGATTGCTTACGTCAGGTGGGTCGCGAGTTGCGTGCCCAGCACTGGCAGTTGCAGAAAGAGGCGGGGCTAGATTTAGTACCTGTCGGTGATTTTGCTTGGTATGACCAAGTGTTGACCCACTCACTGACCTTTGGTGTAGTGCCGGAGCGTTTTGCTAAAGCCGGTGAGAAGCCCACATTAGAAACTTTATTTGCCATGGCGCGCGGTGTGGTGGAAAGCAGCTGCTGTGGCGGTGCTCATGCGCAGGAGATGACTAAATGGTTCGACACCAACTACCACTACTTGGTCCCCGAGCTCACCGCTGATTTAGAGTTCTCATTGAGCTGGGAGCAGTTATTTGAAGAGGTCGATGAAGCGCTGGCGCTGGGGCATAAGGTAAAACCGGTAGTCATCGGCCCTTTGACCTGGTTGTGGCTGGGTAAGGTTAAAGGTGAAGAGTTCGACAAGCTCGACCTGTTAGAGAGGTTGCTACCTGTTTATGGTCAGATTTTCCAACGTCTCGCCGCGCAGGGTGTGGAGTGGGTGCAGATTGATGAGCCTATTTTGGGTCTGGATTTACCCCAAGACTGGAAAAACGCCTTTGAGCGTGCCTATAACCTGCTGCAACGTGAGCCGTTGAAAAAGCTGGTAGCGACTTATTTTTCAGGCCTAGAAGACAATCTAGGACTGGCCGCGGGTTTACCGGTAGATGGTTTACACCTCGACTTGGTGCGTGCGCCAGAGCAATACCCCACCATTCTCGACCGTCTGCCTGCGTACAAAATCTTATCGCTGGGTGTGGTTAATGGCCGTAATGTCTGGCGTTGTGATTTAGAAAAAGTATTAGCAACTCTCCAGCATGCACAAGAGCGTTTGGGTGACCGTTTATGGGTCGCGCCATCCTGCTCACTGCTGCACAGTCCAGTGGATTTGGAGCGTGAAGATCAACTGGATGAAGAACTCAAAAGCTGGCTTGCCTTTGCCGTCCAAAAAACCGAAGAAGTGGCCATTTTAGCGCAAGCGCTAAACAATCCAGACAGCGCTAAAGTGCAGGCCGCGCTGGAGCAAAGCCGTCAGGTGCAAGAGAGTCGTGCTAACTCGCCACGCATTCACAAACCCGAAGTGCAAGCCCGCTTGGCTGCGGTAACTCCGAAAGACAGTCAGCGCACATCTCCTTTTGCTGAGCGCATTAAGCTGCAGCGTGAGCGCTTGGATTTACCGCTGTTCCCAACCACAACCATTGGTTCGTTCCCGCAGACGCAAGCGATTCGCGCCGCCCGTTTAGCCTTCCGTCAGGGCAAGCTGAACGAAGCTGAATACAAACACGCCATGCAGACCGAGATTCAGCACGCGGTGCGCGTGCAAGAAGCGTTGGACCTGGATGTGTTGGTGCATGGTGAAGCCGAGCGCAACGACATGGTTGAATACTTTGCCGAGCAGCTGGACGGTTACCTGTTCACCCGCTTTGGCTGGGTGCAAAGCTATGGCTCACGCTGTGTGAAACCAGCGGTCATTTACGGTGATATTTCCCGCCCACAGGCTATGACCGTGGAATGGATTGCTTACGCCCAGCAACAAACCGGCAAGATCATGAAGGGCATGCTGACCGGCCCGGTGACCATGCTGATGTGGTCCTTCCCTCGCGAAGACCTGAGCCGCAAGCAGCAGGCGCAACAGCTGGCGCTGGCGATTCGTGATGAAGTGGTGGATCTGGAAACAGCAGGCATCAAGATTATTCAGATTGACGAAGCTGCGTTCCGCGAAGGTTTGCCGCTGCGCCGTGCAGACTGGCAGGTGTATCTGGACTGGGCCACCGAAGCGTTTCGTCTGACCGCCAGTGGTGTACAGGATGCCACCCAGATACATACCCATATGTGCTACAGCGAGTTCAACGACGTGATCGCCTCGATTGCCGCGATGGATGCGGATGTGATCACCATCGAAACCTCGCGTTCGCAAATGGAACTGCTGGATGCGTTCGAGAGCTTTCATTATCCGAACGACATCGGCCCAGGTGTCTATGACATTCACTCGCCGCGAGTGCCGGACAGTGAGGAAATGGCTAATTTGTTGCGCAAAGCTGCTCAACGTCTGCCGGTGGAACAACTTTGGGTCAACCCCGATTGCGGCCTGAAAACCCGCGGCTGGCCAGAAACCAAAGCAGCGCTGGAGCACATGGTCAAAGCAGCCAAACAGCTGCGCAAAGAATACGCATAAAGCTGAGTTAGCTAGACTCAGGATGGCTAAAAATAGAAGACGCGTAGTTCCGCAAGGGCTGCGCGTTTTTTATTGTTCACTAATAAACAAAAAGCAGCGAGGGTCACGTGCCATACAGCAGCGCAAAAATAACTTAGTTGCGAGTATCCATGGCCAGCAAAATGCGTTGCACTTCATTGGCAGAGATAACAGAGGGTAGCCGTCTAGGCTTGCTTGCAGGGATATAATCAATATCGCCCAACGGCTGTTGTAAAAACCTGTTGTACAAAAAAGCCAGGGCATTTAAAGCGATTTTCTGCGTGTTTATGGCTACATGTCTGCTGTTTGCTAAGTTGGATAAAAACAGCCTGACGTTTTTTGTGGAACAGAATAAAACGCTTAATCCAGTGCAGGTAAGTTTTTTCAGTTTTCAGCGCATAACCTTTTTGCCGCATATCCGTGCGTATAGAATTTAAAAATGGACTGTTAGACATAAAACGCTCCTTGTCTTGCAACTGTCTGCCTATACAGCCACAACCGCAATCCGCAGAGCGCAGCGGGGAGTATCCGGCTTGATGCCTAACAATTCATTCAAGCTGAAGCGCTACGCGACACGGCTTAATTCAGGCGTTAGCTGTGATTGTCCTACCTGAATAGTGATACTATAGTGTCACTATTAGTCTGATTTAGGGTGAGCCCATGAAAGTTGAGCTTGTTACGAACCTCAAGCGCCAAGCCACAAAGATTCTGGCAGATCTGCGCTTGTCTAAAGAGCCGATACTGATCACGGAACATGGCCAGCCATCGGCATATCTTGTCGATGTGCAGGATTACGAGTTTATGCAGCGCCGACTTGAGCTGCTTGAGGGGCTCTCACGGGGAGAGCGTGCTGTACTTGAGGGAAGAACGTACAGCCAAAGTGAGGCCAGGGAGAAAATGAGTAAATGGCTGAAGTAATCTGGACGGAGCCTGCCCTTCAAGAACTGGATGCCATAGCTGAGTACATTGCTCTGGATAATCCTGTTGCCGCAAGTCATCTGATCCAAGAAGTTTTCGATAAGACCGAGCGCTTGGAAGATTTTCCCCAATCCGGACGGATTCCTCCAGAGCTCCCTAATTCGGTATACAGGGAGGTAGTGGTTCCACCGTGCCGCATTTTTTATCGTGAGGATAAGAAGCGGGTTCTCGTCCTCTATGTCATGCGAGAGGAGCGGCAGTTTCGTGCGTACATGCTTGGGAACAGTTAACCAGGCGCGTCACTCGGATGCCTTTGTCTCCACTTCGCTGCGTCATGGTCGCCGGTGCGCTCTGCGTTATGAGCTGAAGCACCGCACTGTTCTAGCAATATGGAAGAAGTATTGC
Organism: Thiopseudomonas acetoxidans; assembly: GCF_030362935.1. Lineage (NCBI taxonomy): Bacteria > Pseudomonadati > Pseudomonadota > Gammaproteobacteria > Pseudomonadales > Pseudomonadaceae > Thiopseudomonas > Thiopseudomonas acetoxidans. The sequence goes on from NZ_JAUCDY010000017.1 coordinate 6,298, forward strand.
GCTCGGCTTCTATCTGCAATAGGAGTTTCTGCAAAAGCTACTGTGGAGCTTCGCTGATGAAGCTTGGCGGTTCAACCGTAAAGTCTCCCATCACTTTTTTGCTCGTGCCAGCGCTCATATTCTGTAAAATAGCTGTGAACCTCTGAACAGGAACATAAAAATGAATGCATTAAATATCAGAAGCGCTTTGGTTTTAGGCTTAACCTTGGCGCTGGGCTTGGCCGTGCTGGGCTATCAGTTAGCGGGTGCGGCGATTGAGGTTAAGCAGTACGATAGAAGCGTTACGGTCAAGGGCTTGGCGGAAAGGGATGTTATCTCTGACATTGTTTTGTGGCCGGTTGAGTTTGCCGCTGCAGGAAATCAGCTTGAAGAGCTGTACGATCTCATGGAGCAACATACTGGGAAAATTAAAGCCTTTCTAATCAAGAGCGGTGTGGCTGCAGAGGATATTACGTTTTTGTCACCCTCGATAACGGACAAGTCTGCTCAGCAATGGGGCGGTAATGAGAGGGCTGAGTTTCGTTACACCGCCACGCAAACGGTGACTGTGTATTCGAAGAATATAGAGGCTGTGCGCGCGGTCATGAGCCAGCTGTCGGAGCTGGGTAAGCAAGGCATAGTGTTTACGGGTGATAATCATCAGTCGCAAACAGAATATATCTACACCAGCTTAAATCAGATCAAGCCAGAGATGATTGAGGAGGCAACCCGTAATGCCCGGGAAGTGGGGGAGAAGTTCGCTAAAGACTCTGCCAGTAAGCTGGGTAAGATTAAAAAAGCCTCGCAGGGACAGTTTAGCGTCAGCTCAAGAGACAGAAGCAATCCGCATATTAAAAAAGTTCGCGTGGTATCGACGGTGGAATACTACCTGTCTGATTAAATCAGCGTGACGCCAGTATTATGGGTGAGCAAGACATTTCACTTGGAGGTGCGCAACTCTTGCGCGATTGTGATTCTTCATGTAGGTCTGCCTTCAGGCTGACATGTCGCCCTAAAGGGGCGGCCCACAGGAGCAAGTCTTGTGGATTGGCACAGCTTTTGGGGTTGACACGGCTGTTGTGGGAGCGCAACTCTTGCGCGAAACAAACCATCCAGCCACACCAAGCCTTAATCGCGCATAAGATGCGCTCCCACAATCCCACAATCCCACAATCCCACAGTTCCACTGTAAAGCGGTTTACACACAGCCGAACGCTTGGCACAGCTCTTGTAGGAACATATGTTTACCAAGTCCCCCGACACCTTTTCCAGCCGGTCAAATTTTTTTCTACACCCTTAAATGCGAAGAGTCGCTTTGGCTGATTTCAAAGTAACCCGCGAGCAAGTGACTGCCTGGCTGAAAAGAGAAGAGGATGATGGTTTTCTAGAGCTTGGCGACAAAGAGTTAGCGGTGTTTCTTAATGGTCTTATCAACCTTAAGCGTGGTAAGCGCGAGGGGGAACAGCCGAAGCCAGAAGAGCATCTGAATAATAATATGGTGTTCCAGAAACTGCGAATCGCTCTAAACCTAAAGGCGGAAGACATTCTAGCTATTTTTCAGCTGGTAGATTTGCGGGTTAGCAGCCATGAGCTCAGTGCTTTTTTCCGTAAACCCGGGCATAAAAATTATCGTGAGTGCCAGGCCCAAATTTTACGTAATTTTTTACTGGGTGTGCAGCGCCAACTGCGACCGCACGCAGAAGATGTGGACTGACGCAAGTGGCCATGCTGGCAGAGCGCGCTAATCATCACCCTGAATGGTTTAATGTATACAACAAAGTGGCTATCAGTTTAACCACCCATGACGCTGGCGGGATTTCTGAAAGAGATTTTAAGCTGGCTCAGGAAATAGCAAAACTAGTTTAGGTTGCAGTTGAAAATAGGTGCCTCGGCAGGGCAGCATACAGGGGTTAATTTTCCAGCGTAGCGTTCAGTGTTATCTCTGTATTGAGCAGCTTGGAGAGGACAACCCACTTTAGGAAGCCTCTGAATAACTACCTGCGTAGCTACCACTGCGTTAAAAACGTACTCAAAATGCTCATTTACTCGGTGTAAACTGCGCTTTTTCGCACGTTTTTGCCTTGTGTTAGCGTCCTCGGTAACGTTATTCAGAGGTTCCTTAGCTTTGCCGGCAATCTCATCAAACTTATCCTGATTAATGCCAAGAATGCGCGCCAGTCCGGTTCGCGCAAAAGTTGCGCTCCCACAAGAGCTTTGCCAAGCGACCGGCTGCGTGCAAACCGCCTTGCTTTACTGTGGGATTGCGGGCTATGGGGCTGTCGAATTGTGGAATTGTGGAATTGTGGGAGCGCATCTTATGCGCGATGAAAACCCCGCCGAGCTGAGCTGCTCCTGCAGGGCGCGCCTTTAGGCCGACAAACCAGGTTCGATATTGAATTGATGTCGCGATAAAAAAAGCGAGGCCATGAAAGCCTCGCTGGAGAACTTACGTGCGCCAATAATTATTAGCAGCCGCCACGGTTTGGAAATTAACCGCAATCACATGCGAAGCCGCCGTCAACGAATCCGCCGAATTAGCGTAATCAGGACGTAACCTATGCAACACCTCCGGATCTGGCTGAGTGTATTTAACCCCACGACGGCTTAGAGTAATTGCCAACTCAAAGCCCTCTTGCGGGGTGGCGGTAATCAAGCTGGTTAACCAAGAATCTGTCATGTTGCGCTCCTTCATTAGTAGTAGGCCAACAAAATAACAAGCTTTATACTCTGCCACCACTTGACCTCAATCAAGAAACAAAATTTCTAACCCCGCAAAACCCGCGGGCAGAGCAAGCCCCGCCACTTACAAGACCACACTAACCCATTGTAAAACAAGCAATTTCTCAAAACCAAAGCAAACGCAACTGTAAAACTGCCCAAACAAAGTTGTTTTTTTTAACTGCTGCGCTTTACAAAAACGCAAACACAACACCTGAAAGATACTTAGCACGCTAACGTTAAGAATTCTAAAGTCGAATAGAAAACAATTTGTTACGGTCTAGTATAAATCACCAAGGAAAACCACTAATAACCAGTGGCTATCAAGGAATCGGCGTTAAATTATTTTAACAATTTCATAAACTAAAACCCATGAAAATGGAGGCTGGAGAGGAATTACACACACAAAAACAACAACCTTAAGCAATCCTAGCTAACAAATACAATGAATACGTGGAGCGCATAATCATGCCAAAAGAAATTTCCGAAAGAGATAAGGCGTATTGGGCAACCAACCTACGCTTAATCATCATCACCATTTGCATATGGGCAACAGTCTCATATGGTTTTGGTATTTTACTACGTCCTCTTTTAATGGGTATCCACATTGGTGGAGCTGACATGGGCTTCTGGTTTGCACAACAGGGCGCAATCTTTACTTTCCTAGCATTAATCTTCTTCTACTCTTGGAGAATGAACGCGCTAGATAAAGAATACGGCCTGGAGGAGTAACCATGAGTCAATTTGTGATCAATATGATCTTTGTACTGGGCTCCTTTGTAATCTATACTTGGATTGCAGTTTGGGCACGTGCAAAGTCAACACGAGAGTTCTACATCGCCGGTGGTGAAGTTCACCCAGTAATGAACGGAATGGCAACAGCGGCTGACTGGCTGTCTGCTGCATCCTTCCTTTCGGTTGCTGGTTTAATTTCCGTTGGTTACGTTAACTCTTCCTTCGTTATGGGTTGGACCGGTGGCTACGTTCTACTTGCTACCCTACTAGCTCCTTACTTACGTCGTTTCGGTACCTATACAGTGCCAGACTTCGTTGGTAAGCGTTACGACAGTAAAGCAGCACGCGTGGTTGCGGTTGTGTGCTTGATCATTGTCTCGCTAACCTACGTAATCGGTCAGATGACTGGTGCTGGTGTTGCCTTCGCCCGCTTCTTGGAAGTGAGCGCTGACTGGGGTCTAATCATCTCAGCCATCGTAGTATTCTTCTACGCAGTATTAGGCGGCATGAAAGGTGTAACTTACACCCAGGTAGCTCAGTACGTTGTATTGATTCTTGCCTTCACCATCCCTGCCATCTATTTGTCGATGATGATGACTGGCCACTTCTTCCCACAAGCTGCTTTCGTGGGTGAGCACACCGCATCTGGTATGCCTTTACTGCACAAGCTAAACCAAGTAGTAAGTGACCTAGGCTTCCAGGACTACACTGCGGACGTGTCCAACAAGTGGAACATGTTCCTGTTTACCCTGACCTTGATGGTGGGTACTGCAGGTCTACCACACGTTATTATTCGCTTCTTCACCGTTCCGAATATTCAGGATGCACGCTGGTCGGCTGGTTGGGCACTAGTATTTATTGCTCTGTTCTACACCACAGTACCTGCACTAGCTGCAATGTCGCGCCTGAACCTACTGGAAACAGTGTTCCCTAACGGCACTGATCAACCTTCACTGGTTTACGAAGAGCGTCCAGAGTGGTTCAAAAACTGGGAAGTCACCGGTCTCCTCACCTTCGAGGACAAGAACAACGACGGCCGTATCCAGTTCTACAACGACGGCACCCTGCCCACCCCGGACAAGACCTTCGACAAGGCCGAAGAGCGTGGCTGGATGGGTAACGAGCTGAAGGTGAACAACGACATCATGGTATTGGCTGTGCCAGAAATTGCCAACATGCCACCATGGTTGATCGGCTTGATGGCAGCGGGTGCAATTGCAGCGTCACTGTCCACAGCTTCTGGTTTGCTGCTGGCCATTTCGTCTGCACTAAGTCATGACCTGTTGAAGAACACCCTAACGCCCAACATCACAGACAAACAAGAAATGTTCTATGCGCGTGTCTCTATGACTGTGGCTATTATCGTGGCTACTTGGCTAGGTCTTAACCCGCCCGGCTTTGCGGCACAAACAGTAGCATTGGCGTTTGGTATTGCAGCATCCTCAATCTTCCCTGTACTAATGATGGGTATCTTCTTTGCCCGCATTAACAGCAGAGGCGCGGTTGCAGGCATGCTAGCTGGTTCAATCTTCACCATTGGCTATATCTTTACCTATCTAGGCATCTTCTTTATCCCAGGAACAAACTTCCTGCAGAACACGCCTAGCGAGTGGATATTCGGTATCTCGCCACTGTCTGTTGGTTGTATCGGTGCTGCAATTAACTTCACCACTGCAATCACTGTTTCTCTACTAACAGAGAAGCCATCAGAAGAAATTCAAGCAATGGTACGTCGCGTACGCTACCCATAGAGCTTGAATCGTGTAAAATAAAGTTTCAAACCTTTAAGTGGGCTTTCTAAGAAAGCCCACTTTTTTATCCGGAGTAACAAATAATGATATGGCACCTTTTCGCTGTATTGATAGTAGGTCTTTGCGGAGGCGCCTTCCTTCACCTGCTAAGAAAACTAAGCGGTGGCAGACTACCCAAATGGATTGTTTCAGCCGGTGCTGGCTTATGTATGTTTGGCTACCACGCTTATTACGACTACAGCTGGTACGAGTTTAAAGTCAGCCAGCTACCAGCAGATAGCGTCGTTATTTACGAGAAACACACCACCAGTTTCTTTAAACCCTGGAGCTACATCTCTCCAGTGGTCAATGCCTTTACCGTCTTTGACGGCAGCTCAAAACAAAGCGAACAGAACCACCAAATTATCGTGGAGTATTACACCTACCATTTCCTGAAAGACCCATCCGAGCGACAAATTATTTTTGAAGTGATCTTAAACTGCACCACACAAGAACGTGCCACCCTAGAAAAGGGCAAGCCCGTCAGCAACACTAAATTTGATAAAGTTGATACCACAGACAAGGTCTATCAACTGGTCTGCAACTAACATCCCACCACCAACACCCCGCACAACCGTCGCGGGGTTTGCGCTACAACCCCACACAAAGCGTCACTACATGACAAAATTTGTCACAACCTAGCAATAACCGCTCTATCTCAAGGGTTATACGCCTACAGCGCAAACACAGCTAAACGATATTTAATTAAAACAGATAAAGTCCGCATTAGCGCACACCCCATACACAGCAAGGCTTACAGCCAATAATCGCCATTCACAAATAAAAAATCTTTGCCTAACCCATCACAGAACGCAATGCTGTAGACTAGCCAATGGCACAGCACTTGCTAAAATACACACAGGTTATCTCAGAAGCTGGCAACGCCAAGCAACTGGACCTACTTTTAATAACAAGGAGATACATATGAAAAACGTACAAAAGGGTTTTACTCTTATTGAATTAATGATCGTAGTTGCGATCATCGGTATTTTGGCTGCAGTAGCATTGCCTGCTTATCAGGATTACACTACACGTGCAAAAGTGACTGAAGCCATCGGCTTTGCAGCAGCAGCAAAAACTGCAGTATCTGAGCATGTATTGACTCGAGATGCGTGGCCTGCAAACAACTCAGCGGCTGGTTTAGCTAATACTATCAGCAGTCCAGTGGTATCAGATGTACAAGTAGGCAATGCTAATGGAGTAATTACAGTAACACTTTCCTCTGGTGGTTTAGGCGAGGCTAACGGTGGAACATTTACTCTGACAGGTAGCACAGCAGGAGCTGGCGTTAGCTGGACCTGTGCGCCAGTTTCAGTTCCTTCCAAGTTTATGCCTTCAAGCTGCCGTCCATAATTAAACGCACGCTTAACCCAAAAAGGCCGCCTATAGGCGGCCTTTTTGTTAATAATGGATGAAGAAATATGAAGCTATGGGTGCATCAACCTAAGGTGCTGTTATTTATTGTGTGCATCATGGTGGTTACTTGCTATTGGGCAGGTACATCAGGTGGGTTTGTGCTTGATGATATGGCCTCTTTGCCACAGCTGGGCTATCACAACACAATTGACAGCCTAGAAAAGTTAAAAGCATTTGTGTTTGGTGGCATTACTGGCCCCGGAGGACGCCCTGTCGCATTGTTAACTTTTGCTGCAAATGCACAAACGTGGCCTGCCCATGCTTATTATTTTATTGTTACCAATATAGCTATTCATGTTGTTAATACTATTTTATTGTTTTGGTTTTTAAATATTTTATTTGCCAAAGCACTACCACAATTAAGACATAAAAAAGTAATCATTATAACTGCCTGTGCTTTATGGGCGCTGCATCCTTTTCATATTTCTACAGTGCTTTATATTGTGCAGCGTATGACGCTGCTAGCAGCAACCTTTTCGCTACTCACTTTTATTGCCTATCTATATGCACGCCGCGACTTATTGGCTGGACGCTATGTTGCGGGCATGATAATGCTAGGCGGTGCTGCATTGTCTGCAGCGTTAGGTTTTTTTAGTAAAGAAATAGTTATATTACTGCCACTACAATTACTTCTAATCGAGTTTTTATGCAGAGTTAACAATAGCGCTAAGCGCAATCGCGCATTAACTTGGCTTTTCTGGGGAAGTTTAGTGCCCGCCGCCATTATTGTAGTAGGCTACCCAGTAAAAATGATAGTTGCAAATACGTGGCATCTAATAACAACTGGATCAGAGTTAGACTCTACTCGTTCTTTTACTATGTTCGAGCGCTTGTTGACAGAGCAGCGTGTTGTAGGCGACTACATTGCTGATTTATTAGTGCCTAAAATGCAGTCATCGGGAGTTTTTTATGATGGCTACAGCATATCAACCAACTTATTAACCCCATTTTCAACACTGGTTTGGATGTTACTACATGTGACATTATTGTTAGGCTCGTTCTTTTTTCGAAAAAAAATACCGATACTTTTCTTTTGTGTCTGGTGGTTTTATGTGGGGCATTTAATCGAATCAACCGCTCCAATGCTCGAAATAAAGTTTGACCACCGTAATTACTTACCCAGCATAGGACTACTGTTGCTAATGGCCTACGCTATAAGTAGTCTAAAAAAAGACATTCTGAAGAAAAGTATATCGATTGGGCTTGTGCTGGTGTATGCAGCATTATTGTTTATGGGTGCCAGCTTATGGGGCAAGCCATTAACTGCTGCTATGGTATGGATAGAAAAGAACCCTAACTCTCCCAGAGCTTTAGAGCATGCAGCATCGCTGTACTTAAATCACCACGGAGCAAGCAAGGAAGCCGAAGCCCTGCTTATGCGAAGCATCAAAATCGCACCGAAAGTTGATGCTGAGCTCAAGTTTATGGGTGTTTTTTGTAAAACATACAATAGTGAGCCCTTAAACTGGGCAGAACTTGCGACACGTGTACAGAAAAGTAGCCGTGATTGGAGTTTATACCCTACGCTAGAGCTTATTATAGACAATTATATTAATAATAAATGCCCTGATTTAGATTTAATGGGATACTTGTCAGTGTTACAGGCTTATCAAAATAACCCTGCATACTCAAAAACAACGTCTTACTATTTAATGGATGACTTAGCTATAAAGGCATCATTAGCTTTCGACAACCCAAAGCTAGCTAAAGAATATGTAAATAAGGCTAATGCAAATTTTGTTCCTCTTGCTTTTCAAATGAATAGAGCTTTGTTTTTTGCAAATAAAGGCGACGTGGTATTTGCAGCTGACTTATTAAAACGAGCCATTACTATTGCAGAGCAGTTGAAAAATGAGTCTGACTTTACAATAACTAATGCAAAAGAAATTCTGCAACTAATGCAGGCTGACCTTAATGAGGCTCAAAGTGAATAGTCTTTTAACAGCGCTTTCTATCATTCTCCCCGCCAAAAACGAATCCGCTGCGATTGGCGCTACAGTCGCTGGCATTATTGCGCTGCTGCCTGACGCTGAAGTGATTGTCGTCAACGACGGCTCTACTGATAACACTTTAGAAGTCGCCACAGCGGCTGGGGCGCGAGTGGTGTCGCATCCCTATTCCAAAGGTAACGGTGCGGCGATTAAAACTGGCGCACGTGCGGCTACCGGCGAAATCATTGTTTTTATGGATGCCGATGGCCAGCATGATCCAGCCGACATTCCGCGCCTACTCGCACGCCTAGAAGAAGGCCACGACATGGTCGTTGGCGCGCGACAAAAAGGCTCACAAGCCAGCGTGGGCCGTGGCATTGCTAATAAGTTTTACAATCGCTTAGCCACCTATATGACCGGCCACACAATCGAAGACTTAACCTCAGGTTTTCGTGCAGTACGCGCTAGTAAATTTCGTGAGTTTTTATATTTACTACCCAATGGCTTTTCCTACCCAACCACCAGCACCATGGCGTTTTTCCGTGCCGGCTACTCGGTCAGTTATGTGCCCATTCACGCGGCCCAGCGCATCGGCAAAAGTCACATCAAACTTGTTAAAGATGGCATGCGTTTTCTATTGATCATCTTTAAAATCGGCACCCTGTATTCACCACTCAAGCTGTTTGCCCCGCTGGCAGGGCTACTATTTGGTATGGCCACCCTCTGGTACGGTTACACCTTTGTTGATGCCGGCCGCTTCACCAACATGAGCGCCTTACTCTACACCGGCAGCGTGATGATATTTTTAATGGGGTTGATCTCGGAGCAGATTACGGCGTTGATGTACAAGGATGAAGGCTAATTTTGTAATTGTTTGCTTGCAGAGTTGTAAATAACGCTTATTTCACTGTTTGTAAAATGCCCGTAAAATATAGCGCCTAGTCGATTTTATTGTAGATAATAAAAATAAAGGATGTAGATAATATGCCTACATTTACACATTACGACCTAGCGTTACTCAATCCTAGTTTTGACTCACCTCTGGTGGATGTCATCACCGAGCTTGAGCATTTACGACGACTTCAACTGTCTGGCACTGCCGCGCCTGCGGTATTTATGCAGATTAAGCAAATTTTCCATCTCTTAGAAAGCCTAGGCTCAGCCCGTATTGAAGGAAACCACACCACGCTGGCTGACTATATTGAGCAGGTGGTTGCAGATGAAGCCAGAGGGCAAGACCATTTGCACGAAATCATGAATATTGAAAAAGCCATGACTTTTATCGAGCAAACACTAAAGCCAGGTGAGGCGCTAACAGAGTATTTTATTCGTGAGCTGCACGCTTTGACAGTGAGCGACTTACAGCGCGAAGGTGATAAAACCCCAGGTGCCTATCGCACATATCCGGTGAAGATTGCCCAAGCAAACCACCTGCCACCTGATGCGTTGCAAGTAGCGGCTTATATGCAGGAGCTCGTTGCTTTTATTAACCAGCCTCATCCAGATAAATACGATTTGATGAAAGTGGCCATTGCTCATCATCGCTTTGGTTGGATTCATCCATTTGGCAATGGAAATGGCCGTGTGGTGCGCTTACTCACCTATGCACAACTAATCCAGTACGGCTTTAACATGACCTCTGTGGGGAGAGTGATCAATCCTACGGCCGTATTCTGCAATGACCGCGACAAGTACTATGAAATGCTCTCTGCAGCAGATGCTGGTACGCCTGAAGGGTTGGAAAGCTGGTGCTTGTATGTACTTGGCGGAATTTTAGAGGAACTAAAAAAGCTAGAAAAGCTAACCCAGCATGAATACCTTGCTAAGCAGATTTTCTTACCTGCATTGAAGCATGCTCGTGAGCGAGCGCTAATTACACCTCTTGAGCATGATTTGTTAGAAATTACAGTTCATCAACAAGTGGTTAAGTCTGCCGACTTTGCTAATGTAATCCCAGCCACTCGCGCACGAACGTACCAAATCAGCAAGCTGGTAGACGCTAAAATGCTCATACCTACAGAGCCAAACGCTAGGCAGTACACAGTGGGTTTTGCTAACAGCTACTTACTTCGCGGCGTTATCGCAGCCTTACGGGCTGAAGGCTTTATTTCTGATGCATTGGCGGGGGCTTGAGCATGACAGTTACGGCACACCTTTTAACAACTACAGGCTCGCCCTTAATACGCTACCCATTAGTAGTGCATAGCGATAAAAACGACTTTATCTTGCCATTTAGTTCTAAGCACTCAGGTTGGAATGCTTTGAGTTTAAGTTGCTCTGAAATCATCAAGGTTAACAGCCGTTACTCATTTTTATTGACTCTTAACATAGTGGTTAATACTATCCATCGCAACACACCCGCCATGCCTCTCCCTGAAGCACACTTTGGCGGGTTTTTTATTTCTGGTGTTTATCAATGAACGGATTCAGCAAACCTTCCTTTACGATAGAGCAACAAATCAGCCTATTGCGTGAGCGCGGACTACATATCCCTGACGAAAACCGAACCAAACGTTACTTATCAAACATCGGCTATTTCCGTTTATCTGACTTACGCAATATGTGTGCTCATCATTCACGCGTATGGAATCGTGAGTTTGGCAGCCGTCCCGAGATAGCAAAAGAAGTGCAAGCTCAGTGGCCGATAATTGCACATACTCTTCCATCACCTTTTCAAAACAGTCCTGAGCAAACAATATCCCCACAGCGCAGGTTGTATATGTTCGTAGTTGTTATGCAATCTTTACTCAATGTTGTCTCACCCAAAAGCCGCTGGGCAGAGCGCTTCATCGACTTACTTGATCGCTATCCACACGACTCACGTTGGCACATGGGCTTTCCAGAGGATTGGCAAAGCGATCCGTTTTGGTCGCGATTCGCGACTAGCCCTAGTAAGCACAAACAATACAGAGAATAGTGATGCTTAAAAAATTTAGAGTAAAAACATCTACTACTAACAGTATTTTATATCTTTGGAAAAGCAATGAAGTCTGATTTAAAAAAAATCTGGGCAGTCTTAGCCGCGCGGGAAAAACGTCAAGCTATAGGTATGATTATTCTAGTTATCCTAATGGCATTTGCAGAAACCATCGGAGTGGTGTCCATCATGCCGTTTTTGTCGGTGCTGGCCCGGCCCGATATCGTGCAAGACAATGCCGTACTGACTTGGCTCTACAACAGGTTTGCTTTTAACAGTAATCAGGAGTTCATCACCGCGTTGGGTATTGCTTCCATTGTGCTGGTGGTGGGTTCATCCGCTTTTAAAACCATTACCCTGCATCTGGTTAACCGTTTTACATTTTTGCTGCGTCACAGCATCAGCGCACGTTTGCTGTCGGGCTACTTGCACCAGCCTTACGAGTTTTTCCTACGCTATAACCCGTCCGAGCTTAGCCGTAATGTGCTGTCGGAGATTGATCAGCTGCACAACGGGCTTATCAAGCCCATCTCCCAATTAATTGCGCAAGGTGCCGTGGCTTTGGCCATGATGTTGCTTTTGCTTTTTTACAATCCATGGATTGCTATTAGTGCAGCATTGATGATTGGCTTGCTGTATGGAGCGATCTATGTCTTAGTGCGCAAGCGCCTTGGTAACACTGGACAAGCAAGACAGAATGCCAATGGTGAACGCTTTCAGGCATGTAATGAAGCACTGGGCGGCATCAAGGATGTAAAAATTACCCATGCCGTCGAAGCCTACCAGCAAAAATTTAACCAATCTTCCCGTGACTTCTCACGCCATCAGGCCAATGCCGAAACCCTGAGCCAGTCACCACTGTATATGGTGGAAACTGCCGGCTATACCGGGCTAATTATCCTCGCGCTAATTTTAATGAAACAAAGTAACGATATCGGCCAAGTGCTACCAGTACTGGGCCTCTATGGCTTTGCCGCCTATCGGCTGCTGCCTTCGGCGCAAATCATGTATCGGGGCTTTGCCCAGCTAAAATTTTCATCCGCTGCACTGGACACCATTCACCAGCATCTGAGCTTGCCACGCCAGGAAAACCACCCTGCTTCCACAGCGCTTATTCCTCAACAAGAAATTCGTCTGCAAGGCATTCGCTTTGCCTACCCGTCTGCTCCAGACAAAGCCGTTTTGCAGGATTTTGAATTGGTTATTCCAGCCAACACCAGCGTCGGCATCATCGGCAAAAGTGGTGCCGGCAAAAGCACCGTCATGGATTTGTTGCTGGGCCTGCTTGAGCCACAGGCGGGCACGCTCTCTGTCGATGGACAGGTGATCGACAGCAGCAACATTCAAAACTGGCAGGCCGCTATTGGCTATGTACCCCAACACATCTATTTGGCCGATACCAGCATCGCCGAGAATATCGCCTTTGGCGTGCCAGCCGGGCAGATCGATATGCAAGCCGTCGAACGCGCTGCCCGCGCTGCACAAATTCATGAATTTATTGTTAACGAGTTACCGGACGGATATCAAAGCAAGGTTGGCGATCGGGGTATACGCATGTCAGGTGGGCAAAGGCAGCGGATTGGTATTGCTCGCGCTCTCTATCGTGATCCGCCGGTGTTGTTGATGGATGAGGCAACCAGTGCATTGGATAACGATACCGAGGCCGCGCTGAATCAAGCCGTGAATGCCTTGGCAGGGCAAAAAACGATCGTTATTATTGCGCATCGAGAAAAAACCTTAAGTCAGTTAGAAAGTATAATAACCATATTTAATAAATGCATTTAAATGAGCCAATATATGTTTAGTCAAATTTGCTTGCTAGATGACTTATTTAGAGATGGCTTTTTGGAGTCGCGAAAATTCATATATAGTATTATTAAGGAACCCATATATCAGGCCACAGGATTGGTCATACCAGATTTGAGTGAGTTTCCTGTTTGTCGCGGATTGAAAAAAGAATTTAGCCTAGGCTTGTTTTATAGCTTATGTGGAAATAAAAGTTGGCATGAGGTTTATAATGGTGTTTCTGAAAAAGCAGCAGAATATCTTTCTGAAAGTATTCCTGAAAATACGCTTATCATTGGATATGAAATGCCGCCATGGTTATTGAAGCTATTATCAGATAATGATCTGCCATATGTCTCTATACGAATAAACCCTATAAAATTTTGCCGTGATCTTTATTTGGTGCTTGATGGGAATATAGAGACATTAAAAAATGCTAAATATTTTAATGTTGACGAAAAAGAAGTAAGACTGGAGGCTGGGTTTTTTTTGCTGCTGTTCAGCAAAGGAAGTTACCTAGAAAAAAATCAGAATATATTAAGAACTCAGTAGTGTTTATTGGCCAAACAGAAAACGATGCTTCCTTGATTGATGAGGCTGGAAGAATTTTGAAAGTTGATTGTTTTTTAGAGGATATTGAGAGAATTGTTGGATCCAGAAACCTGATATACAAACCGCATCCATACGATATGAGGTTTGCAAAAAAAGAGTACAGGGCATTAAAAAGGCATACAAGGCTTTCAACTCAGATTATTAAGGGTGACACTTATAGCTTGTTGGCTAGCGACCTATCATTTGAAACGCTAACAATTTCATCAGGGACTTGTCAGGAGGCCTTGTTTTTTAACAAAAAACCTTTTTATTTATTTAAGCCAATATGCAATCCATGGGATCATCTACATGTTAGACTTTTGGAATTTTGCTCACCGGCTTTTTGGGCAGAATGTTTAGGCTATAAAAGCTCAAAAAATCTTATCACAATGAGCTATCATCCGGATAATGTCATGAGACGTTTTCATGATGTTTGGTGGGGTTACTCTGATTTCATGATAAATAATGATCAATTTTGGCTGCATGCGTATAAGACCAGTAGAAAAAATGAGATATTAAGGTATATTGATAGTTTAAAAAATAATTTAATTAAATTATTGAGGCCTTAAGCATGGTTACACTGGAAAATAAAATAACTAAATGGATATTTTCCTGCAAAATAGTCAAATATATTTTGTATCGAGTAATAATAATTTTTTGTCCGGCAAAAAAAATGAAATTAAAAGATTATATAATTCGCACTATTGAAATATATAACGGAAAACAAGCCAGTGAATCATTGTTTTCAAAAATAATATGGAGTTACTGGGAGGGTGATGAGTCACTATGCGGGTCTGTTTGTCAAAAATCTTGGCGAGAGAATACTAAAGGATTTAATTTAAACTTAGTTACACCGGAGAATATTAAATATTATTTGCCTGACTTTCCTGATACTCCAGAAGACGTACCAGTACAACTTAAAAGTGACTTGGTTAGACTGATGTTGTTAGAAAGATTTGGTGGCGTATGGATGGATTATTCTATATTTTTAACAAGTGATATATCCGATCTGCTGTCAATCATGAAGGAACGCTTGGGTGATGTGATGCTGTTTTATAACGAGTTCCCAGGAGAATATAAAAAAGATCCTCTAAGACCAGTTGTGGAGAATGGATTTATTGCAGCAAAAAAAAATCAAGACTTTATTATAAAGTGGCGAAAACAACATCAGGATGTAATTATGAGTGGTAATTGGAAGGGGTTTTATAGGGATTCACCTGAGTATGGGGATCTCGTGAAAAACTTCATGTCTAAAGATGAGGACTTGATAGACTACCTAGTTTGTTATATATCGGCACAAAAGGTTATGCTAGATGGTCATAGTAGCAATCTTCTTCTATTAAACTCAGAAGATGATTACTACTCGCTAAGGTATCAGATTGAACCGCCACTTCGTTCGTTTAAAATAGCTAATAGTCTTTTGCTAAGAAAAAAGAAATCTATTGATAATCTACCTGTGTTAATCAAACTAACCAAGGGGAATAGACGTCTTGTTGATGAGTACTTAAAATACTCATGTGTTAAAAAACAGTCTTTGTTTGGTCAGTATCTGGAAATCTAAAACTAAAACTTAAACGTAAGAGATATATATCATGCTGCTAGTTGTTGGTGCAGGATTTGCGGGAGCCACACTTTCTCGTAAGCTAGCTGATAGTGGATATAAAATTCACCAAATCGACCGTCGCAACCATATTGGCGGTAATGCTTTTGATGGAGTTGATGATAAAGGTGTCTTGGTGCATCGCTATGGCCCTCATATCTTTCATACAAACAGTGAGCATGTCTGGGATTTTTTGTCCCGTTTTACCGAATGGCGCTCCTATGAGCATCGTGTGCTGGGAGCGGTGGATGGTAAGCATTATCCCTTCCCGATCAACCGCGACACGCTCAATTTGCTATACGGGTTAAACCTTGACGAAGCCGGGGCTGAAAATTTTTTTGAGCAGGTTCGCGAGCCACGCGAACCTGTGCGCACCAGTGAAGATGTAGTCTTAAATTCGGTCGGGCGTGATCTCTATGAGAAGTTTTTTTTAAACTACACGCGTAAACAATGGGGGATGGAACCTTCGGAGCTAAAGGCAGGGGTGGCGGCACGGATCCCCGTCCGCACCAATACAGATGATCGATATTTCACCGACACCTACCAAGCCATGCCTTTGCATGGGTATACAAAAATGTTCGAGCGCATGCTTGATCATCCAAATATAACAGTTGAGCTCGGCGTTGACTTCGCTGATATCAAGGAAAAAGAACAATGGGAGCACGTTGTTTATACCGGACCTATTGATGCCTATTTTAATTACTGTTTTGGTCGCCTGCCTTATCGTTCTCTGAGTTTTGAGCATGAACATATACCCGATACCCAGCAGTATCAAGAAGTAGGTACGGTTAACTTTCCTAATGATCATGCTTATACGCGAATTACCGAATTCAAGCACTTGACAGGGCAGAAACATCCTGGCACTTCGATTGTGCGCGAGTATCCACAGGCACAAGGTGATCCTTATTACCCTATACCCAGTGATGCAAATGAAGCCTTGTACAAACGCTATGCTACTTTAGCTGAAACTGAACAGGGCGTAACCTTTGTCGGTCGGCTGGCACAATATCGTTATTACAATATGGATCAGGTGGTAGCGGCTGCACTAGTCGCTGCTAAAAAAATTATAGGGTAATTAAAATATGCGCATCGCTTTTCTGTGTAAACGGCGCTACATGAGCAAAGATGTAATTCTTGACCGTTATGCGCGGCTTTATGAAATACCTTATCAGCTAGCACGACTGGGCCATGAAGTACGCGGGTACTGTTTGAGCTACCAAGAATCGGAGCAAGGTACTTGGCAGCACAAAACCGAGCCGGGCAGCCTACGCTGGTATTCACGCGGTCTTGGTAAGCTGAAATTTCCTGAATTGCTGGGATATCCGTTAGCGATGCTGCACGCACTGAAGGAGTTTCAGCCGGATATCATTATTGCTGCTTCGGATATTCCGCATGTCGTTTTGGGAGGTTGGTTATCCAATCGACTTGATATTCCGTTTGTAGCCGATCTTTATGACAATTTTGAAGGCTTTGGCCAAGCCCGTATTCCGGGTTTTGTGCCCGCTTTACGTCGTGCTGTGCGGCATGCAGGTCTTGTTTTAACGACCAGCGAGCCATTACGTATGAAGGTAATAACTGACTATCAGGCAACGGGCTCCGTGATTACAATGCCAAGCACAGTTGATACCAATATTTTTCGGACACAAGACAAGCTTGAGTGCCGCTCTATACTGGGGTTACCCGAGGATGCAATTTTAATCGGGACCGCAGGCGGGCTGATGGCAGACCGTGGTGTTGGTGATATTTACCAGGCATGGGATGTGCTTCAGCACACTCATCCACATATACATTTAGTATTGGCTGGCCCTGCTGACACTTCTTTGGCCCCTCCCCAGCATGAGCGCGTACATTATCTAGGTATGTTGAGTCATAGCGATACAGCCAAGTTATTTGCCGCACTAGATGTAGGAATTATTTATTTGCGCGACACACCATTTGGACGTTACTGCTTTCCGCAAAAAGCTTATGAAATGCAGGCGTGTGGTTTACCAGTGATAGCTGCTAATGTTGGTGTGATGCCCCATGTGCTGCATGAGCTTTCATCAGCCATATATGAGGAAAAAAATCCAAACGATTTAATACGAGCACTAGAGTTTCAGCTTGCAAATCGTTTATTGCCAAGTGAGTCAATCAAAGATTGGGCGGAGATCATTGTGCAACTTGAAAGTCAGCTGATTAATCTATAGATCTATTCAGTCAAAACTTTTATAGCGTGTTTAATAACAAGAACCACCAGAGGCATCACGATTGGTGTTAAAGCGTTTATCGATAAAAAGAATATTCATTTTTTTCATGCCTGAATACCCAAGCCCCACCAATACGGCTCAAACCCTTCCACTACGCACCGCCCGACCAGCTCAATAAAATCCTGATGGTCGCCCGTGGTGTGAGCTTTATCCAGCGCACTGTAGTACTCCAGCCGCTGCTCGACTTTGATTACCGCTGCCGGCAGCCCGGCCTGTAGCAGAATCAGGTTCATTAACAAGCGCGAAGTGCGGCCATTACCGTCAGTAAAAGGATGGATTTTGACCAGATCGGCATGGGCGCGGGCGGCAAGTTCGACGGGGTGCAGGCTGTGGGCTTGTTGCTGCAAGCCGGTAATGAATTGCTCCATCAGCTGTGGCACTTGCAGGGCAGTTGGCGGGCGGTGTGTGGCCCCTGCAATCAGCACGTTGGTGCTGCGATAGCGACCAGCGTTGTCTGCATCAATATTTTTCAGCACCCGCTGGTGCAGGGACTTGATCAGCCACTCTGTCACCGGGCTTTGCTGCTGAACCTGCTCTTCCAATAGCAAAATGGCATCGCGGTGGTTGATGGCTTCAAAGTGTTCGCGCAGGGTTTTGCCGCCGACGGTAATGCCTTCCAGGGCGACTCTGGTTTCTTTCAGGGTCAGGGTGTTTCCCTCGATGGCGTTGCTGTGGAACGTCCAGTTGAGGATGAGGTTCTCGCGCAGATTGCTAACCAGGGCAGGCGGCAATGGCCGGTGCTGGTCAAGCCGGGCTTTGAGGTTGTCAATCTGGTTGAGCATGGTGTGATCCTTTATCGTCTGGACAATGAATTGGAGGCAAGATTGTCTTCCTGCATTTGTAGCAAGTCCCGTTCGATTTCTTCGACGGTTGGCAGTGCCCCTTTTAGATTGTCGGGCAAGCTTTCTACCAGGTTATATTCACTCACGCCCATGGGCTTGTTCATGTCACGCAAGGCAAATTCAACTTCGATATTGCTTTTGTCGCGACACAGTAACAGTCCGATGCTGGGTTGATCGTCGTCTTTTTTAAGTAGGCTATCAACAGCGGATAGATAAAAATTTAGTTTACCTGCGTACTCTGGAATAAATTTTTTATTTTTTAGTTCTATAACCACATAGCATTTCAAGGTGATGTGATAGAAGAGCAAGTCCAGATAGTAATCGTTATCTGCAATTTCCAGATGGTATTGACGACCAACAAATGCAAAGCCTTTGCCCAGCTCTAGTAAAAACTGAGTCAAATGCCGGGTAAGCTGCTGCTCGACATCCCGCTCGTTGAAGGAGGTAGTGAGCTGCATAAAATCAAAAATGTAGGGGTCTTTCAGGGTTTGCTGCGCCAGGTCCGATTGAGGCGCAGGCAATGTCCGGGAAAAATTACTGATGGTTTTTCCGGCTCGCTCGTGTAGGCGAGACTTGAGCTGTAAAGCCAGTACATCACGGCTCCAGCCTTGCTCCAGGGTTTGGCTGATATAAAAACTGGCTTCTTCCAGGCTGGTACATTTGGTGAAAATCTGGATGTTGTGGCCCCAGGGGATTTGGTCAACAGGCTGTTGACCAAATGGGCTGGGTTGTAACTCAGCAAAAAACTGATAGAAGCGTAAGCAGTACTTGAGATTGGTCGTTGAGAACCCCTTGATTTCAGGAAACTCTTTTTGTAAGTCGGCCGACAACTGCTGAATAATCTTGTCGCCCCACTGGCTATACTGTTGCTTTTCGTCAATCTGACTACCTAGCTCCCAATAGAAGCGAATCAACTCGCTATTGGCAGCCAGCGCCACACGCATGCGCGCAGCAACAACACGCTGTTTGATATTGTTCAGCCAGTCCAGGTAATCACTTGAATGTTGTAACACAGCGTAATCCTTTTGTTGTGAGTTAGGTACGACCTTGCATTAACTGTGGGCTACCGACAAGTTTCGGCGATTTTGATGCCAAACTTATCCCAGGCAAAATTTTGTGCAAACTCGGTTGCGCCCTCACTAGCCAATGGGCTGTTTAGCGCATGGACAGTTTGTTCCGCCAGCGCGGGGTAATCGTCCTTTTCAACCAGATAGCCAGACTGCCCATGCGCCACGGCATCGACAATGCCACCGGTAGCAAAAGCAACAGTCGGCAGGCCGTGGGCGGCGGCTTCGATGGCGACCATGCCAAAGCCTTCGGGGTCATCGGGGATATGCCGAACGGGAAACACATGTACGTCTGCGGCTTCATACGCTGTAGCCAGTTGGGTTTTATCCGTAATCACACCCAGAAACTTGATGTGCTCGCTAACACCTTGCTGTGCGGCAGCCTGTTCGATTTCTTCCCGGTTTTGAATCCCCGCACCCAGCGAGTTTTTCGGCGCTTCGCCGACGATTACCAAAACCGCTTCCGGCACCTGCTGCACGATGGCTGGCAGTGCCTGTTCGACAAACTCTTTCAATCCTTTGCGAGTGGTCAGTCGCCCGACCGAAAGCATGATTTTTTTGCCCACTAGCCCATGCTGTTGCCTGAATGCTGCAATGGCCGCATCAGGCTGTGCGTGCTCTGGCAAGCTCACTCCCGGATACACAATACTGATTTTCGTTTCTGGCACACCGGCTGCAAATGCCAGTTGTTTGGTGGGCGTGCTGTTGACGATGATGCGGTCGAGCTTTTTAAAGGTGGGTGTCCACAGGCGTTGGTAAATTTTGTCTTGAACCGTGATATCAAAGCCATGTAAGTAAGCTGCAGATTTAGCCCCACAAAGCTTACTTGCTAACCAAGCGATAGGCGCAGTCAAACCACTGCCGGCAAGAATCACATCCGGTTTCCAGCGCAAAGCAAACCACACCGCTTTACAGGCCGCAATAAATAGAAACAGCGGCAACGGCTTGAGAGGCGCTTCACTTAAGCTAACCGACTGGGGTTTCAGCTCAGCTGAACCTTGAGGGCCAATAACCTTAACCTCAGCATACTTACTTAGCTCATCAGCCATGTGCCAATTTAAACGCTCCATACCGCCCACTAATGGCGGCAGGTTGCGGGTGATGATGAGGATTCGTTGCTTATTCATGGTGCGCTGCCAGTGTTTGCTTGCCCTGTTCCGTGAGCCGGTATTTTTGTAAACGGCTGTTGGGTTTGTCGGGAAGTGTCATTTCGATCAGGCCCAGTGCAAGGGCGGGACTCAGATACAACTTAACGAAGTTTCCACGGCCTGAAAGGGTGAGTTTTTCCATAATTTCAGCTCGTTTCATTTCGCCATGAATCACTTGCAACAGCGCCAAGACCTCTGCGCTTACTTGTCCTGCCACTTGTCCTGCCACTTGTCCTGCCACTTGTCCCGCGACTGGGTCGGTGACTTGTCCTGCCGGCTGTGTTTTTTTGTAAAAAGTCGTCCTCACCGCGCCCCAGGTGTAGGCAAACTCAGGCTTGGGCAAGCCTGCTTCCAGGCAATAGTCGATAATGTTTAGCGTGCCGCGCCCCCAGTTTTCAATAAAACCGCACTTGTAAAACACGGCGGCCATGGTTGGGTTAAAGGGCTTGGACTGGTGAGGCTGGTCGAATAGCTCAATGGGTACTTCACGGCTGAGTGTCGCGCCGTTGTACATCACCAGTTTGTCGTCGTATACACGAATTTGCAGGTTGCAGGTGTCGGTGTAATCGCGATGAATCAGTGCGTTGATAATGGCTTCACGCAGCGCATCGTAAGGGTATTCCAGTGTTTCGCGGCGGTGCATGCCTTCGTAGGAGATGTAGGCTCTTAAATACTTTAAGCGCAGCACATCCATAATCAGGTCAACCTGGTTGATCAGGTTGCCTTCTATGATGTCGCTGCTTTGCACATCGGTTTCGGACAAAAACCGGCCTATTTTGGAGTGCGACTGGATATAGAACTGCTGTGGGTTTTTCCCGAACAGTAAAATGGCGGCGCGTTTAAGCTCGTTGCCTTCGTACAGGTTGAGCTTGCGCAGCAGGCTTTCCAGGTTTTGCTCTTCCAGAATGCCTGGCACCCGGTCCTGGGCCAGGCGTTTGAACCGCTCTACGGTGGGCAGGTCGATGTCTTCTATGGAAAAACGCTCTTCGGCAATATCGTCCCAGGTTTTACCGTATTTTTTCAGCAAAAACTGGTTCAGATTGCCGCTGGCAAGTTCGATGGTGTTGCTGCCGCTGCGCTTATAAAACTTTCCGGCGTAGGAAACGGGGGCCAGTGTGCTTTGTACATCTATTTCCAAATAAATTTTTTGGCCTTTTTCGTGCGGGATTACGTCAACCAGCAAACCGAGCTTGCTGTTGATTTTGTTGGGCAGGGTTTCCAGCAGCTGTTTGCTGTTGTCTATGCCAATGATTTCACCTTCGTCATTCACGCCAATTAAAAGCTGACCGCCTTCACCATTGGCAAAAGCGCAAATGGTTTTGAGGTAGTCATCTTTCCAGATACGTTTAAATTCAAGTGTTTGGCTTTCTGTAAACATGGCCTGTTCCCTAGCAATTTCCTATAGCCCCAATGGCTTCCGCTCCCGCCAAAATTTGCCTTAAATAGCTCTCAGGCACTAACCACATTCTCAGCTGGTTGCAGCCTGCCCCGTGTATCGACAATGAGGCGAGCGTGCTGCACGAGCTGGCCGTAATCAAAAGCATCATGGTCAGTGGCAATTAGAATACAGTCATAGCTGGCGATATGGGCGGCGCTGAGTTCAACCGAGTCCAGATCAAAGCTGTAATCCCGTTTACTGGGAAACACCGGCACATGTGGATCAGAATACGCAATTTGCGCGCCTTTTTCTTCAAGCAGCGCCATGATCTCTACCGCAGGCGATTCGCGGGTGTCGTCGATGTTTTTCTTATAACTCAAGCCCAGAATAAGAATCTTGCTGCCTTTGATGGCTTTTTCTTTCTCATTCAATGCATCAGCAACTTTTTGCACAACCCAGCGTGGCATGTAGTGGTTGATCTCGCCGGCCAGTTCGATAAAGCGGGTGTTGATGCCGTACTCACGAGCTTTCCACGTCAGGTAGAAGGGGTCGATGGGGATACAGTGCCCGCCCAGGCCCGGCCCTGGTGTGTAGGGTACAAAACCAAAGGGCTTGGTGGCGGCGGCCTGGATCACTTCGTGGATGTTGATGCCCATTTTATCGGCGACGATTTTCATTTCGTTGACCAGACCGATGTTGACGGCACGGTGGATGTTTTCCAATAGTTTGGTCATTTCCGCAGCGCGCGGCGTGCTGACCGGAACCATTTGCTTAATTGCATGCTGGTAGAGCTGAGTGCCGAGTTCAAGGCAATTGGGTGTCATGCCGCCAATGACTTTGGGAATATCCTTGGTGCTGTATGTTGTGTTGCCTGGGTCTTCTCGCTCAGGTGAAAAGACTAGCGCGCAGTTTTCACCGGGTATAAAACCTTGGCTTTTTAGAGCTGGTGCAAGAATTTCTTCAGTGGTGCCCGGCCAAGTTGTGCTCTCTAGGCTTAATAACTGACCTGCTTTGAAATACGGCAAGATAGATGCAAGGGTATTTTCGACATAACTTAAATCAGGTTCACGATAGACATTTAAAGGAGTCGGTACGCAAATGATCAGGGCATCCACTTCTTGCGTGCGTGAAAAATCACTGGTCGCTTCAAAGCCATTCTGTTGCGCGGCAATAATCTCTTGCGCCTGTAAGCGCTCGATGTAGCTTTTGCCATTATTTAAGCGGGTGACTTTAGACTCATCAATATCAAAACCAACAACCTTGATACCCACTTCGCTAAAGCGCAGCGCCAGTGGCAAGCCGACGTAGCCCAACCCATAGACGCCAACCACCGCTGTTTTGCTGGCTATGCGTTGCTTTAAGCCATCCAAAGCATTCATCGAACACGTGCCTTATCGTTAAAGAAAGTTAATTTGGCAATAATGCCACATTTAACGCCGAGAGTTTGTTACACAGCGCTAAGTTGTGACTCGATTTAAGTGATACTGGGCGAAGCTGGCTATAAGCTAATACAGGCGTTGCCGGATAATCTAATCGCGCAAAAGTTGCGCTCCCACAATTCCACAATTCCACAATTCCACAGGCCCACAATCCCGCAATCCCACAGTAAAGCAAGGCGGTTTGCACGCAGCCGGTCGCTTGGCAAAGCTCTTGTAGAAGCTTACATTTTCCAAGTTCCTCGACAATTTTTCCAGCTGCCCAGATTTTTCTACACCCTTAAATGCGAAGAGCCAGTTTAGTTAAGTATGGAGCTGCTCGACACAATTACGAAATAACCTCACAAAAACACATCGGATGAAGCTGCATTTTATGCTGATACTTGCAGGAACCTTAGTTTTTCTAAAGTTAAGGCTTAAACCGCTCTAAAGTAGGCCTTACAGGCTGAATAGAGTGCATCGTTATACCGCCACCTTTGAGCGGGGTTTTTAACGCTTAATATCAAGGCTAATGCTCTTTATATAATAGAGTTATTCATTGTTGAAAAGCTGATTTAAAAAATATTCTAAGTGGATAAAAACAACCTAAGTCAGCGCTGTTTTGTTCTATCAGTAACAGTCAATTGTACAGCGTTGGGGCGCTCTTATTTATAGGGATTATCTCTGTAAGCGCACAGTTATTTTACAGTTTTTGTTGTGGCCTGACTTCGTGGTATTGGCGCTCTAGAGCCTTTAGATGCTTGTAAAACATTTAAGCTTTAATTTAATTATATTTGCATCAAGTCTGATTTTGTACGGTTTGGATAGCGAACTGTAGGTGCTGAATGGGTTTTCTGTAACTGGGTAAAGGAGTTATTTGCGGGGTGTTATTTAGGCGTGCTTGGGTCTTTGCAAAGCGTAGAAATCATAGATTAACTGGGCGTAAAGGCGCATTTAAAATAGGGCTTTTGGCAGGCTTTATTGGGCTTATTTCCTATCATAAAAAAGTGAGTGATGGCTAATGCTTGCACAAAAAGTTCTTGATTTAAGTCATGTGTTTTAGGTTTGTATGCTGGCTACTATGCAAGCGCATTTTACAGATAAAACGATTAAAACCTCTGTCTAGGGAGCTATCCAAAATGCCAAATAACCATCCTTCTAATACTCTGAAGAAGCCAAGAATGCTTCCAAGGAAAGATCGTATGACTATCGCTGGTAAGATCTCAAAAGCAGGCTTTATCGCTGCTTTCTCACTGCTTGGGTTAGCAGTATCTCAAGCTAATGCTTCCACTGCACCAGCAATGACTGATGCAGAAAAAGAGGCTGCAAAACTGATTTATTTCGAGCGTTGCGCCGGTTGTCACGGTGTTTTGCGTAAAGGTGCTACAGGTAAAAACCTAGAGCCGAACTGGTCAATAACCCAGCCAGATGGCAGTAAACTCGAAGGCGGAACACTGCGTTTGGGTACTAAGCGTCTAGAAAATATCATTGCCTACGGTACTGAAGGCGGGATGGTTAACTATGACGACATCCTGACTCCAGAAGAAATCAACATGATGGCCCGCTATCTTCAACATGAGCCACCGATTCCGCCGGAGTTCTCCCTGCAAGACATGAAAGACAGCTGGAACCTCATTGTTCCGTTGTCTGAGCGTGTTACGAAACAGATGAATAAAATCAACTTGAAAAACGTATTCGCAGTTACTTTACGTGATGCGGGTAAGTTGGCGTTGATTGACGGTGACACACACAAAGTCTGGAAGATCTTGGAAAGTGGTTATGCCGTACACATTTCACGTTTTTCCGCATCAGGTCGCTACGTGTATACCACCGGTCGTGACGGTTTGACTACCATTATTGACCTGTGGCCTGAAGAGCCGATGACTGTTGCGACTGTACGCTTTGGTTCTGACATGCGTTCGGTTGACGTGTCCAAGTACAAGGGGTACGAAGACAAGTATCTGATAGGTGGTACCTACTGGCCACCACAGTACAGTATCGTGGATGGCTTGACCTTGGAGCCGATTAAAGTTGTCTCCACACGTGGCCAGACCGTTGATGGTGAGTATCACCCAGAGCCACGTGTTGCCTCTATCGTTGCTAACCCGCTCAAGCCTGAGTGGGTAGTGAGTGTTAAGGAAACTGGGCAGATTTTGTTGGTTGACTACACCGACTTAGACAACTTGAAGTCTACCGCGATTGCATCGTCCAAGTTCCTGCATGATGGTGGTTGGGATGCATCGCACCGTTACTTCTTAGTGGCAGCTAACGCTTCTAACCAAGTTGCTGCGGTTGATACTAAGACGGGTAAGCTGGCGGCTATTGTTGATACAGCGAAAATTCCTCACCCGGGCCGTGGTGCGAACTTCACTCACCCAGAGTTTGGACCGGTATGGTCTACGGGTCACCTTGGTGATGACGTAGTTTCTTTAATCTCAACCCCATCGGAAGAGAAAAAGAACGCTAAATACAAAAAACATAACTGGAAAGTTGTTCAAGAGTTGAAGATGCCAGGCGCGGGTAACTTGTTTGTTAAAACCCACCCTAAATCTAAAAACTTCTGGGCTGATGCTCCTATGAACCCAGAGCGTGAAATCGCTGAGTCTGTTTATGTGTTTGACTTAAACGACTTGAGCAAAGAGCCACGGGTGCTGAACGTTGGTAAAGATTCTGGTTTACCAGAAGGCAAAGCAATTCGCCGCGCTGTACAGCCAGAATACAACCAAGCGGGTGACGAGGTTTGGATCTCACTATGGGGTGGTAAAGCGGATCAGTCAGCAATCGTTATTTATGACGATAAGACGCTGAAAGTGAAGTCTGTTATCACGAGTCCAGAAATCATTACTCCGACTGGTAAGTTTAACCTTTACAACACCATGTTTGACGTTTACTAACTGGTTCAGTTGAACTGCTAAATATCCCCCCCCCACTTCGCAGATTCATGCGGGGTGGGGGTGGAACAGGAAAGGAAAAAGCAAATGGCAGATCAAGACAGCAGAAACACGCAGGAGTCGCAGCAGCGGACTGGGTTTTTTGCATACCTATGTCGCCCAAACGTGCATTACTCTTTAGCCAGCATACTAGTGGTAGGTATTATTGCCGGGGTACTTTTCTGGGGTGGCTTTAACACCGCATTGGAAATGACCAATACCGAGGAGTTCTGTCTCTCTTGTCATGAAATGCGCGATAACGTTTATCCAGAATACAAAGAAACAATTCACTACACTAACCGTACCGGTGTACGAGCTACTTGCCCCGATTGTCACGTACCTAAGGAATGGGGCTACAAAATGGTGCGCAAGATAGAGGCATCAAGAGAACTCTGGGGTAAGTTAGTAGGCACGATTGATACACCTGAGAAATTCGAAGCCAAGCGTTTAACCCTGGCCCGCAGCGAGTGGAAGCGCATGAAAGCTTCAGATTCTCGTGAATGTAGAAACTGCCATAGTCTTGAAAGTATGAATATCGAAACGCAGAAGCAGCGTGCACGCAAGCAACATGAAATGGCGCTGGCTGAAAATATGACTTGCATCGACTGTCATAAAGGCATTGCTCACCATTTGCCTGAAGGAATGACTGATGAAGATTATGATTAAAAAGCAAGACAGGTAATCAATTGGGGAGTAAGCGATTATGAAAAAAATTATGATGACCAGCCTAGCAGGCGCTATCTTTACACTTACTGCAGGCAGTGCTCTAGCAGCAGCTCCTGCTGATTGGAGTAAGGTTCCTGCAACTAGCATTTCTTTGCTCTATCCGGGCGTCTCACCGATTGAGTGGATTACCAAAGGAACTGAACACGGTGGTGCGCGCGTATTACGTAAGGGTGAAACCTGCGCTGGGTGTCACTCAGAAGAAGTGGGTGATATGGGACAGCTGATTGCCAGCGGTGGCAAAATTGAGCCTAGCCCAATTCCAGGTAAAGCGCCTTTCATCGACGCCAAAGTACAGGCAGCTAACGATGGCGAAAACTTGTATTTGCGCTTTGTGTGGAAGCAGCCAGCAGCATCGGGTGCACCACAAATGGATGAAAACAACCCAGTAAAAATTGCTTATATGCTTGAAGCCGGCGATAAAGTCGAGCTAGCTGGGCAGAGCGGTTGCTGGGGCAGCTGTCACGGTGATGCGCGCACCATGCCGGGTGCCGCGGACACTAAAACAAAGTATGTAAAAGGCGGCTCATTGGCTGATGGTGTGTTCTACGATTTAAACCAGTGGCGCAGTGGTGAAAATAAAGCCTATGACGGCTATGTGGCCACTGAGCGAGTAATGGAAGGTGGACAAGCGCTGGTTAGCGCAGATGGGAAACTTACCGACGGTGTTTGGACTGTAGAGTTCACACGTAAACTAAGAGGTGGCGAGGGCGATGTAGCACTTGAGTCGGGTAAAACCTATAACTTTGGTTTCGCCATCCATGACGACAGCTCTATAGGCCGTTTTCACCATGTATCGCTTGGCTATAAGCTAGGTATCGATACCGAGGCTGATATCACTGCGCTTAAGCAGTAAATGGAGTTTTTGGTTAACGGCGCTGTAACGCTTGCCTAAGTTACAGCGCCTTTTTTTGTCAGCTTTATTTATCCAGAAACGAAAAAACCCGTTAAGCGTTAACTTAACGGGTTTTCGTAATATGGCGCAGTGGACGGGACTCGAACCCGCGACCCCCGGCGTGACAGGCCGGTATTCTAACCAACTGAACTACCACTGCGCTACTTCTCAAGAGTGGTGGGTGATGACGGGATCGAACCGCCGACCCTCTGCTTGTAAGGCAGATGCTCTCCCAGCTGAGCTAATCACCCTTGTCTCTCGAAGTGGTGCGTATATTAGTGATCCAATTTTGGTTTGGCAAGCCCTAAACACGAAAAGATTTTTAAAGGATGTGGGAAAAGGAGGTTTTTTGTTCCGTTTAGCGGTTTAAAAACGTTTTGCGTACATGTAAGTATTTGAATTTGTTGGTTATTGTGTTTTGCTGTTGGTTTTTTTGATTTTCTTGCCGATAAAGCATGCTGAAGGCTTTGTTGTTGCAAAACAGCAACATGCACGTGTCAGTGACAAAACAAAAGCTGTGCTAGGAATATCGAAAGTATGACGCTGTAAAAAATGACAACAGCTAAAAAGAGTGGTTAATTATGTGACCTAGATCACCATAGCTGAGTTTCTTTTATGGATAAGCAGCACGGGCAATCATTTTAATAGACGTAAGGACTTGTTATGAGTAATCAAGTTACTGTTAGCAAAGTTAGTGTTTTTCTCGTAGCAGCAATTAGCGCAGGCTATTTGTTGTTGGTGGGTTACCTTAACTGGCCTTTTGTTTATGGCGTGTTGGTAGCGTTGCCAATTATGGCTTTGTTGTTTTTTAGCACCTCTGCAGCAGATAAGGCTGAGCAGAGTGCGCAAAAAACCAATGATGAAACAGAGCTGACACGTTTAGCGCAGGAGTTGTCTGAATCGACCACCACGAATGCGCTCACCGCCGCAGGTGTGAGTCACTCGGCAGTACAGTTAAGGCAGAAGCTGGAATCCTTGGTGCAGACATCCGCCAGCATTGAAGCCGGTGCGCAGCAGATGATTGTCACTGAACAGCAGACCGCGCAGTTAAGTGAAAGCGGTTTGGAAGCTGCTAGTGAAGTGCGTGAGCATAGTGAGTCGGGGCAGGCGGGATTGCATAAAAGCATTGCCGGCATGCAGCAGTTGAGTCAGCAGGCTATTGAAAACAGCGCGTTGGTTGATAGCCTGAGTCAACGCAGTAAGGAAATTCAACAAGTCACCTCGGTGATTCAAGAAATTGCCAGTCAAACCAACCTGTTAGCACTGAATGCGGCGATTGAAGCCGCGCGTGCGGGAGAGTACGGTCGCGGCTTTGCTGTAGTGGCTGATGAAGTACGCAGTTTAGCCGGTCGCACTGCAGCAGCCACTGAAGAAGTGGACACCATGGTGACCGACATTCAACGCCACACGACTCAGGTAGCAGAGCAATTACAACGATTGATGGCTGAGCTAAATGATAGCGTCGGCTTGGTCGAAACAGCGGGCGAGCAGCTGGATACTATTACGCGATTAGCGACTAACGTTGAGGCGCAGATGTCAGAAATTGCTGGCGGCACACAAAATAACCGTTTGCGTTTGGATGAGTTATTTGGCTCGGTGGCCACTATGCGTCAGGATTTATCAGTCAGCGACGTGCAAACGGAGCAGCTGAGCCAAGCTGCCTTGTCGTTAGAAGAGCAAACTGAACGTATTAGCGAGCGTTTATCAGAAATTAGCCTGTCGCAGTACCACCAAGATGTGTATCAGCTAGCACGTGATGCAGCAGAAGCCATAGGTAAAAGATTTGAGCAAGATATAGACAAGGGTGTGATCACCCAAGGCGCGCTTTTTGACCGTAATTATCAGCCTATTCCTAATACGCACCCACAGAAGTACCGCACAAGCTTCGACAGCTATACCGATTCGGTATTACCGGAAATCCAAGAGCCTGTTTTGCAAAAGCACCCGGGCGCAGTATTTGCTATCTCGGCCACTCAGGAAGGCTATATTGGTACGCACAACACCCAGTACAGCCAGCCATTAACGGGCGATAAAGAGCGCGATTACTTAAATAACCGCACTAAGCGTATTTTCAATGACAAGGTCGGCAGCCGCAGCGGCAATCACCAAAAACCATTACTCTTGCAAACCTACATTCGCGAAACCGGCGAGCACATGCACGACCTCTCCGTGCCTATCTATGTACACGGCAAGCATTGGGGTGGGTTTAGGATTGGCTATCACCCAGAGCGGGGCTAGGGCGGACTAGTCTTATTATGTGCCGCTTCTGCGGCTCGTTTAAACTCTAGCGATATTGTCTGAGTTGGCTGTACAGTTTTCTAGCATTACACTTATTGATAAGCATTTTCCACAGCCCTCAAGGTTGAGCGCCCAGTTTCACTTGAAATAAAGTTGTTTGCCGAGTGTAAAATTAATCAGCGTCGACTAGAATGTATTGTTTGTGGTATACCAATCGCAGGCACAGGCAGTTGGCCATTATCAAGAAGAACAACAAGCAGGCCAAGCTTCATACTAACTGGATGCTTGAGGGCTAACACCTAAAGCTAGTGTTCGGCTTGGTTAGGGCGGCAAATACATGCAACACAAAGCAGAAAAAAGAACTTTGTTTTATCTGTAAAAAAAATATTAAAGTTTTTTTAACCCAGACCGATAAACTAATCAAGCAAGTATGATTTCAAGCTTAAGGCACGGTACTTAAGCTTTTTAATGTAAAACGTCCAGTGGAGGACAACATCATGGCACTATCCGTTAATACTAACGTTTCCGCGTTAAACACTCAGCGTAACCTAAACGCATCTACCAATCAGTTGTCTGTCTCTTTGCAGCGTCTTTCTACGGGTTCGCGTATTAACAGCGCTAAGGACGATGCCGCGGGCTTGCAAATTGCTAACCGCTTGACCAGCCAGATTAATGGCCTAAACGTAGCCGTTAAAAACTCTAACGACGGTATCTCCATGGCGCAAACCGCTGAGGGTGCGCTGGAGCAGTCCACCAGTATTTTGCAGCGTATGCGTGACTTGGCGCTGCAATCAGCTAACGGCTCTAACAGTGCCGATGAGCGTAAAGCGCTTAATGGTGAAGTGAACGAGCTGAAAAAAGAGCTAGATCGTATTGCCAACACCACCAGCTTTGGTGGTAAAAAGCTACTGGATGGTGGTTTTGGTACCACGACGTTCCAAGTGGGTTCGGCGGCTAACGAAAGCATCAGCGTGAAGATTGATGAGATGAGTACTAGTTCGCTAAAATCCACTTACAGTTCAGGAACACTAAGCGGTGCAGCTTCGGGTGCAGCTAGTACTGACAAGTTTCTAAACTTAGCGGTAAAAACATCAGGTACAACCGAAGCTCAGGTGATTTCAGTAGCTATTAATGGTGGTGAGTCAAAAGAAGAGCTAAATCAGTTAATAGCAACAACTATCAACGATGCTAACATCGGTATTGGGGTGCATGAAAACGCAGCTGGTGGCTTTGATGTTCTATCGAAAGATACAATAGGTGCAGCAGCGGGTGATATTGAATCCATAAGCTACATAACTTCTGGAGCTGTAGCAGCCAGTGGTGCTATCAATAAGGCTGTAGTGAGTAGTGGAAATGTAGGTGTTGTAAAAGATGCAGCTATTAAAGATTTGTCACTTGAAACTGTTACAGGTGCGCAGAAGGCCATCCTAACGATTGATCAGGCAATTCAAAGCATCGATGCCCAGCGTGCAGATCTCGGTGCAGTACAAAATCGCTTTGAAAACACCATATCCAACCTGCAAAATATCGCAGAAAACGTCTCGGGTGCTCGTGGTCGCATCAAAGACACTGACTTCGCCTCAGAAACTGCCAACCTAAGTAAGCAGCAGATTCTGCAGCAAGCCGGTACCGCGATTCTGGCTCAGGCCAACCAACTGCCACAAGCAGTCCTCAGTCTGCTGCGCTAAACCGCAAACCCAGACCGCCCCGCAAGGGGCGGGAATCAAAAAAGGCCCGCACAAGTTGTGGGCCTTTTTTATATGAAAGTTAACATGTTGAACTGGCCAATTAGCTAAAACCATCCGCCGCGGCGAACTGGAAACCACCAGCATCAACCAGGCTTATTTGCAACGCGGCAATTTGCATGTAGAGTTACTGGGTCGCGGTTTTGCCTGGCTTGATAGCGGAACCCACGAAAGCCTGCTTGAAGCCAGCCTCTTTGTCGAAACAATTGAGAAGTGCCAAGGCTACAAAATTGCCTGCCTGGAAGAAATCGCCTATAACAACGGCTGGCTAAGCAAAGAACAGCTACGAGAACAAGGGCAAGCCTTAAGCAAAAATAGTTATGGGTAGTATTTGTTGGATTTGGTTGAAAGAAAATGAAGATTCTTCATGTCGGAATTTATGACAAATTGCTGCCACCATTTATTGAACTGATTAAAAAAAGTTTTGATTTTAATCAGCATGTGTTTTTATTACATTTAGGTATGGGTAACATCCCTCACGACCAAAATGTAAAAGTTTATGAGCGTAAAATAATAGAAAGACTGAAATTTTATTTCGTTGCGCTACTCAAAATGCACAGGTCAGATAAATTAATACTGCATGGTTTATTTGATATAAAGCTTATCTTTGTTCTCTTCTTCACCCCTTGGCTTTTGAGAAAATGCTATTGGGCTATATGGGGCGGCGATCTTTATGTGTATAAGTCGTATGAAGTCCCAGCCAAGCAAGGTGAAACCAAAAATATTTTGGTAGGTAACTCTGCTGATCCAAGCAATAACCACCTTAAAGCTCTTGAAAAGCTTTTGCCTTTTAAAGAACAAGATATCGCTATCTATTGCCCGCTTTCATATGGAAATCATGAGCATGCCCAAAAAGTTATTAAGCAGGGTAAAGAATGGTTTGGTGATAAATTTAAGCCGCTGACTAAATTCATGCCGTTTGATGAATATTTAAAGCTGCTGGGTACCATCGATATAGCGATCTTTAACCATAAGCGACAGCAAGCGATGGGTAACACCATAACTTTATTGGGGCTGGGTAAAACAGTTTATATGCGCAGTGATACCACGCAGTGGCAGTTTTTTCAAAATAAGCAAATAACAGTTGGTGATGCGGAAGAAATAAAAGACTTAAGTGTTTTAGATGTGAGCGGTAATAGAGACAAGATTAAACAGCATTTTTCGAAAGAGAACTTTATTAGTCAGTTGGAAAGTATTTTTGAGAGTGGTAATTAAATGAAAGTTGCTTTTTATTTGATGAATTCTAAAGGTTTGTACGTGCTGCAGAATTTTTTAAATAAGTTTGGTGGGTGTGCAGTTGAGTATGTTGTTGGCGCAAGAGATTTAAATGTTCAAAATGATTATTTTTATGAAATAAAAAGCCTAGCTTCACAAGCTCAAATAGGCTTTTATGAAAGAACAGAGTTTCCAGTAGAAAAAGAGCGACGGTTCAATGGCTATAAGTTTTCAGTTGGTTGGCGTTGGTTGATTAAGAATGAAGAAAACCTGATCGTGTTTCATGATTCTTTGTTGCCAAAATATCGAGGATTTGCTCCATTGGTTAACTCGTTAATTAATAATGAGCAGGCTTGCGGGGTAACTGCTTTATTAGCAGATGCCAAGTACGATTGCGGTGATATAATAGAGCAGAAATCAATTTGTTTTGACTATCCGCTAAAGATCCAAGACGCAATAGAGAAAATTGAGCCACTTTATTTTGATTTGATTGATAGGATTTATCAGAAATTATTAAATGGAAAGCATCTTGACAGGCAAGAGCAAGATGATAGCCAAGCTACTTATAGCCCTTGGCTAGATGAGGAAGATTATTTTATAAACTGGCAGTGGTCGGCTGAGAAAATAGTTAATTTTGTAAATGCCGTTGGCTATCCATATAATGGCGCAAAAGCAAGAGTTAATAACAGTGTAGTTATTTTTTCGGATGTTGAGTCAGTTAATGATTTAGTCGTTGAACACAGAGAAAGGCATATAGGGAAAGTGCTTTTGGTGGAGGATGGTTGTCCTGTAATTATATGTAAAACTGGGATGCTTAAGTTGATTGAAATTAAAACCCCAACAAATGAGCAAGTAAAAATAAACTTTAGAAGTAGGTTTTGTTAGTGATTACATTCAATCTTCCCCCTTACACCAGCAACGAAGACCAATATGTTCTTGAAGCCATGCGCAGCCCCAAGATGTCAGGCGATGGTCCTTTTACGCAGAAGTGTCAGACTTGGTTTGAACAAAAACTGCCATGCAAGCGAGCGTTGTTAACGCCTTCCTGCACAGCAGCTTTGGAAATGGCAGCTATTTTGATTGATACCCAAGCTGGGGACGAAATCATTATGCCCAGTTATACATTTGTTAGTACTGCTAATGCTTTTGTATTGCGTGGGGCAAAAATCGTTTTTGTCGATATTCGCCCGGATACGATGAATATTGACGAAACCAAAATCGAAGCAGCTATTACGAATAAAACCAAAGCCATCGTGCCAGTTCACTATGCCGGCGTTGCTTGTGAAATGGACAGCATTATGGATATTGCCCAACGCCATAATCTGTATGTGATCGAAGATGCCGCTCAAGGCATGATGAGCAGCTATAAAGGTAAAGCGCTAGGCACAATAGGCCATTTAGGTGCATTTAGCTTTCATGAAACCAAAAACTACACCAGCGGTGGTGAGGGTGGTTTGCTGATTATTAACGATGAAAAATTCAAAGAACGCGCTGAAATCATCCGTGAAAAAGGCACGAACCGCAGCCAATTTTTCCGTGGCATGGTGGATAAATATAGTTGGGTCGATATTGGTAGCAGCTATTTGTTGAACGACATCAGCGCTGCTTATCTATACGGTAATATTGAAAAAGCTGATGAAATCAACCAAAACCGCCTAAACACCTGGCAAGCCTACTACACAGGTTTGCAACCCCTTGCAAAAGCAGGACACATTGAACTGCCCACAGTGCCATGTCACTGCCAACACAACGCCCACATGTTCTACATCAAACTGGCAGATATTGAAACACGCAGAGATCTGATAGAGTACCTAAAAGCACAAGGCGTCATGGCCGTCTTCCACTACATTCCCTTGCATTCTTCTGTTGCGGGTAAAGAACTAGGCGTGCTGAGTGGCGAGGATGCTTACAGCACGAAAGAAAGTGCAAGGCTGCTGAGGCTGCCGATATTTTATGGAGTGAGCTGTGAGCAAATTGAGCGAGTTGTGGAGGCGGTTTATGGCTTTACAGATAAGGCGGGCTCAAAATTTGAGTGCTGTTAGGAGTAGCTTTGCAATGTTAGTTAAAGATGACACTTAACTTTAAGTGCTAGCTCGAAATAGTGGCTGAAGCTGTGCGCATAGAGATGGTGCCGTGTAATAGTAAGCCTGTATTGATTTACTATTTTATTTCATACTATTTTGGAGTTCCTTGAGCATTTTTAGACGCCAAAGCATAGCTTATCGTAGATGTTTCAAAATGCTATAACAAGACCTGGCACAACACTTTTGGTTTATAAATAATTAAATTTTAATATTAAATGGTATTTAAAGTGCATAATAAAATTCTTCATGTAATGGTTTTAGATAAGTTTCTCGTTCCTTTTATTGACTTTATTGATGAGCACTTTGGGCGAGAAAATCATCACTATGTTTTTATTGATATTGAAGAGTATAGTTACGGTTTAACCGTTGGGCACAAAGTTGAATTCTTGTATACAGATGAAGATGTTTTTATTACCTTGCTTTCATACATGCAAGATGCACAAAAAATAATCTTACATGGATTGTGGCGCAATGAAATTGATTTGTTGCTGTTGCAGAACCCAGAATTATTTAAGAAAAGTTATTGGGCTATGTGGGGTGGGGATTTTTACTTTCCAGAAAGGCAGTCAAAAAACAGACACAAAACAATACAGAAAATAGAGAATTTTATCACTTATATTGATGGTGACGTTGAATATGTAAGCGAAAATTATTTCGCTACTGGTAAGATCCATGAAAGCTTTTTTTATCCAAGTAATTTATATAAAGAATACGATGTGCCTGCTAAAAAAAATAATACACTCAATGTGCAGGTGGGTAATTCAGCAGATCCGACTAATAATCATCTCGAGGTGTTAGAGAAGCTTTTGCCTTTTAAAAGAGAAGATATAGCTATTTATGTACCGCTTTCTTATGGAAACCAAGAGTACGCGCTAAAAATTATAAATATAGGAAAAGAATGGTTTGGTGATAAATTTAAACCGATCACTGAGTTTATGTCTTTTGACGCATACTTGAATCATCTAGGTACTATTGATATAGCTATATTTAATCACAATCGTCAACAGGCCATGGGTACTATAATAACATTGTTAGGGTTGGGTAAAACAGTATATATTCGTAGCGATACAACACCATGGAGTTTTTTTAAAGAAAAAAATATAGTTGTAGGTGATGTGAAAATAATAAAAAAATTAAATTTATTAGATGTGTATGGTAATCAAGAAAAGATAAAACAATATTTTTCGGTAGATAATTACGTTGGTCAATTGAAAAGTATATTCAACGATACACCATCTTCATGTGATTACTTTAATGTTAATATGCTTGAGCTTGAAAATAAAAAATTAAAAAATAAATCTGAGCGTCAAACTGTCTGTAATTCTGCTAGTGTAGATAAGTTGTTGCAGCGCAGTCTTGAGGAAAGCGCATCTATAATAGAAATAAACAGGCCATTTTTTAGTGTTGTGATGCCCGTTTATAATAGAGTTGATTATGTTGCTGACTCAATTAGGTCTTTGTTGAGTCAAGCTTTTACTAATTTTGAGTTGATTGTAGTAGATGATGGTTCTGCTGATGGTTCGGTGGATATAATTAGGTCTTTTAATGATTCGAGAATTGTTCTTGTAGAAAGCTCACATATTGGGGCAGCAGCTTCGCGTAACTTGGGTTTGGCTAAATCAAGCGGTGACTTTGTTATTGCTCTTGATAGTGATGATGTTTTTCTTCCAGGAGCTTTAGAGCGTATTGCTGGGACTATAAAAGAGTTTCCAACCTATGATGTCTATTACGGTGATTTAGAGATATTTTACGAAAATGATGGTTCTTCATCTTTTACTAAATATCCAGATTATGCATCTGTTGATATTTTACCTATTTTAATAAAAGGCAACTGTTTGCCGCACGCAAGTACGGCTATCCGGTGGGAACTTTTTAAGACCTATGGTGGATATAATACAGCGTTCGTTCGTTGCCATGATTACCAGCTATGGACAAGGCTGGCTGCCAGTGCAAAATTTAAAAAAGTTGATTCGGTTAATTATCAATGGCGTATACACGGCAATAATCTTTCCAGTACAAAAAGTAGGTTTTTTGAGGGTAAGGTAGTCCTTGATGCTTTTTTACGTTATCCGGTCAGTAGATTGTTTCCTGATCTTAAAGATGATAGTGCTGGAGAGCTTGAATCAAGCCTGAGAGTTATTTCAATTCTTGAGGGCTTGGGTGAATATACACTTGCAATTAGACAGGCTTATAAACTTTATAGTAACGGATTTGATGTGTCTAGCAGGCTGGAAGGTCTACTTG
Source organism: Thiopseudomonas acetoxidans (assembly GCF_030362935.1). Lineage (NCBI taxonomy): Bacteria > Pseudomonadati > Pseudomonadota > Gammaproteobacteria > Pseudomonadales > Pseudomonadaceae > Thiopseudomonas > Thiopseudomonas acetoxidans. The sequence goes on from NZ_JAUCDY010000017.1 coordinate 43,930, forward strand.
AAGTTGCAGGTAGCAAGTATTCACCAATGTTTTCGGTTATTTTGACCACGTTTAACAGACCTGAACTCCTTGAGTTTGCACTTGATAGTCTTTCCAAACAAACACTAAAAGATTTTGAGGTTGTTTTGGTCAATGACTTTGGTGTTCCATTGGAGGGGCTTTTGTCGTCTTATGATATCCCCATCACTTATATTCGACAAAAGAAAAATCTTGGGGTTGCCGCAGCTAGAAATATTGGTATAAAGACTAGCAGTGGCGAAAATATCGTGTTTTTGGATGACGATGATTTTTTTAGGCCTGACCATTTACAAACTTTAGCCGATTGTCTTGATGATAATCCAGGAGCTGTTGTTTATTCTGATGCGTGTTTTATAGTCGAAGAGGTTGAGGGAGGTAATCGAAAGGTTCTTTCTGAAGAAGTGCGTTACGCACATGACAATTATTCTAAATATAGGCTTATGGTCGATAACTACATCCCTGTCAATACGTTTAGTTTCCCCAAGAGGCTTTTTGAAAGCATAGGTGAATTTGATGTTAGTTTGAAGGGGCTTGAGGACTGGGACTTTCTAATTAGGTTGGCTAATGTTTCTAACTTTTACCATGTATCTAAACAAACTGTAGAGGTAAGGATGCGGACTGCCTCAGCAGATCCGGAAAGACGAAGTATTCAAGCTCACTCTTTTTACCCGGAAATTTACCAAGAAATATATCGCAGATATCCATCACCTAATCAGTTTGTAAAAAATGAAAGAAATAAGCTGCTTAAAAGAATGGGGATCGATGCTAGTGGCTCTCATACTGCTGATATTAATATTTGGTTAAACTCCAGGCATGTTGAAAATCATCGTGACCACATTAAAGATTTACCTGCCAGCGATATTAACGTTTATGTTTTATGTTGTGGTAATGATATTTCATTCGTTGATACTGAAAAGTTTTCTAGCGAAACTATAGAAGTTTCGTATTTGGTTTCTCCTGAACAATATATAGAAAATCTTGTTCCTGCTGAAAAAGCTGTAGTTAAAGAAACGACTACTATCGCTGAATGCTTGGTTCAGCAGCTCGAACATTCTGCTGCTGAATGGTTTGTGTTATTGAGTCCAGATGATGTGCTAACCTCTAGCGGCCTGCTCATGGCTCAAATAGAACTCTCCAAAAATCCCAACCTTAGCGCCATCAGTTTTGACGAAATCTACCGTATGGAAGGCGGCGGTCTGGGCGCTGCGTTCCGCCCGGCTGGAAACCTTGATTATTTGCTCAGCTTTCCTGCTGGTATGTCACGCCATTGGCTATTTAATCGCAAGGCGCTGCTGGAAATTGGCGGTTTCAACCCTGACTTGCCGGATGCTTTTGAGCTTGACGCCATTTTACGCTTGGTTAACAAGGGCGGGCTGGAGTGCATCGGGCATGTGTCCGAGCCGCTGGTCATTACACCGCCGCCGGCACTGGCCAACGTGGACGATGAGCGCAAGGCAATTGAGCAGCATCTGCGCGAGCGTGGTTACGAACACGCAGAGCTGCATGCGCCGAATCCGGGCCGTTACCAGATTCGCTACAACCATCCGGGCCAACCGATTGTGTCGGTGGTGCTGGCTGCGGGCAATAATTTGTCTGCCTTGCAGCGCTGTGTCGAGGGTTTGCTCGGCAATACCCACTACCAGAATTTCGAAATTCTGTTTATTCAACAGCCGGATTCAGGTACTGAGGTAAAAGAATGGCTGGATGGCCTGGCTGCCATGCAGGAGCCTAAGCTGCGGGTGTTTGCCAGCCGGTATAAAACACTGGCAGAGCAGCGTAACCAGGTGCAGGAACATGCCATTGGTGACTACCTGCTGTTTCTGTCGCCGGATACGGCCATTGTGGCGCAGCACTGGCTGGATGAAATGCTCAACCATGCCCAGCGCGGTGAGGTGGGGGTTGTTGGAGCCAAGCTGTTGACGCCGGGTGGTGAAATTGCCCATGCCGGTTATATTCTGGGGCTGGAAGGGCCGGTAGGTGCTCCTTTTGTTGGCGACCCCATGGATGCGGCCGGATATATGCAACGCCTGCAGGTTGATCAGAATCTCAGCGCCGTTGGTGGCGATTGCATGATGGTGCTTCGCGAGCTGTTTGTGCAGGTAGATGGTTTTGCAGATGGCGAGCTGGTTGACGAATATTTGTCTACGGATCTCTGCCTGCGTGCTCGTGAGGCCGGGTTTTTGGTGGTTTGGACTCCACATGCACAGCTCATGCTGGATAAGGAGCAAACTGCGCTACCAACGGCTGAGCAGCAGGATGTAATGTATGAAAAATGGTTGCCGCAATTAGCGCGTGACCCTGCCTATAACCCGAACTTTTCCCTTTCCATGCCGGGTGGTTTCAAGCTGGCAGACAGCCAAATTTCCTGGCGTCCACTGGATAGTATTCGTCCGGCACCTGTGGCTTTGGTGCATCCTGCAGATTTGATGGGCTGTGGTCATTATCGGGTTATGCAGCCATTTTTGGCGATGAAAGGTGAGGGGTTGCTGGACGGTGCTATTTCGACCGGCTTGATGCATGTGACCGACCTAGAGCGTTACAACCCAGACTGCATTGTGTTGCAGCGCCAGATTGGTGATGCTCGGCTGGAAGCGATGCAGCGTATGCAAAAGTTTTCTCGTGCGGTCAAGGTTTATGAGCTTGACGACTATCTGCCTAATCTGCCGCTGAAAAGCGTACACCGCAAGGATATGCCGAAGGATATTCTCAGGTCATTGCGCAGAGGCTTGAGTTTTGTTGACCGTTTTGTTGTTTCTACGCATGCACTCGCAGAAGCCTTTTCCGGGCTGCATGGCGAGATTGTGGTGCGGGAAAACCGTTTGCCACTGAGCTGGTGGGGCGGTTTGCAAACAGAGCGCCGTCAGGGCAAGAAACCACGTGTTGGCTGGGCGGGCGGCTCAAGCCATACCGGCGACCTTGAGTTGATTGCAGACGTGGTGCGTGATCTGGCGGATGAAGTGGAGTGGGTGTTTTTTGGCATGTGTCCGGAAGCTCTTAAGCCTTACGTGCATGAGTTTCATGGCGGAGTACCTATCGAGCAATATCCAGCCAAACTTGCCTCATTGAACCTGGATCTCGGATTGGCGCCGCTGGAGATAAACCTGTTCAACGAGTGCAAAAGTAATCTGCGGCAGCTTGAATACGGTGTGTGCGGTATCCCAATTATTTGCACCGATATCCGTCCATATCGCGAAGGCCAGCAAGCTGGGCTACCGGTAACGTTGGTGAAAAACCGCTACAAAGACTGGGTAGATGCCATTCGCATGCATATCAATGAGCTGGATGCTACTGCGCGCATGGGGGATGAGTTGCGAGCTAAGGTATTGGCTGAATGGATGCTGGAGGGTGCGCACCTTAAACGCTGGCGCGATGCGTGGGTGGGGAAGTAAGGCTGCTGCGTTGTATTAAAGCATCTGCTTAATACGCTCAATCCCTACTCTCATTTTGTTAATAAAAAATGCAGAAATAAGCTATTATTAATAAAATCCTCGCTTGGTTAATAAAAAATGTCCTACGTGGGTTAAGAATGAATGGCCCCCTTGTCGCCCTTGTGTGTCAACCCAACCCCCTAATTGATAATGTTATCTCAAAATCAGCTGGCTCATGCTTAGGTTGATGCACGGGGCCTTGTTGCCAGAAATTGCGTAGATTATGATAGATAATACTCTTTTTAGGTATTATCTATACAAAGGTTTCTAGATGAAAGTTTTAGAGTGTGTCAATCAGTTACCTACATCGCTTATTTCCCATGGCATGCTGTCAGCTGTACTTTCAAAATCAGTTAGTAATGTCAACAATAAGATCGCCAGTCTAGTTGCATCGGGTGATTTGATCCGCCTTAAAAAAGGGTTTTATAGCTTTGCACAGGCTTACCGTAAACAGCCTATTAACCTCTTAGCGATTGCCAATGGATTGTATGCACCCTCTTATGTGTCTTTTGAATATGCGCTTAGTTGGTATGGTGTTATACCTGAGCAAGTGGTGCAGGTGACTTCAGCGACCAGTAAAAACAATAAGCTGTTTGATACACCGCTAGGCAGGTTTAGTTATAAAAAAGTGCCTATGAAAGCTTACTCGTTAGGCGTTAACTGGCATTTTGATGACGTTGAAGGCGGGCTATTTATTGCCACGCTAGAAAAAGCCCTTTGCGATAAAATACGCTATGAGTGGGGTTTAGGCTCGCTAACTCAGGAGCAAATGCTGGAGTATTTAGAGCATGATTTGCGCGCTGAATTACCTGCTGACATCAACATAAATTTAATAGAAAGCATCGCCACGGCTTACCGTTCAAAAAACTTAGCTACCTTGGCAGCCCTGCTAAGGAAAAAAAGACTATGACACATCCTGCCATTATTAACATGCTTAGGCGCTATGACTTAAGCACGGCTCATTCCAGCTATGATGCCTTGCGCGAAATTCTACAAGAGATTGTTTTAGTTGCACTTTATGACGCTGGTTTTTTCAAGCATGCTGCTTTTTATGGTGGAACGGCATTAAGAATTCTCCACCAATTACCTAGGTTCTCAGAAGACCTAGATTTTTCTTTGCTAAAGCCACAACCAGATTTTGATATAGCCCCCTTTCAACAGGCCATTGTCGAAACATTACAGGCCTATGGTTTTACTGTAACTATTACAATAAAAAACAAAAGCACCAACAGCGCGGTCGCATCGGCCTTTATCAAAGGTCATACACAAGAACACTTAATTAATATCCAGGCACCAACTGCTGTCACCCAAGCAATTCATAAAGAGCAAACAGTAAAAATTAAGCTAGAAGTGGATACAGACCCACCTCTAGATTTTCAAACGGAAGACGTGCTTCGCCTTGTTCCTAGAGCTTATAGCGTTAAAGCGTTTACATTGCCGAGTTTATTTGCAGGTAAAATGCACGCAGTGCTGTGCCGCGCATGGGGCAACCGGCCCAAGGGCAGAGACTGGTATGACTTGGTTTGGTATGTCGGCAATGGTACGGAACTGGATTTAACTCACCTGCAGGCAAGGCTTGCGCAGAGCTGTAAATATTTAGAAAGTAACGGTATTTCCCTGCCAGAACAGATAACGCGCGATGCAGTAATTAAACTATTAGAACAGCGGATTACCAGCCTTGATATTGCAAAGGCTAGGGCGGACGTACTGCCGTTTATTCGAGACTCTCGAGAACTTGATTTATGGTCGACTGAGTTTTTTATGCAGGTTGTTCAGCAATTATGAATACCATCTGTCGCGTAACAGCATCACTTCAACTAGGTATAGGTCATGTCACGCCCCTTAATCCTAAGCGGCTGCTTGCTCTCGCTGCTTACAATAACGCCAGTTTTCTCTTGCGAACTGGGCTGACAGTGAACGCTAGTAGGTTAGGCTGGCTTATGCGGTCCGCGCGGAATAAAAGGTTCATATATCCAGCAAGGCAGCATCCATTCCGAAAGCGATATCCGTACTGGTGGGAGCTGAGAGCCTTGACTCGTGTATTCGATTTTGCAATTATTGAATACGATATGACCGAGAGGAAATTGATATGTCTAAGCAAACAACGATGACAGTACGCATGAGTGGTGTGCTAAGTGATTTTGTTGCGTCTAACGTGGGCGAGCATGGCAGTTTTGAGAATGTGAGCGAGTACCTGCGCGATTTGGTGCGCAAGGATAAAGAACGCAAAGAGCAGTTAGATTTTGAGCGCCTTAAAAACGAGCTACAACTCGCTTTTTCTGCCCCAGACTCAGCTTACAGTCTTTTAACCGCTGACGATATTATTTCGCGTAATCGCTGATGAGCAGGCCACAAGTACGTATTCAGGCTGCGGCATCTTTGCGTATTGATGAAATTTATCGCTATACGCGCAGTAAGTTTGGCGCCACTCAAGCCGAAAAATATATTCGTGATCTTTTTAATAGCTTTGAGCAAATATCTGACAACGCGGTTATCTCGCGTCCTATCCCTGCTGACTTTGCAGTTCATGGCTTCTATTACCGCTATGAGCGTCATTTTGTATATTGGAAATATCTGGGTAACGGCGATATTGGTATTGCCACTGTTTTGCATGAACGAATGCATCAGATTGAACGCTTTAAATATGACTTTAAGAGTTGAAGCTTGGGGAAACACTGAACTGAACAGCCTCAGCCTTTCCAAGCGGTTCAGGCTTTATTAGACCACTACAACAGCGGCTTATTGCCACTACTGCTGGTTTTGCATCCGCTCAACCCAGCAAACGTAAGCGCCCTTAAATCAGCACCCTTGCAGAACGGCTACTTAGCTTAATCCAGTTCTACATTCCAGGGCAGCAGGGCTTCGAGTTTTTCTAATGTGTCAGCGACAGCTATGTGGTCAAGAATGTGTTTGATGTAGGCGTGCGGATCGAGGCTATTTGCTTTGGCGGTTTCTATCAGTGAGTAACAAGCGGCGCTGGCTTCTGCGCCTTTGCGGGTGTCAGCAAACAACCAGTTTTTACGGCCAATGGCGAAGGGACGAATGGCATTTTCTGCCAAGGCGTTACTGATCTTGAGATCACCGCGCTCGCAGTAGCCTTCCAGGTATGGCCATTGGTTTAAGGTGTAGTCGATGGCTTTTCTGAGCATGCCGCCTTTCATGACTTTCACAGCGTTCTTCTCCAGCCACTGCTTAAACTCTTTCAGCACAGGCGCGCTGATTTCTTGCCGTGCTTTTAAACGTTCTTCATCTGTTTTATCAGCGATGCTGCTCTCTACACGATAGAGTTTGCGGATGTAACTGAGCGCTACATCGGCTTTGCTTACGGTGCCCTTCTTGGCTTTAGCCTTGGGATTTGCACTTTTATCCGCCTCAACAAATTTACGTCGTGCATGGTCCCAGCAGCCGATGCGCGTAATCGAATTGGCTTGGCAAACTTTGCTATAGCCTGAGTAGCCATCCGCTTGCAGTACGCCCTGGAAGTCATCTAACAGGCGCGCAGCTACACTGCCTGCACGTGAAGGATCGTATTCAAAAAGAACACTCTGTTTTTCGGGCGGTCCGCCACGGATAACCCACATCCATTTATCCGATTGCGCTGTTTTACCGTCTTCCTTGAGCACTTGCAGACGGGTTTCATCCGCTTGCAAGTAATTACCGCTGTTTTGTACCTCGCGCATTAGCTGCAGCAAGGGCTTTGCTGCATCACCAAAGCGTATACACCACTGCGCCATGTTGTTGCGGTAAATCGGCTGGCCTAAGCCTTTAAATTTACTTTCTTGGCGATATAGCGGCATACCGTACTGGTATTTATCGGCAATAACGTGGGCAATCAAGGCGGTGGTAACTGAGCACTTGCCAAAAGGATGTACGGGGCGCTGTGCGGCTACCATCTGCTCGTCTTGTGTATCGGTTTCAGAGGTGAACACGGCTTTTTCTTGCCAGTGCTCCAGCACTTTGAGTTGGGCTGGAATGTAGTGCAGCTCTTCTTTTACTTTAGTGAAGAAGGTTTTACTAGCACCGGCTTTTTCTAGTTCAGTGAGCTGGTGTTCAATGCGCTCACGTACAAGGCTTGCAGAAAAACCACGCTTACGTGTCTGGCGCTCTTTACGGTGCTGAGCAATGCCTTCGCCTTCATCAGACGTTTCAGGCAAAGTATCAAACAGTTCATCGAGCTGGGCTTCGAGTTCGGATTCATCAAAGAGGTTGAGCTGAAACTTAGACTTTTCGCTGCTGGCACTGAACTTTTGTGTTTTCAGCAGACGGTTCATTTCTTCCAGCAGTTCAATACGGCGATGGGCATCTTGCAAAGCAGTGCTCTGCTCATCAATAACAGCTTGAAACTGTGCCACAACCAAACGTAATTCAGCGGCACTAAGGCCGCTTAAATCAGGGGTTTTCATGGTGGATTTAGGCTGTTTTTTCATGCCGAAATTATAGCAAAATCCGCCACCAAAAGCACCCTTAAAAGCAGCTAAAACCCAGTAAAATCAAGCTATCCAAGGCTATCGTATTGTAGTTTTTTATGACCTTTAAACAGGCTGATATCGTAGCCATCCAACAGCCAATTTATTTGCTCACCGGTTAAAGACAGTAACTCATCAGCTGGCTTGGGCCACTTAAACTTCTCTTCTGCCAGAGCCTTGTAATACATGACAAAACCGTTGTCTTCCCACATCACACATTTGATTTTATTACGCTGGCGATTAGTGAAGGCATACAACGCACCACTGAACGGATTGTGGCCAAGCTCTTGTTCAACCAGCAAAGCCAAGCCATTGGCTTGCTTCCTAAAATCCACCGGCGCACGGTACAGATAAATTTCCGGCATCTGCTTAGCTGGCCGTAAATAACGCACCTTCATTACAACTGCCGCAGTATCGCCACGGCGACATCCAAGTTGCCCGCGGTAATGCCTGACAGGCGCATACCGCTGGGCAAATGCAATGCAATGCAAGCCCATCTTGTACTGAGCTAGTCGCCAGCTGAGTAACTCGTGCAAAACCAACAGGCTTTGACTCTGGCGCAGAAGCAACAAGCTTCTTACGCCAATAATTAAACTGCGCATAATTGAGCTCATGCTGTTTGCAAAAAGACGCACCGGATAAACCGGAGCCTTGCCAAGCCACCATATGCCGCTGCCAAAACTCATAACGCTCGCGCGAGCTCGCAGAACTCATAACCAGTACCTCCAAAAAAGACGAGGACTAGTTTGAAGCGGTATAATGCAAGATAAAAGATGCTGATTTAAGGGCGCTTACGATTGTTAGGGCACGACTTTTACGCGGTTGATTGCCCGGCAAGATAGGTGCTGCTAGCGGTTGGGTGGCTTTGGTTATTCGTAGCCTCGGTGCCTGCGCCCATCGAAGGCGGATTTAGCGTAGCGGGTCAGCAGTTAGAAGTTTGGGCTTTACTTTGTGGGACCCGACTTGTCGGGGAATGTGGAGTGCACTGCGGTCGAACCGTGCAGCAGGCTTTAAGTTACTGCCATGGCTTAATTTTTGGTTCCCTGACAAGTCAGGTCCCACACTAGGCCGTGCACTATAGGCAGCCCTGCACAATTAGCTCAGATTGACTTCAGCTTGGTCACAGCCCCAAAGGGTTTGGTGCTTAATAGTCTCAACGGAGTTGGTTTCTAGTCCGCATCTCCCAGAAGCTGGGCTTCAACAGGTAAAAGTTAGCTTAATGCTTCGCGGACAAAGTCTGGGTTTTTGATAAACAGCTTAATAAGTGACTGAGCTGCACCTGATGGACGGCGTACACCTTGCTCCCAACTCTCAAGTGTTCTGACGGAAACCCCTAGGGTTTTAGCAAAGCTGGCTTGGCTCATTTGTGCTTTTTGTCTGGCTAGGGCGACGTCTGTTTGGGTTATTTCGTGTGCAGCGGCAGGCTCGTTACGCGCGATTTCTTCTATTCCGGCCAGCAGTTCAGCTTGAATATCGCGTTTTGCGTCTCGGCGGTCAATTGCGGATAAGTGATTCATTCAGTGCCTCCACATACTTGCGTAAAGTTTTTTTATCCAGCAGCTCAATGGCTGATTTTCCGTAGATGGTCAGCAGCCAGATCTGTCCATTGGTTAATTTGTTGTAATAAATGACTCTGACACCGCTGCGTTTACCTTTTGTGCTTGAGTGCCAACGGATTTTTCTAATTCCGCCCGTGTCTGGCTCTACATCGCCAGCGTTAGGATTTGTTGCAAGAAAAATTTTGAAGTCGCTGTATTCTTCATCAGTCCAATAATCTGGGTAGTATTTGTTGAAGATACTGGTTTCGCAAATAGTGTACATTTAAGTAGCCCTTCCTTGTACTACAGAGTAGTAATCATCCTGATAACTTTAGTGTGGGTCAAGTGCTTTGTTGTTTACAGCTCTGTTAGAACGCAACTTTTGCGCGATTAAATATCTGCCGACTCAATAGCTTGGGCTTTGCTTTTGTGGGACCCGACTTGTCGGGGAATGTGGAACGCACTGAGGTCGAACCGTGCAGCAGGCTTTAAGTTACTGCCATGGCTTGATGTTGGTTCCCTGACAAGTCAGGTCCCACATTAGGCCGTGCACTACAGGCAGCCCTGCACAATTAATAAGCTCAGATTGACTTCTGCTTGGTCACAGCCCCTAAGGGTTTGGTGCTTAATAGTTTTAACGAAGCTGGTTTTAGCCCGCATCGCCCAGAAGCTCGACTCCAACAGGGTCAGTGCTTTGGAATGCAATCATTGGTAGGAGCGCAACTTTTGCGCGATTAGGTTTTCCGGCAGTGCTGAAGTTGGTTTTTAGCTGTTTATCACCCAGAAGCTGGACTCCACAAAAGCGGGTTCCAATAAAGGCAATAAGGCAGTTTTATTCAACGCTGAAGAAGTGCTGCATTACCTGTATCAGTGCTTCGCTGTTTTGTGCGCGTAGATGTTGGCGGATTTGTTGTACGAGGCTGCCTTGTACGCGAAAAACGCTGGGTGGTAAGTGCTCAAGACCTTGGGAGAAAGGGTGTTGCGTTGAGGAAAGACGTATAAAGCCCTTTCTAGTCAGTTCGATTTGATCGACTGCATCGTAGCCGATGGTACTTTCGTAGCGTACATAGCCCTCATTGGCCAGCCAGAGCAGGGTGCTGAGGCATTGCAGTTGTCGAGGATGGGGTAAACCGACTTCATCACGGGGTAAAATGCCCACTAAATCATCCAGATAAAGCGTGATTTTTCGCGGAAAGGCTTGGTAGAGATTGACCAAGCCTAACGCTGCATCACGATAGAAGTCGTCTATGTGTAAATCCATTACTGATGCTTATTGGCTATAGGTTTTCAGGAAGTTTCCGATTCGGCCAATCGCCAGCTCAAGCTCATCCACACGCGGTAAAGTGACAACGCGGAAGTGATCCGGCCATGGCCAGTTGAAGGCGGTGCCTTGCACAATGAGTAGTTTTTCTTGTAGCAGTAAATCCAGTACGAATTTTTCATCGTTGTGAATAGGGCACACTTTAGGGTCTATTTTCGGGAACGCATAGAGCGCGCCCATAGGTTTCACACAGCTTACTCCTGGGATGTCGTTAAGCAACTCCCAAGTGCGGTTGCGCTGTTCAAGCAGTCGTCCATTGGGCAGAACCAGATCGTTAATGCTTTGGTAGCCGCCTAGTGCAGTTTGGATGGCGTGTTGTGCTGGCACGTTGGAGCACAGACGCATGTTGGCCAGTATATCCAAGCCTTCGATATAGCCTTTGGCTCTGTGTTTGGCACCAGATACTACCAACCAGCCTGAACGGAAACCCGCGACGCGGTAAGATTTTGATAGGCCGTTGAAAGTTAAGAACAAAATATCATTGGCTAGCGAGGCGATGCAGCAGTGTTTGGCATCGTCATAGAGGATCTTGTCGTAAATCTCGTCCGTTAAGACAATTAAGTTGTGTTGGCGGGCGAGTTCGACAATTTCCTGCAGCAGTTCTTTTGAGTACACCGCCCCGGTTGGGTTGTTGGGGTTGATGATTAAAATGGCTTTGGTATTGCTGGTGATTTTGCTACGAATGTCATCCAGATCGGGAAACCAGCCGGCTTGCTCATCACACAGATAATGCACGGGCTTGCCGCCGGATAAAGTGGTGGCAGCGGTCCAGAGCGGGTAGTCGGGTGCAGGAATGAGTACTTCGTCACCGTTGTTGAGCATGGCTTGCATAGCCATAACGATGAGTTCGGAGACACCGTTACCTAGGTAGATATCTTCGATGTTGACGCCTTCAACCTGCATTTTTTGGTAATACTGCATCACTGCTTTGCGTGCGCTAAATAAACCTTTTGAGTCGCTGTAGCCTTGGGCTGTGGGCAGGTTGCGGATGACGTCCTGAAGGATTTCTTCGGGTGCTTCAAAGCCAAAAGGCGCCGGGTTGCCAATGTTTAGTTTTAAGATGCGTTGGCCTTCGTCTTCAAGGCGTTTGGCATGTTTCATAACTGGACCACGGATGTCGTAGCAGACGTTGGCAAGTTTGTTGGATTTGCTGTATTGCATGAGTTGCCCCGAAGAATGAAATTAAGAGCGATAAAATTAGCTGCTTATAATGCCATTTTTTTTGCCGCTTTGCTTGTGCTGGCGTAAGAATGTTTGGTTATTGAGAAAGCATGCAGCGCTGCGCCTGTTGGAGCCCAGCTTCTTGGCGATAGCGGACTAAAGCCCAACTTTGGTGCTGCAGGGCAATCATTCGCGCAAGAGTTGCGCTCCTACCTAAGAGTGCGTTACACAGCACCGCTTTTGTGGCA
>NZ_JAUCDY010000018.1:0-28563 GCF_030362935.1 Thiopseudomonas acetoxidans
TGCGCGATTGGCATTTCCCGGCAACGCTTGAGTTGGCCTGATAGAACGCCTCGCGCAAGAGTCGAATGCATGCCCCGTACAGGCGCAACGGGCTCTTGTGGGAGCGCAACTTTTGCGCGATTGGCATTTCCCGGCAACGCTTGAGTTGGTTTTATGGTTCGGGTCGCCCCGAAGCTGGCCTCCACCAAGAACTGTGCTTTGTAACGCGCTCATCCGTAGGAGCAGACTTTATTGGCTGAGCCAAACGTATGCAGGCGCAAACTCGAGCTTTATTTAGCCCGCTCGTACAGAGGCATCACCTTAGGAATAGCTTGCTGCAAGTTCTGAATGCGCGTACTGGACGAAGGGTGTGTGCTCATAAACTCAGCGGGGCCTTTACCGCCAGCTTGCTCCATTTTCTTCCACAAACTAACCGCACCATTTGGATCATATCCAGCTCTAGCGGCTAACTCGATACCAATCAGATCGGCTTCAGTTTCAGCGCTACGGCTATTCGGCAGCATCATGCCGTAATTCACCGCCACGTTGACCATACTCATGGTGTTTTGGTCAACACCTAACAACGCTCCTACTCCGGTCTTAGCCAACTCTACACTGTAGGCTTTCGACATTTGTTCACGGCTGTGTTCACGTAACGCGTGTGCGATTTCATGCCCCATTACCGCAGCAATTTCATCATCGGTGAGTTTTAACTTATCAATTAATCCTGAATAAAAGATAATTTTCCCACCCGGGCCGCAGTTCGCATTCATCTCTGGACTTTTGATGAGACTGACCTGCCAATCCCACTGCCGTGCGTCCTCACGGAAATAAGGTGCCTGCGCAATTAAACGCTTGCCAATGACTTGCAAACGCTTGGCCTGCTTACTCGTAGTATCAAGCTGGCCTTTTTTCTGCGCCTCACCTAGAGTTTCTTGATACATCTGCGCATAAGACTGATTAATCTCGTCGGTGCTCAACATGCTAAGCATATACTGCTTGCGCTCAACCCCCACAGCGCTAGACGTCGTTGTATTGACCGCCTGACAACCGGCCAATCCAATCAATGCCGCCAAACACAATCCTTTATAAAATCGCCTCATCGAACATTCCTCATTTGTTTGCAAATGCTATTAATGCTTGGACTCCAACACTAGGGTGCCGAGCTCTTCACGCCAGCGAATGCGGTTTAAAAAGCTCATCCCTAATAAAGCCTCACGCGGAAACTCACCTTCCAACACAGCAGCTTCGACACCTAAAACCTCAATTCCGGCAATTTTTACTGAATTAAGTTTAACGCGCCACGCCTTTGTTAGGCCGCTAGCCGTTGAAGCCGTCATCGGCTCACCCTGCTGCCGATAAGCAATACCTAAACGCTGAGCATGCACCTCGCTAAAGGCAATGGAAGTCGCGCCGGTATCAACTAAAAACGTCATACTACGACCATTAACCAAGCCGCTGGTTCGGTAATGCCCTCCTTCGCCTCGCGGCAAAACATGGCTTTGTTTACCCGGTGCTGTATAACCACCGCTTGCATATTCTCTGGCTAATGTATGAGTACTTTCTACGCCATTAATTCGTAATACAGCCGACTGACTATCAGCGCGAACCACTTGCACACCCTGCGGTCCTGCTTGCCCAACCTTTACCAATTTACGCTCGCCATCAATGCTAAGCACTGCCGCGTTAGGAAACAAACCCACCACACGCACCTGAGGCGCTGCCGACAGGCTGCAGGACAAACCTAATAAAAATAAAAAACACCAACGCAGCATAGCCTCTCCTTATCAGCCAAGCAAAAACCACTGTGCACAGAGCAAAACAAACGCCGCAAACACTGCAGCCAATAGGTCGTCTAGCATAATGCCTAAACCACCGTTCACTTTGCGATCCAGCACACTAATCGGCCAAGGTTTCAGTATGTCGAACAAACGAAATACGACAAAACCTGCCAACCACCATATCCAATGCGCGGGTAATAAAATTAGCGTCAACCAGATACCAACAATTTCATCCCAAACAATACCACCATGATCGTGCACGCCCAAATCATCAGCCACTTTACCGCACAGCCACACGCCAAACAGCGTTGCCACTGCAATAATGGCCAGCGCAACCGGCAGCGCTAACCACTGCAAGAAAGGGACAAACACCAATCCGGCCAAAGTCCCCCAAGTGCCTGGAGCCTTACGTGCCAAACCAGTACCAAAACCGAAGGCTAAAAAATGCCAAAAATTACGCCAAACTTGCGGCGACTGAGGTGCGCTCATTACTTATCCAAAATGCTGATAACCGGTTTTAGTATAGGATAGCAAGCGGCCTTGGTCATCGACTAATTGCAGTCCCTGACCAACCTGCACATAACCAATACAAACCGCCTGTGGAAATTCGTGCTGCAGCTGCTCTTGGTACGCAGGCGTTAGGGTAAATAACAATTGATAATCGTCACCACCCGTGAGCGCCCAGCTCAGCGCTTGAGCAGCATCGCAGGCCACGGCAGCCTGCGCTAGCGGTACTTTATGCTGCTCAATACAAAGCTGTACGCCGGACTCATGGGCAATATGTGCTGCATCGGCAAGCAAACCATCGGAAATATCCTGCACCGCGCCAGCTTTACCACGTAACCACTGCCCCAACGCTAATTGTGGCTGAGGCGTCCAAAAAGCATCCAGTAATTGCTGTTGCGTATCCGCTGATAACAGGCTGTCATGCTTAAACAACCTTAACGCTGCTGCGGCCGCGCCTAGCGGGCCACTGACAAACAACAACTCACCTACTGCCGCGCCACTGCGCAACAAACCACAGCCGTGCGGCACACAGCCCATGGCTGTGATGCCAATATTTAACGGGCCGGCAGTCGTATCGCCGCCCACTAAACGAATGTGACACTGCTGCGCCATTGCTGCCAAGCCGCGAGAAAAGCTCTGCAGCCAAGCCACATCAGGGTGCGGCAAACTCAGCGCTAACGTAAAGGCTAACGGGACAGCGCCAGCAGCAGCCAGATCGCTCACCGCTACAGCTAAAGCTCTTTGCCCAAGCAAAAAAGGGTCCGCATCGGCTGGAAAATGGACATGTTCGAGGAGGGAGTCGGTGGTCACCGCCAATTGCTGGCCGGCTGGAATATTTAACAACGCACAGTCATCGCCAATCGATTGCGCGATTTGCGCATTAGGCTGAGCATAATCAGCGTTGCGAAATATTTGGCGAATGAGTTCAAATTCTTGCACCACGGCCTCTCTTAAGTCTAGGCAAGATTGGCACTATGGTCGACTTAGCCAGTGGCTAGAATACATATGGCTGTTCATTTAGCCTAAACCGATACAAAAAATGCGGACACAGAGTCCGCACTCCTGAGATTTTCACAGTCATTGCTGCTATTTCTTGCTTTTGTGCTCACGCATTTCTTCGCCGCGCAATTTTGCTGCTAGCTTGTCGAGAACGCCGTTAACATACTTATGACCATCAGTTGCACCAAAGGTTTTCGCCAGCTCAATCCCTTCGTTCAACACCACGCGATACGGAACATCAATTCGCTGACTAAACTCCCAGGCAGCAAGGCGCAAAATCGCTAGCTCAACAGGATCCAACTCGATCACTGGACGGTCTAAATAATGCTCAAATAGCGCATCTAGCTCGGTTTTGCTGTGTGCAATAGCACGCAAACCTTGGCTGAAGTATTCACCGTCCACACCGGAGAAATCATTATCGACCTGAAATTGGGCTTCAATATCATTCAAGTTTTGCCCAGCGATCTGCCATTGATAAACAGCCTGCATTAACAGGGTACGCGCCACGCGTCGTTTAGCGATTGTGCCTTTGGCACGCGGCGGCGGGTTATCGCGGCAGTCGTCATAATTGAGACTCACTTGGCCTCCAACTGCTGCAGCAGACTAACCATTTCCAACGCAGACAGCGCAGCTTCTGCACCCTTATTGCCTGCTTTAGTGCCCGAACGCTCAATCGCTTGCTCAATGCTATCCACGGTGAGGACGCCAAAAGCAACTGGAATATCATATTGCATGGACACTTGTGCCAAGCCTTTGGTGCACTCGCCCGCCACATAGTCAAAGTGCGGTGTACCACCACGAATCACCGCGCCTAAGGCAACAATGGCATCAAACTCATCAAGCTGCGCCACACGCTGGGCCACTAAGGGCAATTCAAAAGCACCTGGTGCACGAATGACTGTGATATCGCTTTGCTGAACACCGTGGCGTACCAGCGCATCAATTGCGCCACTGACGAGGCTTTCCACAACAAAGCTGTTAAAACGGCCCACAACCAAGGCGAACTTACCCTGGGGTGCAACAAAAGTACCTTCAATTGTCTGCATGGTCATATACTTAATTTCCTAGTTAAAGAGCATTATTTCTGTAGCTACGTGTCATTATTACTAGCAAAACAAACGATTAGGCGTTGCATTGCTATATTCATCTATTATCGGCGATATATTTATTGCGCGGCTTATGCGTCTTGCGGCTGTAGATATTCTACCACCTCTAAATCAAAACCTGATATAGCATTAAAACGCATCGGCGAGCTGAGCAAGCGCATTTTACGCACGCCCAAGTCGCGCAAAATCTGTGAACCTGCACCTACTGTGCTGTAAGTACCCTGCTGATTGGTCGCTTTATGACTACCGAGCTGGCGGTCCAAGTGCTCCAGCAAAGTGGAGCCTGTCATTTGGTTGGCTAACAAGAGCACTACACCACTGCCTGCTTTTGCCACTTCAGCCATAGCACCTTGCAAGCTCCACAGACCAGGGCGCTTGACCATAAACAAATCACGTAGCGGATCCATGTTGTGTACCCGCACCAGAGTAGGTTCTTCAGGCGAAAGCTCACCTAAGGTCAGCGCCATATGCACATCACCACCGGTACTTTCACGGTAGGTCACCAGATTAAACAAACCTAGCTCTGAGTCCAGCGGTTGCTCGGAAACGCGCTCAATAGTGCGCTCATGAATCAGGCGGTAGTGAATCAAATCAGCAATAGTACCGATCTTTAAATCATGCTCTTGCGCAAAGACTTCCAAGTCCGGGCGACGCGCCATAGTGCCGTCATCATTCATGATTTCGCAAATAACACCAGCGGGTTCAAAACCCGCCAAACGTGCCAAATCACAGGCCGCCTCGGTGTGCCCTGCACGCGCCAGTACACCACCGGCTTGCGCCATTAACGGGAAAATATGCCCAGGGCTTACAATATCATCCGCCGTAGCATCTTTGGCTGCCGCTGCCTGAACCGTGCGCGCACGATCCGCCGCTGAAATACCCGTGGTGACACCCTCAGCGGCTTCTATCGACACCGTAAACTTGGTGCCAAAGCCAGATGCGTTACGGTGCGCCATCAGCGGTAAGCCTAAACGCTCACAGCGTTCAGCACTCATGGGCATACAGATCAAGCCGCGCGCGTATTTGGCCATAAAGTTAATGTGCTCAGCGGTCACCGACTCAGCTGCAATAATGATATCGCCTTCATTTTCGCGATCTTCGTCATCCATGAGAATAACCATCTTGCCTTGACGCATATCTTCAATAATTTCATCAATCGTATTTAAAGCCACAACAACCTCTCCATCTGTTAGCGCAGAAAACCGTGCTCTGCCAAAAATGTTTCAGTAATACCAGCCGAATCGGGCTCTGCGGCCTTGTCGCCAAGCAATAAACGTTCTAAATAACGCGCAATTAGGTCAATTTCCAGGTTCACTAAATGACCAGATTGATAGTCCGCCATAATAGTTTCTTGCAAAGTGTGCGGCACAATGGTGAGCTCAAATTCGCTGCCATTGACGCTATTGACCGTCAAACTGGTGCCATCTACCGTGATCGAGCCTTTCATAGCGATATACCGCGCCAATTCTTTCGGCGCACGAATAGCGAACTGAATGGCACGCGCATTGTCTTCACGCTTAATGACTTCACCGACGCCGTCAACATGACCGCTGACCAAGTGTCCGCCTAAACGTGTGGTGGGTAATAGGGCTTTTTCTAGATTTACTTTGCTGCCTTGGCGTAAATTAACCAGCGCAGTACGCGCAAGGGTTTCGCGACTTACATCCGCGCAAAAACCATCACCGGGTAATTCCACTACGGTCAGGCAAATGCCATTGACGGCTATGCTGTCACCCAGCTTAACGTCAGATAGATCCAGTTTGCCGGTGGCGACCTGTACACGCACATCGCCGCCTTTGGGCGTCAAACTGCGAATACTGCCAACGGCTTCGATAATTCCAGTAAACATTGGTATTGATTCCTGTTAAGTAGCCTCTAGCTATAAAGAATAGCTGCAATAACAGGGCGACACTGGAGGGAGTTTTGTACGCATCTATAACGCACAGGACGACAACGGCACATGGGGTGCACAGTTGTCGTGGGAACTCGCCCTCTCTCATCCGGACTATAACCGTCGGCCTTGGGATTGCACCAAAGTCTGCTGACCCTGTTAGCGGAAAACCTCTAGCAGGCGCTCGCGGGCTCGACCACATTAGCTGGCCTTTACCGCCGGTGGGGACTCACACCCCGCCCTGAGAACGTAAAACGCGCTATTTGTAACACAAACTAAGCTTTATCGCATCAACAAACGCAGGTTTCCAAATTTTCTACACAAAACACAATACTGAAAGTCACGCCTGTACGAGCTATAGATGCGCAGGCTTCTTAAGAAACAATCCGCCCGTCCAACATACTAATAGTGCGCGGGCAACGTGCGCTAAGCAGCGGATCGTGCGTCACGATTAAGGTGGCACAGCCCGTTTCACGATTAAACTGCTCGAACAGGGTAAACACTTCATCGGCGGTTTGTGTGTCCAGGTTACCGGTCGGCTCATCGGCCAATAACAACGCAGGCCTGTTGACTAAAGCACGCGCAATGGCCACCCGCTGTTGCTGACCACCCGATAATGCCTTGGCTGAGCGCTGCGCCAAATCAGCTAACCCCACGGCTTCAAGCAAGTAGTGCGCATATTCGAGCTGCTCTTGATTAGGTTTACCCTGCTGCAACATCAGCGGCATTAACACATTATCCAGCACATTAAAAGCACCGATTAGATGATGAAACTGAAAAACAAAACCAATATGATGCGCGCGCAAAGCCGTACGCCGAGTATCGTCTAACGCTGCAGTAGCCTGTCCTTGAATCAACAACTCACCTTTACTGGGCGTATCCAGCAATCCCATCAAGTTAAGCAAAGTACTTTTCCCCGAGCCGGAGGGGCCAACCAAAGCGGTCAACTCTCCGGCGCGCAACTGTAAATCAATATCAAACAATACCTGCAGCGCGCGGGGTGTGTCGGGTTCAAACACCTTGCACAGCTGACGCAGCTCCAGCACTACTTCATTAGACATAACGAATCGCCTCCGCCGGATCGTATCTAGAAGCGCGGCGAGCCGGCAGAGCTGCAGCCAAAATACCTGTACAAATCGCAATAAACAGTGCCGTGATGGTTACTTCCGGATGCACGGAAACAAAAAATAAGCGCGCACCAAAGCCATTAAATAGATGCACCAGCACATAACCACCTGCCATACCAAACACTGCACCTATGGCGCCCAGCATGGCACCCTGAATCAGGAACACACGTAGAATTTGATCTCTAGTGCTACCCATGGCGCGCAAAATACCTACCTCGCGAGTACGTTGCACCACACTCACGGCCATCACGCTGGCAATGCCCAAAGCCACGGCTAAGCCCACAAACAGACGGATCATCTGCGTAGTCATTTTCTGCGAGCGCAACGCATTAAGAAGCTGACTGTTGTTATCCATCCAATTTTTTACATGCAGACCAGTTAAGCGCTCCAAGCGCGCACCCCACTCACGCGCAGTAAAAATATCGTCAATTTTTACTTCCAGACCAGTAATACCACCGACCAGATTCAACAGCGTTTGCGCCTGTTTTAAATCAATATAAATTTGTCGGCTGTCTAGCTCTTGCACACCCATGCTAAACACGCCCGACACACGCACCAAGGCTGTGCGACCGTCAGCTGCTTGAATGCGCAATTTATCACCGGCTTGCAAACCCAAATCTTTGGCCAACTCACTGCCAATCAAAACGTCTTGACTACTAATGCGATAGCTACCCAGCTGTATGTTGCTGGGTAAATCAACAATTTTCTGATAACGCTGGGCATCAATGCCATTGATAATAACCGAGGCGCTTGCCCGTCCACGTTGCACCAAGGCAGGGCCAGAAACTATAGGTGAGACAGCCGTTAAACTGGGAATCGCATCCAATGCCTGCATGACGGCTTGCCAGCTATCAATGCGTTGCAAGGGTTGCGCGCGCTGGGTTTCCAGGAGGATTCGGTGCTGGTCTAGACTCACCGCTGGCATACGGTTATACAGGCGCGTGGACTCCAGCTTGATATGCGCTTGGCTGCCAAGTGTTTTATTAACGGTATTTTGCTGCAGCCCATTCATTAGCGCTGTGATAAAGATAATCACCGCCGTACCCACGGCAATAGCAATGCTAATCAGCAGGGTTTGCAAAGGGTTTTCAGCCATGAAACGCCAAGCTATGCGCTGTTCAATCCACAGCCGCGCGCTGAGCAAAGACATGGATTAATGCGCCTCCAGCACTGGGCGTACACTTTGACCAAGCTGTTTGACATCATCAGGCAACACCAGCTGCGTGCCGGCAGTAATTCCCTTTATCACCTCAACGGCAGTGGTGCTTTGCAGTCCCAGTTCAATCGACGTTAACGCCGTTTTGCCATCAATCAAGGTATACACCTGCCAGCCTTGTTCGGTGTGCCAGATATAGTCCTTAGGGACCAACAGCGCTTGCTGTTTTTGCGCGGTCAATATACTCACCGATACGGTCATGCCCTGACGCAAGCGCGCCTCGCTATCCTGCACCTGCAAATGCACATCCAAGGTCCCGCTACTCTCATCCACAGCGGGTGCAATAAAGCTGACTGTGGCAGGCAACTCATGCTCTGGCCATGCATCAGCAATTACTACTGCGGACTGGCCAAGCTGTAAAGGTGCCATATACTTTTCATCTACCGCAGCAACAATTTCCAAGCCATCCAAGCGAGCGATCTCCAACAGCACTTTACCCGGCTGCACCTGATCACCCGGCTCAACATTACGCGTTTGTACCCGTCCTGCAAAAGGAGCGCTAATCTGGGTTTTATCTAAATTAGCCTTAGCCGATTGCAAACGTTGCTGTAAGAGACGCTCTTCGTCACCACCGGGCTGTAACGAGCGCACTAATAACTCTGCGCGCGTTAAGCTGGTTTTCCGGGTTTTGGCTAAGCTCTGCGCTTGCTCACTTTGCTCGGTAGATAGCATGCCCTGCTCAGCTAATTGCGCTCGCCGTTGCGCCTCTCGCTGCGCTTGTTGATAGGCTAAACGCGCCTCAGCCAAGGACTCTAACGCTTGCGGATAGAGCTGGTTGGTGAGCTGCGCTAAGGCTGTTTGCGCTTGTTGGTACTGGGCAAGCCATTCTTCTCGATGCAGACTAATTAACGGATCACCTGCTTGCACCTGATCGCCTTCGCGAACAAAACGCTCTGCCACTGTGCCTGTAATCTCTGCGCCGATGCGCGCCAGCGATTGATAGCGCACCTGCCCACTGGCTACCACCCACTGCTCAAGCGGCAACATTTGCGCCGTGATAACACGCACCGGTGTTCCGCGCCAAGTTTTAAACGCACTAAAACCAACACCTAAAGCCAGCGCAAGTACCACTAAAACTATTATTCGACGCATAGATCAGTAACGCTCTTTTGGATTCCCGATGAGAGGAATAAAGCAAGAATTCATTCACCGCCTTACTTTATCAAAATATATAGCAAACAGGTTTGTACCAGCGCATTTGCCGCAGCCAAACGGTTTGGCTGTTTATTTGAGTTCAATATGGGTAGGAAAAATCTCAATCAAACCTTGCTTGTAGAGTTGGCCGATGGCTTTTTTGTAATTGCCCTTGCTCACGCCAAAGCGCTCAGCAATAGCCTGCGCCGAGCTTTTATCGCTTAGCTCTAAACGCCCATCATTGTCAGCCAGCGCGGCTAAAATCTGCTCGCTTAGATGATCACGTACTTCTTGCCCCTGCAACTGTAGACTCAGACTTAGACGGCCATCTTCACGTACTTCCCTGATATAACCCGGCAGGCGCTGACCTATACGCACCGGCTGAAACACTTCGTAATGATGCAAAAGACCCAGATACTGCTTATCCACCAAACAGGTAAAACCCAGATCGGTACGCTCAGCTACCAACAGTTTTACCGGATCATTCACCGCATAGCCCGCGTCCTCAACTGTGCTTTTGGCAAAGCGATCCAACTGAGCTGAAGCCACCAAGCGTCCGGTATGCACATCTTGGTAAACAAATACCACAACCGAGTCACCCACCTGTACGGGGCGTTTTTCTTCAGAGTGCGGCATCAGCAAGTCTTTGCTTAACCCCCAATCCAAAAAAATACCCGTACGGTTAATATCCACCACCTGCAAACTAGCAAATTGACCTAGCATGACCTTAGGCGTGCGACCTGTGGCAACAATACGATCTTCACTATCATAATAAATGAACACGTCCAGCCACTCGCCGGGTTCGGTATCAGCGTTTTTGGGGATCTCGCGCCGTGGCAACAGGATCTCGCCGGAGTCGCCATCATCAAGATACAGGCCAAAATCAACGTGATGACTGACTTGCAGTCGGTTTATTTGCCCAACACTAACCATTGTTTGATACCTTTTCTGATCGCTAAATAAACCTATCATACAGCCTTAGCGGACGGCTGTACGGGCAGTACTGCTGATATTTCTTGCCTGTTTTTAGTCACGCTGCGGCTCAAGAATGTGCCTAGCCTATCATCCAACAGTGCTTATGGCTTATGTGGTCGCGCCAAAAACTCATGGGACTGCATTTCCAGTAAGCGACTTAGAGTGCGCTGGAACTCAAATTGCAGACGATTACCGGTGTAAAGGTCTTTGAGCTCCACTTCAGCCGAGATAATCAGCTTAACGTTACGATCGTAGAACTCATCTACTAAGTTAATAAAGCGGCGCGCAATGTCTTCGTTTTTACTGCTCATTTGTTCCACGCCAGACAGAATCACGGCGCTATAGATTTTACCCAGTTCGATATAGTCATTTTGGCTGCGTGGCCCGTCACAGATGGCGCGAAAATCAAACCATGCCACATCGTTACCGACCTTACGGGCAATAATTTCTCGATTTTCGACGGTTAACACTTCGTTTTCAAGAATTTTGCAATTCTCTAGCAGTAAACTGCGAAAGCTTTGCTCCAGCTTGGCATCCACCTCTGCTGATAACGGCCAGTGGTACAGCTCTGCTTGCTCCAAAGCGCGTAAACGGTAGTCAATGCCGCTGTCCACGTTAACCACTTCGGTATGCTCTTTAAGCAATGCAATTGCCGGTAAAAAACGCGCGCGCTGCAAGCCGTCTTTATATAGGCCATCGGGCACAATGTTGGAGGTAGCGACTAGAGTCACGCCGTTTCTAAACAACTCTTCCATGAGGCCGCCCAAAATCATGGCGTCGGTAATATCTGAGACAAAAAACTCATCAAAACAAATCACCCGCGCCTCACTAGCAAAACGCTTAGCCACGATAACCAATGGGTTTTTTTCGCCTGCTAGACTACGTAACTCCTCGTGTACACGCTTCATAAAGCGATGAAAATGAGTGCGCATTTTCTGTTCAAACGGCAGCGCTTCAAAAAAAGTATCGACCAAATAGGTTTTGCCACGCCCCACACCACCCCAAAAATACAAACCTTTAATGGGCTGCAGATTTTTACGACCCAGCATAATGCTGAGCCGACTTTGCTTTGGTGCTTCAGTTAGAAGATCATCGTACAACCGCTGTAAGTGCCTTACTGCGTTCTCTTGGGCTGCATCGCGGAAAAAATCCGGACGCTTTAAATCTTCTTGGTAGCGTTCTAATGGAGTCATAATGGTGTCGATGTATTAACAAAAACAGGGGCGTAACTTTAACCATGCAACAATCAATTGGCAATCTTTGCGCCAATAGAAGCGCTTAAGAGCGGTGCTTTTTTAACCCTTCTTTATCAGGACAAAAGCATCTTCCATGCAGCAGAGCTCATGTTGCCACTGATAGCAAGATGCCTGTCCAAGTTTTGACATCCTCACCGCCCTAAAGAGGCGGTGATTCCTACTGCTAGACGGCCATGCCCGACCGCGAGAATGTTCTTGGCCGCGTTTATATCACGGTCGCTGTGCGTGACACCACACGCACTGCACGTCCATTCTCTGATTCCAAGCCCTGCGATACCTCTCGGCCTGCTATCGGGCAGTGCGCCACAACAGCTACAGGTTTGGGTGGTGTATGCCTCGTTCACTTCCTTAAAAACAATGCCTGCGTGAGCGCATTTATAGTCCAACATTGTTTTTAATTGACCCCAGCCAGCATCCAATACTGACTTAGCCATCTTGGTTTTAGCGAGTTTTAAACTACTGACATTGCCCACATAGATCTCACCGCAGCGGTTGACCAGCTCGCGGCTGAACTTGTGCAGCGTATCTTTTCTACGGTTAGCGATTTTCGCATGAATAGTTTTAACTTGGGTTTTATTCCTAGCCCGTTGCGCTATGGCTAACTTTTCCTCAAGCCCACGATAGAAGCGTCCCGCTTCCAGCTTTGTACCGTCGGAACAGGTGGCGGTATCCGTTAAGCCTAGATCAATACCGATACGGTCTTGGCCTTTGGGTGGCTCAACCTCCACATCAACCACTACATTGAAGTACCAGCGGCCACGGGCATCTTCATTGAAGCTAGCAGAGCGAAACGTATATTGGCTCAAGCCGTAGCTGTCCCACACTTTAAAGTAGTGGCCATTGTGGTAGACCTGCCCATTTTTCCATTGGGCCGCGCCTGTGTTGACGGGAATCCAGCCCAGCGAGCGGCGTACACCGCCTGACTTGCGCCAGTTCAGCCGCGCCTTCTTAAACTGCTTGCGGCGCGTCGTGTACTCAACTGCAATACGTTGCACTGTTTGGCTGTGTAGCCCTAAGTCCTTACCTGCGCCATTGGTATATTTCTGAACATCATAGGCTGACAAAAACACACCACGCTCTTTAATCGAGCGCTGGCTCAACTCATTGACAAAGTTCCAGACGAAATTGACGCTTCGAGCCATGCTATTAAGCAAGGGCAAATGCCTGTCTCGTACTCGGACTTTTAATGTTTTGGTGTGCTTTATCATGCTGTATATAATACCAGTACCAACCTATACTGCAAAAACATGAACAACCTATTAGGGGGCTGCTTACGTCGCCCTCGCTATCCATCCTCGCACTCAAAGTACGAGGCTTTCCGCGATTTTGGTAAACAGCGTCTGTGGCAGCAAGGTCGTGCGATCTTTACCGCCCTTGCTGCTGCGTATCATCAGGCGGTGCAGAGTAAAATCCACATCCTTGATGCGTAAACGACAGGCTTCGCTGACCCGCAGACCGGCCCCATACATGAGCGAAGCAATCAGCCGATGCGGGGGAGGCAGCTGGGCAATGACGGACATGGCTTCCTCATGGGACAGCACCACCGGCAGCTTGCGTGGTTTTTTAGCACGAGCGATGCCGTCGATATGTTGCAAAGGCTGTTGCAGAACGTGCTTGTAAAGAAATACCAGCGCATTGAGCGCCTGGTTTTGGGTGGCCGCCGCTACATTCTGGTGTGTCGCCAGCCAGGTCAGAAACTGAGCGACTTCAGCTTCGGCCATGTCGCGGGGGTGGCGGAGTCGATGAAAGCGTATGAAATAGCGTATCCAGTACCAGTAGGTCTTTTCGGTACGCAGACTGTAGTGCTTGGTGCGGATAATTGCATGCAGCTGTTCGCGTAGCTTGAGTGCAGGCTTGGGTGTCTGGGGCATAGCAATTTCCTTTTGCTGTATGGATAAACAGTATTTTGCTGGTGAAGGCAAGGCGGGTCAAGCGAAAATAATCTATCAAAAAGTATGGTCTTGTAACGGGTTGATCCCTATGGTCTAATCGGGCAATCAAAATTTATTCGCATCGGGTTATACCGACTTCACGATGATTGGCTTATGTGGAAGGCGGTTTAATACATGTTAGGCTTTGGGGAGCGGCTTGCCAGAGCCGCGACGGGTGGCAATGTGGGATTATGGTTGAGCTCGATCACCTGACGAGCATATCGGTGTCAAGCGAAGCCTATAACTAGTACTAAGAATGGGGGGGTTATGAAAGGTGTAGTTGGCAGAGTCTGCGCGATGATGACTGCCTTGGCTGGCGTTGTGGGGGTTGTCAACGACTTGATTAGTCCAATCCTCGCGCTTGCCGGCTACGCGCTTGCTGCCGTCGGGGTTATCTTGAGCGCTTCAGTTATTGTTGCGTGTGTGCCCCCGCTTGGTCGGGCGCTTCGCAACATTCCTGCCCCAGGTGTGGTGAGGCAATTCTTTAGCGATTACTGGGCCGCGCCTTTTATTATTGGCCAGCTTCTCTTTGGTGCTGTTTTGCTCGGGAGCCATTATGCAACCCTGCAATCGGCTGATTCCGGTGGCGTCGTTGCCACGGTCTTTCCAGTCGTGAAGGATTGGCAAGAAAAGCTCGGCGCAATCGAAGTTTCAGCTGCCAAGATAGAAGAAAATACTGGTCGATCTGCAGTCGCGGCTGAGAGCCTTGACAAAAAGGCAGACAATTTCAAGCGCGAGGTGAGTGAGGATCCTCAAAAAGAGCTTATGAATCGAGGGGTGGCCTGGACGGATCAGTCATTTGGTCAGGCACTAATGCGGTCAGACGTAAAGGTCGTCGAGCTGTTTGTGCGCGCTGGCTGGAACATTCGCAGCGCATTTAATCCAGAGGACGGTGGCAGTGCTATTGGATATTACGCTTTCTTGGGAGACACGTCGGATAAAGTCGCTGTTGGGAAAATAGTGGACCTCCTGACTTCTAGAGGCTTGTCTATGCGGGAGCCGGTTGCCAGGTTTCGCGGCGTCACAGCGCTCAGCCTTCCTGCTGCAGCGGCAAGTGGGTGCAACCGGGTTCTCTTGGAGGTCCTCTTAGAAAAAGGTGCACGCGCCAGCGATGTTCGCAGTGAACTGAAATCGGCGTGGAACGGATATATCTCCGCCCCGGACGACAGCCCGCATTATGCGCCCTGCACTCAGGACAAGGCACGGATAGAGAAGCTTCTCGGTCTTTAAAAAGTCCAGGGGAAACAACAGGTCCAGCTTCAATCTGTCGATCTATGAGAACGAAGACGCTTGGGTTCAACTTTCAAGCGAAAAAATCATAAGCCACGAAAAACAAAGAGAAGATGCCTAACAAAAGCGTGGAGCGCGACGGCTGCTACGCAGCCGCGGCTCACGCTTGGCGTTAGCAGTCAAGAAGATTGCGTGATTGATGGCAAAGCGGTCAAAACCCTGATCTGCACGGTGTGGCAGCACGAGTGCGCGCCATGAAATACTAACTACAAAGACAAATTGGATAGCAAGAAATGAAACCGATAACAATACTGATGATCTTTATAGGTTGTTTGGCTGGTTCTGGCTGTGCCTCAGCTGGCAGCCCATCGCCTACGCCACAGGCGAAAACGGCCAACAGCTCAGCAAGTTTGTTCCAGTCGGCTGCGTCAGCTTACGAGCGTAAAAATTATCCGGTCGCATTGAAGATTTTTACGAAATTAGCCGAACAGGGAGACGCTAACGCGCAGCTCAACCTTGGGGTCATGTATGCCAACGGCGAAGGGGTTCCTAAGAACGCATCGCAGGCGGTGACGTGGTTTCGCAAGGCCGCCGAACAGGGATACGCTAAAGCGCAGTTCAGCCTTGGGGTCATGTATGCCAGCGGCGAAGGGGTTCCCAGAAGCGCATCGCAGGCGGTGACGTGGTATCGCAAGGCCACCGAACAGGGATACGCTAAAGCGCAGTTCAACCTTGGGGGCATGTATCAGCGTGGCGAAGGGGTTTCCAAAGATATGGCGCAGGCGGTGACGTGGTATCGCAAGGCCGCCGAACAGGGAGTCGCTCAAGCGCAGTTCAACCTTGGGCTCATGTATTACAAAGGAGAAGGGGTTCTAAGGAGCGCATCGCAGGCGGTGACGTGGTATCGCAAGGCCGCCGAACAGGGAGTCGCTCAAGCGCAGTTCAACCTTGGGAACATGTATTACAACGGCGAAGGGGTTTCCAAAGATATGGCGCAGGCGGTGACATGGTATCGCAAGGCCGCCGAACAGGGATACGCCAGAGCGCAGTTCAACCTTGGGGTCATGTATGCCAGCGGCGAAGGGGTTCCCAGAAGCGCATCGCAGGCGGTGACGTGGTATCGCAAGGCTGCCGAACAGGGATACGCCAGTGCGCAGTTCAACCTTGGGGTCATGTATGCCAACGGCGAAGGGGTTCCCAAGGATTATGTTCAAGCTGCGAAATGGTTCTACTTGGGGAAGGCCAATGGCTGGGAAGCAGATAAGGCCATTCGGCAAATCGAATCGATGATGTCCCATCAGCAAATCGAACAGGCGCAGGCTTTGGCTGGTGAGTGGTGGCAGAGCCATCACTGATAAAAATGCTGATAGAACTGCTAACAAGACAATGCAGCGGACGCGCTATGCGCGCCGCTGATTTCTAGCGTTAGATTGCAACCATAGATAGGAGAAAAAATGTCACAGTGGGATGACCAATTAAGTGATCATGCTATCCATGCAAGTATCGAAAGCTTAGCCGATAGGCTAACTGATGACTCGCTTGTGACTGAAGATCTCAACGTTCTTGAAATTATCGACAGAATTAAACAGGCTGCATCCTACGTGGAGATTTGTCTGAATAATGTGATTCCAGCTCTAGTTAATCACTCTCATCTTAATAAAGCCAATAGTCACATATCCAGTATTACCTCCGAATTGAATTCTTATATATCAAATTCTAATGTAGGCCATTTAAATAATACCTCTGCACACATCGATAATTTGATGACTCAAATTAATGCCTTGCCTATTGTGAAGCCAGCTATTTCAGAGCAGTCATTCACTCGCTCTCTTGTAGAGTTTAAGTCTCTCGCTGAAAAGTCGTTTAGTGAGATGAAGAAGGAAAAAGATGAACTGGTAGAATCAGTTAAGAAAATGACTGAAAAGTCTATTAGCCAACAAGAAAAGCTGGATATTCTATCTAAAGAAATTGAGCGTTTTGACCAAGGTATTTCAGAATCGCTTAATAACTTTAATGAGCGATTTGAAGAGGTGGAGAACAAATATACTTCCCAGCTAGATTCAAAGCTCAGCGAATTTAATGAGCGGTACGACAACTATTCAGAAGCCTTTGATTCTAAACTTGAAGAAAGCATAGATGCTAACCAAGAGAATGTAAGTAGCGTTATCTCTGAGCATAAAGCTCAATATGAGCAACAGCTGAAAAGCCAAAAAGGAGAAGCAAATTCTGTATTAGAAGAATTAGAAGAAAAGAGAGCGGAAGCTTCAAATTTGCTTCAAATAATAGGGAATATTGGGATAACAGGTAACTATCAAAATATTGCAAATAATGAAAAAAGCGCAGCTGATAACTGGCGTAGGATTGCTCTTGGCTTAATGATCGGTATGGTTCTAATTATTGGTATTACCATCTTCATTTCAGCGGCTAATGGATTTGACTGGAAATTGGCGTTGTTTAGGGTTGGGGCTGCTTTTGTCCTTGCTATACCGGCTGCATATGCTGCTAAAGAGTCCGCTAAGCATAGAGCTTTAGAAAATCATAACAGAAGAGCAGAGCTTGAATTGGCATCGCTAGATCCTTATCTCGAAAAACTCCCCGAGGAAACAAGACACAAAGTTAAAGAGGAGCTAACCAAGCAATTTTTTGGCCTAAATACGCCACAGGAAAAGGGCGAAGAACCGGTTTCAAATAAAGCGATTTTCGAGTTATTAAAGTCGGTCATAGATAAGAAGTGATGCAATCTAACAAGCGCAGCCACGGCGACGGATTTTTCGTTACGGCTGCGCCTACACTACAAAGCCGCGCGTGCTGCGGGCGTTAGGCAACACATGGGTAATTTCACCAAAACGCTGGTTTGTGTCGTTTCTGCAATCTTTGCAGTCCTAGCGATTGATGCTCTCATCTCCGGCAACGTAAGGGATAGCATCACTTTGCTTGTTATTTCAGCATTTGTCGCTTTGTGTGGTGGTATTGGCTTGTTTTTTCAGCGTTTCCCGTCTCCGCCTCTCGCTCCCGGCGAGGGCAATAGCGCATGGACTCTCCTTAGGAGCTATCGCAAGCAATACCCAGGGTGGCAAGGAAAGCTGGTTTATTATGGCATCCCCACACTGATATTAATTGTGATGTTTTTTCGCTTGTCTGAGCTTTTGGCTTCCATCTGAAATACTGTGGCCACATAATGAACTCTCTGCCTAACCCGGCGCTCAACCTCGCTCCCTTCAGTTGCTGGACGCTGCGCGATAAGGCCGCGCAGCGCCGGTTAGCTCTACGTTAAGCGTTCCGGCAGAAAGCCCAACTACCGGAATTCACTAAATCGGGTAATTAGGAGAAAACATGGCATTTACATCAATAATCTTCAAAAATCCAAATACCGGAGCCATGAAAGAAGCACCTGTTGGCTTCTCATGGACGGTATTCTTTTTTGGTTTCTTTCCACCACTATTTAGAGGTGATTGGAAGTGGGCCATAATCATGTTCATTATTGCAATGATCACTTTTGGGCTTTCCAATCTTGTCTTTATGTTTATCTACAATAAACTGTACATTAAAGATTTGATTGGATCAGGTTACAAAGCTCAATCTATAGCTAGTGGCGACATGAGTTTTGCAAGTGCAAAAGTTGGTATGCAAATTCCTATGCTCGAAGCAGCCGCTTAACAAGGCCAGTCAGCAGGACGCAGCAAAGCTGCGCCTCTGCTGGCGGCGTTAGATTTGCATGAAGACACCTTGCCCACATTGCCATCAGCCTACTATTTCGGGCTGGAGAAAAATAAACGCGACAAGCATCCGCCCTGCTAAATGTTCAAACTGTGGGGAAAAAAGCTATGTGTCGGGTTGGAGTCATGCGCTAGTTGCCATATCTTTCGAGGTGGCATTTTGGGGCAGTATCATCCTTGCTGTTATTTTAAAAAGCTGGTACCCCTTACTGCTTTCTCCGCTAGGTATAACAATCGCTCTTTTTACACATAGCTCCAACGCAAATCTTATACCCACAGATTCGAAAAAAATATCACGGGCACGCATTAGGGCAGCGCTCGAACTTCTTATAATTGTGTCTATAGCAATTGGCGGTTATCTTCTTTTCGGGAACGGTGCAAATGCAATCTAACAATTGGTTCAAATCACTCGCTTCGCTCTCTGGGACGGGCTAAAGCCCGCCCCTTAACCAAACGTTATGAGTATTTAAATATGGATATCAAGTCTCTAGTAAGAAAAGCATTTTCAATTACGGTGCCATATAGCATCATGGTATTTTCTATTTCAGCAATGTTCAGCACTCATGTGCAAACTTTCGATCAAGATGGTAATTTATCCGGCACTATATCTGGGTTCAATGCAATTGTTGAGTTAATTGACTCAAGCGGAGTGCTCGCCTATCTTCAGTTTGTCGCCCCAAATTTCGGTCTGTTTTTTCTATTTATTCTAGGGGCGCTGTTAATTCAAGGTGCAGTTTATGAACGTATCAAAAACTCATAACAAGATGCGGCAACTCGCCAATAAATTGGCTGGACTTCGCTTCACTCGCCGTTGCGCTTGGCGTTGGACTACATACGAATTTGCATCGAAGGTAATCCATGACACGCATTAAGGTTTCACTTCTGGTTGTCCTGCTACTGCTGACTGCGCTATGGCTCGCCGCCGATACGCTGTTGCCCGAGCCGTTCACGTACTTCTCGTTTCGCACTGTGTTCATGCAGTACAGCGGGGTGATCGGCATCGGCTTGATGAGCGTGGCCATGCTGCTGGCGCTGCGCCCGAAATGGCTGGAGCCGCATCTGGACGGGCTGGACAAGATGTATCGCCTGCACAAGTGGTTGGGCATCGCCGCCCTGGTGGTCGCCATCGTTCACTGGTGGTGGGGAAAAGGCACCAAATGGATGGTGGGTTGGGGCTGGCTGGAAAAGCCCGCGCGCAAACCGGTGGCCGGAGAAACCCTCGGCGCCATCGAAGGCTGGCTGCGCAGCCAGCGGGGGTTTGCCGAATCCGTCGGCGAATGGGCGTTCTACGCCGCCGTCGTGCTGATCGTTCTGGCTTTGGTCAAGCGCTTCCCCTACCACTGGTTCGTCAAAACCCACAAATGGATCGCAGTCGCCTACCTTGCCCTGGCCTATCACTCCGCCGTGCTCACCAAGGTGGAGTATTGGACGCAGCCGGTCGGCTGGCTAATGGCGGCCTTGCTGCTGGGCGGCACCGTGACCGCGCTGCTGACCCTGACGGGGCGGATCGGCACCGGCCGCAAGGTTACGGGAACCATCGCGGGTCTGATCGATTATCCCGCGCTGCGCGTGCTCGAGACCGCCGTCGTGCTAGAGGACGGCTGGCGCGGCCATGCCGCCGGGCAGTTCGCCTTCGTCACCTCGGACAAAAACGAAGGCGCGCATCCGTACACCATCGCCTCCGCCTGGAACCCCGCTGACCGTCGGCTCGTCTTCATCACCAAGGCGCTGGGCGACCACACCAGCCGCTTGCGGGAAAGATTGAAGATCGGCATGCCGGTGACAGTGGAAGGTCCTTACGGCTGCTTCAACTTCGAGGATGCGCAGCCACGTCAGATTTGGGTGGGTGCGGGCATCGGCATCACGCCGTTTATCGCCCGCCTCAAGCAACGCGCCGCCACCCCGGACGCAAAGACGATTGATCTCTTTCATCCGACTGCCGAGTTCGATCAGGCCGCCATCGACCGTCTCACGGCAGATGCCGAAGCTGCAAGCGTGCGTCTGCACCTACTCGTCGATAGCAAGGATGGACGATTGAATGGCGAACGCATCCGTGCCGTCATTCCGGAATGGCAGTCCGCCAGCATCTGGTTCTGCGGCCCGCCGGGGTTCGGGCAGGCGCTGCGCGAGGACTTCCTCGCCCACGGCCTGCCACCAGAGCGTTTCCATCAAGAACTGTTTCAGATGCGTTGATGGCAGCCCTAATGCAGCTTATCCGATGAGGTTTATCCACTGAATGCCCAACCCATCATTCCACCGGACGCTGCGCGATAAAGCCGCGCAGCGCCGGTGAATTCAAACGTTTAGGCATTTTTCCACCCCTAAACCAGAGTAGTACTATGAAGTCCCTTATAACGACAGCTTCACTTGTTTTTGCAACTCTCCTTAGCGGATGCGCTCATCCAATCAAGATGAGCCAGACGCAACAAAAATTTATAGTTCAACCATCACGACTTCTAAATCCTCAGCCAATGTCGGCTATTACATCCCCGCTGAACTTCTAGCACTTGAAGTTACAACCCCAGGCGGCGGCGGTGACAACGTCCGATATTACCCATATCGCGACATTGAGTCAGGTTACAAACAGGCATTAGATAATGTATTCACTGGAGTTGTAAAACTACCTTCACCGCCGGACCTTTCCCGAGCAAAACAGCA
This sequence comes from Thiopseudomonas acetoxidans, assembly GCF_030362935.1. Lineage (NCBI taxonomy): Bacteria > Pseudomonadati > Pseudomonadota > Gammaproteobacteria > Pseudomonadales > Pseudomonadaceae > Thiopseudomonas > Thiopseudomonas acetoxidans. Next base: position 21,507 of record NZ_JAUCDY010000018.1, read on the forward strand.
GGGGCTTGACTACATTATCCAACCTCAGATAGTGACCAGCTCTGGGAGTACTGGTTTTTTCACATGGCCACCAACAAATTTTACAGTGGATCTCACTAGTAACGTCCGAGATTCAAGCGGAAAAATAGTAGCGAATCCTAGGGTTGTAGGAGTTGGTACTGCTAATAGCGAGCGCCTGTTTGATCACGGCTTTGCCGGTCGCAGAGCTATGGAAGATGCGCTTTTAAAAACACAGACTGCTTTGAGCGAACTTAATTTTGTCCCGCACGAAATCCCCACACCAATTAATCAAGCGGAAACATCCACAGAAAAACGCTTGAGCACCCTACTGGACCTAAAAGACAAGGGTCTACTCACCAAAGATGAATATGAAAAGAAAAGGCAAGAGATTTTAAAATCGCTATAAAATTGTAGTGCTCCACACGGGCACCGTAGCCTAACAACTGGCTCAAATCGTTCGCTGCGCTCACTGGGACGGGCAAAAGCCCGCCCCTTAACCAAACGTTATGCGAGTCGTTCGTCTTGACGTACGTTCTCAAAGGCGTACACTTGGTTCAAAGTTGAACACGCAAGAGGTGTGTCATGACCGGAATCACAGCAACTGAGGCGCGTAGCAACCTTTATCGGTTGATTGACGAAACCGCTGAGTCCCACGAACCGATCGTCATCATGGGTAAGCGGAACAAAGCTGTCCTGGTTTCCGAGGAAGATTGGTCTGCAATTCAGGAAACACTTTACCTGCTCTCTGTACCGGGTATGCGAGAGTCTATTCGTGAGGGGATGGATGCTCCCGTGGATGAATGCGATGAGGAACTGGACTGGTGACATGGAAGTTGATTTACTCCAACCAAGCCCAGAAAGATGCAAAGAAGCTGGCTTCCAGCGGCCTCAAACCAAAAGCCCAGGAACTTTTAGCACTAATAGCGGAAGATCCATACCGCAAGCCGCCTCCGTTTGAGAAGCTCATTGGTGATCTTGCGGGGGCCTATTCACGCCGCATCAATATTCAGCACCGTCTGGTCTACCAAGTGCTTGAAGACGAGCAAGTGGTGAAAGTCCTCAGGCTCTGGAGCCACTACGAATAATGCATAACCAGCTGCTGTTGCCGGACAATTTTTCCACCGCTGCGCTGTTCCAAAATTGCCGCAAAGCTCCACGTTACAACTCTAGGTGCTGCGTTTGATATCGCGGTAAAAGTTTTCATGCGAACCAAGTGCCATTAACTCGAGAGTAAGCGTGCCATCATTAAAACTGTATCCTAATAATGTAAGCTGTTTGTTCATTTTAAATTTATACACGCGTAAAAAAGACAAGTCGCCTTTTTTCTGTTCGCCAAGCGCGTGTTTCGCCATGATCTCTTTAATGGCGGAATCCAGTTCTTTCTTTTGGTTAGGCTTAAGCTTCTTTATCGCTTTTTTGAAGCTCGGTGTTTGTAAAACACTCGTTGCCTTAACCAAAATCGTAGCTCTCCAGTTTACCTGCTTCTTTTTCAGCTTGCGCAATTATTGTCTGTTTAACAAACTCATACGGCAAATCTGGATTGTCTTCCATAATTTTACCAATTTTAGCCCAATGCTCTATTTGCTTGGGTGGTGTCCGGTTCAGTGCTCTTGCCATAATAGTGGCTTTATCAATAAGGTCTTGGTCTAATCGTATGCTGGTAGTTGCCACTGTCATATCCTCCTGTGGGCCAATATCATCAAATTGTAGCAATATGCCACAATTGAGGCAAGTTGTAACAAGTGGGTCAATGCGACTCCAAAACCTGCGGTTTTTCCGCACATTACCCAAGCGTTAGGAGCCAATATGAAAAATATCGCTGCATTAACCATACTGTTATTGGCATTAACTGGCTGCGCCACCACAGGCAGTCAATCGCCACAGCAGGCTGCAGTAACTGCAGCGACTCTATTTAATGGTCAGAGCTCCAGTTTAATTTGGGTTCCAGGCTCAAGCAACGGTATTTCCGGCGCAATGGCATCTGCCCTTATTGGGAGCGCAGGGTTAGACTCGCCTATTGTCTCAGGTATTCATCAAGCAATAGCACCCGCAAGTAAAACCGATGTGCGTGTAGCCATATCCGGAACTGATAGTACGTTTGCAGCTAAGGCCACTATAGCCGCGCTAAATAACACTTCAAGCATGCTACCTAAATTACAGTTGGCGTTTATTGGCTCCAGTGCAGACGCTGATGAAGTTCGCTCTGCAGTTGAAGTAAAAGGCGGGAAATTCTTATACTCCGCGCCAAATGGCTCCTAACAATTGGTTCAAATCGCTCGCTCCGCTCGCTGGGACGGGCTAAAGCCCGCCCCTTAACCAAACGTTATCTGTACAGGGATAGCTAAGTGAAAAATTACTATTCGGAGGACGAAATAGTTCTTTGTACCTACATTGCGCGCTTCGGCCGAGGCCTTCTCGCAGAAAAGAAAGTATCTACCTTTGGTAAGCGCCCAGTTTCATCGGTTCAAATGAAGGTTCAGAATATTGCCGCAATGTTGGACGAAAAAGGTATTTCTAGAAGCCCAGACATTGCGCCCCTGAGCGGAAAAACCACGAGGGAAAGTGGCAGGGAAACGGACTGGCCCATCGTCGAGAAGCTGGTCTCTATGGAAAAGGCCGAGATCTGGGCAAAATGCAAAGAGGTTCTCGCAAAATGACAGATAACCAAGCGCATCACTACGCAGCCTTCGGCTGCCGGATGCTCGCGAGCTCGCACCGATGTGCGCGGCGTTAGAAGGTTCAGTTATACACTATTCGCCTGTTAACCATAGTTGACAGGGTAATATTCGTTAACTATAGTTCACACATAATTGAAATCCGAACAACAACAGCGTTCTCCAGATGGTTTAAATCTCTCAAGGATCGCAGAGCGAAAGCGAGGATTCAGGCGCGTATCGATCGCGTGGAGATGGGACACTTTGGGGACGTAGCACCAGTAGGTGATGGTATAAGCGAGCTCCGCATCTTCTACGGGCTAGGATACCGAGTCTACTTTGTTCAAAAGGGGCCTGTTGTTGTGATTTTACTTTCAGGTGGTGATAAAAGCTCTCAACAAGCAGATATCGCTAAAGCCAAAGAAATTGCGAAGCAATTAGAGGTATAGACTATGAATGTTAAAACTAAACGTTGGGACTCAGCAGAACATCTTAAAACCCAAGAAGATGTCCAGCTTTATCTTGAGGCATGCATTGAAGAGGCCGGTGACGATTCGGCATTTATTGTTCATGCTTTAAGTGTTGTCGCTCGCGCGCAAAATATGAGTCAGCTTGCGAGGGATGCAGGACTGACACGGGAAGGGCTGTATAAGGCATTATCACCAGAAGGTAACCCTACCTTTGCTACTGTAGCTAAAGTTGCTAAAGCGCTTGGTCTGCAGTTAACCATTCAGGCGCCTGCTAGTTCACCTTCTAACAATCAATTGCATGCGTCCGGTATAACCGGCGCATGAATTGGGCGTTAGAGGCATGAGGTACTCATACGGAAACGGGCCACAGTCCCTGGCTTTTGTTATATATGCAGGGTTGGCAATATTGTTGGGGCTCCCCTTTTTATCGGAAGGAGACGAAAGGCTGGAAAGGCTGTGGGAAATTTATATGACCCCCATCTTTGATGAAGAGCCCATTTTTCCGCTGGTCTTCGCTGTGGTCACGTCACTCGGGCTGAGCCTGATTTATTTCAGCAAATGGTTTTCTGAATTCAGTTCTCGCCCTTCTACTGGGCGTGTTTGTGCCCTGTTATCTATCATCTTGCTTCTTAATGCTCTCATTAACTTTAGCCACCTTGTCGTCTATGGATTTCTCTTTGCGACCTTTCCTACCCTCTGGGCTTGGTGGCGCTCTGACCCAGACGATAAATGGTTATGAGCAGACCGCCTCTAACACTTCGGTCAAGGCCTCTCCCTCCGGTCGCTGGACGCTGCGCGATAAAGCGCCGCGTAGCGCCCTTACCTACAACGTTATATTTTCTTGACCGCACCTGTTAACTGGTGCTATTAATGGTGCCTGTACCACTTTGGAGAATGTGTCATGCAGGTAAAATTTTCAGAAGATGTCGTTCCTCTTTCAGATCTAAAAGTTAATCCGGGAAAGGTGGTTAATCGAGCTCAGGATACACAACGGCCAATCTTGCTTACGAGCCGAGGTCGTGGAGTAGCGGTTGTTCAAGGGCTTGAGGAGTTTGAGAGAACCGCTGAGGAGCTTCGATTCGTTAAAGCCGTGGCTCAAGGTCTCATGGATGTCCGCGAGGGCAGCACAGTTTCTCTAGCTGATGCGAAGAAAACACTGGGCATTAACTAAATGAAGCTACGCATCGCTCAGTCCGCTCTTGGGGATTTGCAATCTATTCAAGAGTACTACAACGAAGAGGGCGTACCGCATATCGGCGATGAGTATGTTATGGCCATTCTGGAACATGCCGAAATGCTTGTGCGCCATCCTGATGCTGGTCGGGTTGTCCCCGAGCTTGGTTCAAGCCATATCCGAGAATTAATCCACTCGCCTTTTCGAGTTGTTTACTTGAGGCAAGAGACTGAGGTTGTGCTCATTAGAGTTTGGCGAAGTGAGAGACAACTTGAGCTACCCGAGAGCAGAATATAACAAGCGGCTGTTGTCGGACGCGTCTACGCTGCGCTCCTTCACGCCGCAAAGCTTGGCGTTAAATTTTTTGCCTAACCTCGCAGACTATGCTGTAATACGTTGTAGTCACTAGGTATGAGGGGGCATAGTCATGAGCGTCACCACGGTTCGCCTTCAGGCAGAAGTTGAACAGCGTTTGGAAGCAATCGCCAGCAGGCTGCACCGTAGCAAAAGCTGGGTGATCAACCAGGCACTGTCGGAATACATAGAAAAGCAGCAGCTTGAGCAAGAGCGTTGGAAACAAACGTTAGAGGCAATGGAGGCTGCTGCCCAAGGCAAGGTTGTTGATGCCAGCGAGGTTCACAGTTGGCTTAATAGCTGGGGAACCGAAAACGAGCAGGATGCGCCAAGGTCAGGTAAGTGAAGCTGGCTTACACGGATGAGGCCATTGATGATTTGAAACGCCTCAGGGAGTTCGTTGCGATGTACAACCCGTCGGCGGCAGCCAGGATTGCCACCGAACTGGTTGGCAAAATCGAATTACTTCCAGAATTCCCCAAAATGGGCACACCAGTTGAAATGGCGCCGGTGCCTGACTCCATTCGAGATATGGTTTTTGGAAAATACGTCGTTCGATATTCACTTCATGCTAGTGCCATCATCATTCTCCGAGTATGGCATGGCCTTGAAGGTGAACGATAGTAATTTAACCAAGCGCGTCACTCGGATGCCTTTGTCTCCACTTCGCTGCGTCAAGGTCACCGGTGCGCTCTGCGTTATGGGTTTTAGAAGTGCTGTTCTACATCCATGCTATTGTGGAGTATGCGGATCACAACAATCTTGGATTCAGTGCCAGCTCGGTAAAAAATGATATGGCTACCTTGGCTAAACTTTTTGTATCCTGGTTTTATATCTTCTGCATCGCGCCCAATCTCCGGCTGTCGAGCAAGGAGCCTGAAAGCATCGTCAAGTTGCTTGAGGTATTTGTCGCGCTGACGCCTTCCCCACTTCTCAGTGGTAAAGCGGCCAATATCAATTACGTCTTTTCGGGCGGCAGAGGTGAGCAAAAATGGAGGCATTAGAGAGCTTCGTTATCCAGTTCTGCAATAACACCTTGAAGCGAATACTCTGTTATCCCGCTTTGCTCGCCTTCATCCAAGAGCCGCCGCAGTCTTTCAAGTTTACTCTCAGTCTCTTCAAGCAAGCGCAATCCTGCTCGTACCACTTCGCTTGCCGATCCATAGCGGCCATTTTCAAGCTGTTCAGCAATGAACTCGTCAAAGTGGGAACCAAGGGTAATGCTGGTATTTCTGGCCATTGGGTGTCTCCTGTACCAAATATTGGTACATTCTGCCAAGATACCCATAACAAGGCAAGGCAGCGGACGCAAAATGCGCCGCTGCTTGGGCGTTAGCCCATTTTAAAAGAAGGAGCATTTAATGCATAAGACAATATATATCGCTGGTATGACTTTGGTCTTCCTTGTTTTAACCGCCTGCGGTGGTTCAAAACCATCCGAAACGGAAATACATACCGCACTGGCTGAAAAGATTGGCCAAAAAAAAGGTTGCGCCACTTCTGTTCTATTCGACACATTGCCCATAAAGCAAGATAGAGTTGCAAGCAATCAGTCTACGCTTAACGCATTGGCTGTTGCTGGTCTGCTGGAAAAATCTGGAAGCACTTATGCACTTACCAGCCTTGGGCAATCAGCATATGATGCGAAAGTCAATGGCTTTTGTTACACGGAGCGTTACGAAATTAAAGATATCACTATTGTAAAAGAAGAGGACAAAAGCGCGCTTTCTGGCACTCCTCTTTCTGGGGCTTGGTATATTTCATTCACCATTACGCCAAACAGTGTTAGTGACTGGGTAAAAAATCCGCAACTTTTGCAGGCAGCCAGCCTTGCCTCGCTTGAGAAAGTATCAGGCTCGCAAAAATACACCGTGCGTTTCGCCAAAAAAGCGGGTGAAGATAAGCTCTTTATTGCTGACCCTAGATTTTCATTTCAACCGGGCATTCATTTCAATATGGGGTGGTAGTGCTGCGAGTGTAGTGTCTTTGTCGCCGCTAACAAGACGCATCATTCGCTCCCTTCGGTCGCTGGGATGCCAGCGCGATGCGGTCGTCACCCAGTACGCGACGTTAGCTTATCTAAGGAACGTCTGAATAACGTTACCGAGGACGCTAGCACAAGGCAAAACGTATGAAAAAGCACAGTTTACACCTAGTAAATGAGCATTTTGAGCACGTTTTTAACGCAGTGATAGCTACGCAGGTAGTTATTCAGAGGTTTCCTAAGCTCAACAATGACTTTAGGAATAGATTATGACTTGCCAACAACAACATCGCTATAATTCCGAGTTTGAATCACTTCCACATGATCAAAGCCATTTTAATGGACTTGACATCCTCCCCGCCCTAAAGGACGGGGATTCCTACAACTAGACGATCATGCCCGACCGCAAGAATGTTCTTGG
>NZ_JAUCDY010000019.1:0-26742 GCF_030362935.1 Thiopseudomonas acetoxidans
CAGTGATACGCCAATACATAGAGCAGCAAACCCGACCCCATTAAGGAAGGCTACAGCCTTCCAGCGCTATCCTTCCCAGCACTAAAAGTACGGGGCTTGTCGCGCATTTTGGTCAACACGCTTTAGGGCAGATTATATTGAATAGAGTTGACGTACCAAAGTTGCGTACCGGTGTCTGTAGTTACTTCAACTTCATCATCCACTTGTTTTTTTAACAGCGCCCGCGCCATGGGCGAGTCGATCGAAATATAAGCTGGATTCTGAAAAATCTCATCGTAACCTACAATACGAAATCGCAGGATTTCCTGTGCTTCGTTTTCTACCTCTACCCATGCACCAAAGAAAACCCGTCCTTCCTGATCAGGGTGGTAATCAACCACCTTTAGATTTTCAATGCATTTACGCAGGTAGCGCACGCGTCGGTCAATTTCGCGCAAACGCCGTTTGTTATATTGATAATCTGCGTTTTCACTGCGATCGCCTAAGCCTGCTGCCCAAGTTACTTTGCGAGTAATATCTGGGCGCTCCACGCGCCACAACTCATCCAGCTCAAGCTTAAGCAGCTCATAGCCTTGCCGAGTTATTAAAGGAGTGGCCACAACTGTCTCCCAATTTGCACAGACTTAACGCTGGCAAAGCACCAGCTAGCGAATAACCTCTTGCTCAATCACCAGCTCTGTTTGCTGTTCAGTATCGACAGTTACAGGCTTGATCGCGCTTAACCAGTTAGGCTCGCTCGCATTGCCGTCTCTTGCAATACTGGCTTGCACTTGGATGTCTTGCGCCGCTGAAAGCAGAGTTTCGGGCATCAATGCATCCGCATCGCTGAGCACAATCTCGGCAGGCAACTGAGCTACAGTAAGGCGCTGTGCGGCCAGAGGAATTTGACCATCGCTCGTAGCGCGTGCAAACACAAAGACTACATCTTCAGGCTGTAGCTTATCTAGCAACGCTGGAGCAACGCTGACGAGCAGGCTAATTCTGCCTTGCTCAGCTAGGCTTGCTGTATCAGGGAGCGGCGGCAACACAGGGCCGACTTCAGCATCAACAGCGCGCTCACCAAATTCATTAATCGCCTGCTCAGCGCGCTCAACCCCAGTTAAAACAGCACGCGCTGAAGGGTCGCGCGGATCCATTTGATCCAACAAACGCGACCAAGCTTCTAATGCGGTATTAAAATTGCCGGACTCGAAGGCTGCAATACCTACAAAACCTAGCATGGTTGCATCATTAGGATCAGCGGCCAGCACTGTATCTACGGCCTGCTGCATTTCATCGGTCCAGCGTTTATCGGTGGAAAAATACTCGGCTTGCGCCCACTGCGCTAAAACCTCCGGCTGCTTGCCGACCAAGCGCATCGTTTTATCAAAGGCTTGAGCTGCTTTTTTATGCTGCTGCTCATTCATATAAGTACGACCCAAGAAAAACCATGCCTCGGCAGAGTCAGGCTGTAATTTCACTATATTTTCTAAGCGCGCAATTGCCTCGCCCGCAGTCTTAGGTTGCTCAGCAAGGCTTAGGGTTAGAGCTACTTTTTCACCCTCACCAAAAACTTTATACAGCGCTGCACCGCCAACCGGTATAAGCAAGGCCGCTATTAACGGCAAGGCCATACCCAGCTTTGTTTGAGCTAAAGGCGCGCCTAGTTCGGTATCTTCAAGCAAATCACGTCCTGCTTCTTGCCGCCCCTGCTCAAGCTGCTCATCAGTGAGCACGCCCTGGGCATGCAGAGCTTCAAGTTCCGTTACCCGCTCTTGGTAAAGCGCCACGTTTAACGCGGTGCGATCTTCTTCTGCCTGATGCTTGCGTCCCTTAAGTACCGGCCATAGGAATATAAACAACGCTGGCAAAAGCAGCAGCAGGGATAAAAGCAAAAAAAACATTATTTATTTTCTCTAGTTTGTTCAATTAATTGCTGAATACGTTGTTGCTCAGCTGCAGATAATGCATTCTCACCTAAAGCAGTCACCGCTTTACGGCGTCGCGCTACAACCACAACCAGTATCAACAGCGCCAAAGCCAGCAAGGCAAAAGGTCCGTACCACAGTAAAAGGGTACGTTTGTCTACCGGCGGTTTATAGCGTACAAAATCACCATAACGGTCCACTAGATAGGCAACAATTTCATCATTGGTTTTGCCATCTTCAATCATCATACGGTAGGTAAGATCGCGCATGTCTAATGAAATTTCAGCATCCGAATCGGCAATATTTTGGTTCTGACACTTAGGACAACGCAGCTCTTCTATTAGGCTGCGAAATCTTTCTTGATCAGCCTTAGTATCAAACTCATAGGTATCTATAGCTGCCGCCGCTGGAAAGACACAAGCAAAACTTAGCAGTAGGCTCACTAGGAACGTCTTCATTGCTTCAGCAGCTCCTCATAGGCAGGGCCGATTTTTTCGCGCCAAACCCGGTCATTGACCTCACCCACATGTTTTAAGCGAATCACACCCTGCTTATCCAGTAAAAATGTTTCTGGCGCACCGTACACGCCCAAATCAAAACCCAGCGTACCCTTGGGATCACTGATGTTGAGTGCGTATGGATTAAGCAGCTCGGTCAGCCATCTTTGTGCTTTAGCTGACTCATCCTTGTAGTTAACCCCATAAATAGTTACCCCCTGTTTGGCAAGCTTATTCAGGTCATCATGTTCCTGACGACAGGTTGGGCACCAAGTCGCCCAGACATTCACTAACGCTGGTTTACCGAGTAAATCCTGCTTGCTAATGGTTTGCCCTTCGACCAATAAGTTATTCAGCTTAAATTCTGGAAAAGGCTTATTAATTAGCGCCGAAGGTAACTCGCGCGGATCGTTATTCAACCCATAAACCGCCATGCCAGCAAAGGCCGCTACACCCAGCAAAATAGCAAAAACAGCAATTAAGCGACCTTTAGACATTATTGGCTACCCCTTTTTTAGTCGTGCTTAGCGCATCTTTCACACGCGTGCTAATTTTCCTACGATAGCGCGGATCGCAGGCGGCCAACACACCACCTAGGCAGGTGAGCAGTGCACCCAACCAAATCCAACGCACAAAGGGTTTCACTTGCAAACGTACGGCCCAAGCTCCATTTTCTAGCGGCTCACCCAACGCCACATAAAGATCACGGGTAAAGCCAGGATCAATACCTGCTTCTGTCATCGGCATGCGCTGGACTAAATACAGACGTTTTTCAGGGTGCAATACAGCAATTTCCTTTTCGCCCTTAAAGATGCGAATAGTGCCTTTATCAGAAATATAGTTAGGCCCTTCAAAGTGCTCAGCGCCCTCAAATACAAACTCGTACTTACCTAACTCAACACGGTCCCCGATGGCCATTTTTAAGTCGCGCTCAGCACTGTAGTGACTGGACAAAACCACGCCAATAGCGCACACAACCAAACCTAAATGCCCTAGGTGCATACCTAAATAACTGCGGCTTAAACCGCGTAAGCCAACCCACAATCCTTTGTGACGCGTCTTTTCAAACATGTCGCGCAAGCCTGCAAAAACAACCCAAGCCGAGAGGAAATAAACCAATAACACAGCGCCATTAAACTCATCAGCCAGCATGGTTAGCGCCAAACTCAGCGCAGCACTGACCAGCAACACTGGCCCGAGCATTTTAACTAGCCAAGCCACAGGCGTATTTTTCCAACGCAGGGTGACACCTAAGCCCAGAGCCAGCATCAGAATAGCGATAAGGGGGTTAAACAAGGCATTAAAATACGGAGGACCGACTGACAGCTTGGAGCCTGTTAATGAATCAAGGATTAACGGATACAGCGTGCCTATCAGCACCATGGCTGTAGCTACAACTAAGACTATATTGTTAACCAGCAAAAGCGTTTCTTGTGAAAGTAAAGAAAAGCCGGCTTTACTTTTAACCGAAGGCGCACGCATCGCAAACAACAACAAAGAAGATGCGACCACCACCAATAAAAAAATCAAAATAAACACGCCACGAGTAGGATCCGAGGCGAAAGCATGCACAGAGGTCAGTACGCCTGATCGTACCAAGAAGGTACCCAGTAGACTCAGAGAGAAGGCAGCGATTGCCAGTAAAACTGTCCAGTTTTTAAACAGTCCACGCTTCTCTGTAACGGCCAACGAGTGCAGTAATGCCGTACCTATTAACCAAGGCATTAATGAGGCATTTTCAACGGGATCCCAGAACCACCAGCCGCCCCAGCCCAGCTCGTAGTAAGCCCACCAAGAGCCCAGCGCAATACCTATGCCTAAAAAAGCCCAAGCAACTTGCGTCCACGGACGTGACCAGCGCGCCCAAGCAGCATCCAGCTTGCCGCCTAACAAAGCAGCAATAGCAAAAGAAAAAGCCACCGAAAAGCCCACATAGCCCATATACAGCATCGGCGGGTGAATCACCAAACCGAAGTCTTGCAGCAGCGGGTTTAGGTCGCGCCCATCAACTGGGGATTGTGGCAAAATACGCTCAAACGGGTTGGAGGTCACGATCAAGAAGAGCAGAAAGCCAACACTTATCATCCCCATAACCGACAGCACGCGTGCCAGCATTTCTTCAGGCAGCTGACGTGAAAACACCGCTACTGCAAAGGTCCAGCCAGCTAAGATAAATGCCCAGAGCAGCAATGACCCTTCGTGTGCACCCCAAACCGCACTGATTTTATAATACCAAGGCAACATGCTATTGGAGTTATTAGCCGTGTAAGCAACGGTAAAGTCATCGGTAATAAATGCCCATGTCAAACAGGCGAATGAAATCAGTAAAAATACAAACTGCCCCCAGGCTGCAGGCTGGCCTAAACTCATCCAGTGATGGTCTGCCTTCCAAGCACCTACTAGGGGAAAAAATGCTTGCACCACCGCAAAACACAATCCCAGAATTAACGCCAAGTGCCCTAATTCAGGTATATACAGAGCCAACTCCATTATTTAGTTCCTTGCGCTTCTTCATAGTGTTTAAGCATGCCCGTTTTAGCTAAAGCATCCCCAACTTCGGGCGGCATGTAGTTTTCATCGTGCTTGGCCAGTACTTCATCGGATTCCAGTACTAAATCTGCATTTAGGCGTCCTAAAGCAACAATACCCTGCCCCTCACGGAATAAGTCCGGCAGTATGCCGCGGTAGCTAATTGTTACATCGGCATCACCATCGGTGACTACGAAGGTTACTGTCAAAGCATCTTCATTGCGCTTCACCGAACCTTCCTTAACCAAACCGCCTGCACGAATACGCGCATCTTGCGGAACCACACCACTAGCAATTTCAGTAGGTGTATAAAAGAGATTGATATTTTGCTGCATGGCATACAAGCCCAAGCCTAGCGTTGCTGAAATGCCCGCCAAAATAGCAAAAATGACTATTAACCGTTTTTTTCGGACCGGATTCATTGCATAGCCTCCCAACGCAACCTACGAGCTTCTTGATTTAAATAACGTCTACGTGCCAGCCAAGGCAAAGCCACATTAATGGCTAGCACAGCTATGGTAATGCCAAAGCAAACCCAGACATAAAAGCCATGCTTACCCATTGCAATAAATTCCGCAAAGGAATTAAAAGCAAAAATTGATTCATTCATGTTTTTTTCCAATTAAACGTGCTACTTCCGCTTTAACCCAGCTTGTCTTAGCCTCGCGGCGTAAAATTTCTAGGCGCATGCGCATTAATAACACCATTGTAAAGAAGCAATAAAAGCCTACAACCATTATTAATAATGGAATCCACATCTCTGCAGGCATGGCTGGCTTTTCGATAACTGAAAAAGTGGCTGGCTGATGCAACGTGTTCCACCAGTCTACCGAGTACTTAATGATGGGAATATTAACAACACCCACTATGGACAATACAGCGCAGGCCTTAGCCGCACTCTCCCGGTTACTAATAGCTTGGCCTAGTGCGATAACGCCAAAATACAAAAACAGCAAAATTAACATAGCCGTCAAGCGTGCATCCCACACCCAATAAGCACCCCAAGTAGGCTTACCCCAAATGGCACCCGTGAGCAAAGAGATAAAGGCCATCCATGCTCCAATTGGAGCTGACTGCTGCAGCGCTACATCAGCGATTTTCATTTTCCACACCAAGCTGACCACCCCAGCGATCGCCAAGGAGATATAAATAGACTGAGCTAAAAATGACGCTGGGACATGAATGTAAATAATTCTAAAACTATTACCCTGCTGGTAATCAGGGGGCGCTATGGCCAAACCCCACACCAAGCCTGTCGCTATGAGCAGTACTGTAGCCACGGCAAACCAAGGCAGCCAACGTCCGCTTAATTCATAAAACCACTTGGGTGAGCCTAACCTATGAAACCAAGTCCACTTCATTTACACACTCGCTATAAAATCATTGACCAACTATTCACCCACACTAATTTTCAGCCCCGCTGCTATCGCAAAAGGCGTGAGGGTAATAGTCAACATCATCAAGCTGGCCATCCACAACAGATAACCCAGCGTGGGCAGTCCTTGCAAAGCAGCTTGCAAAACACCGCTCCCTAAAATCAATACTGGAATATATAAAGGCAAAATCAACAACGCTAAGAGTATACCGCCGCGTTTCAAACCCACTGTTAAGGCTGCTCCTACCGCGCCCAACAAACTTAAAACTGGCGTTCCCAGCAACAGCGACGCTAGTAAAATAGGCACTCTGTCAGCGGGCAAACCCAGCATGATAGCCAACACAGGCGACAACAGCACTAACGCCAAACCTGAAAACAGCCAATGAGCAAACACTTTAGCCAACACTAGCACTGTTAATGGATGCGGTGAAACAACCCACTGTTCTAGCGAACCGTCTTCAAAGTCGCTACGAAACAGATTTTCCAATGACAATAATACAGCCAGCAACGCTGCTACCCAAATCAAACCCGGCGACAGGGTGCGTAGCATTTGCGTTTCAGGACCTACCGCCAAAGGAAACAAGGCAATCACGATAGCAAAAAACACCAACGGGTTAGCCAACTCAGCCGGTCGTCGAGCCAACAGACGTGCTTCGCGTAAAATCAATAAAAAGAATACTCGACTCATACTGCACGCTGCCCTAAATCAAGCTCTGTGAACTGGCTGGGTCGGTGCTGCAGTTCATGATGAGTAGTAAAAATCACCATACCACCCTGCTCACAATGCTGCGCCAAGTGCCGCTCCAAATCAGCAACCGCCTGCTTATCTAATGCTGTAAAAGGCTCATCTAAAATCCATAGTTTAGGCGCGTTGGGTAAATGCAGGCGCGCCAAGCCAACCCGCCGCTGTTGTCCTGCCGATAGCGTATGGCAAGGCACATCATGAAAGCCTTTTAAGCCTACGCGCTCTAAAGCCTGGTAAATATCTTCAGCATTGGCACCGTGCTGTAAAGCGGTTAACCAAGCAAGGTTTTCCTCAGCAGTTAACAGACCTTTAATGCCTGCTGCATGGCCTATCCAGAGTAAGTTTTGCGATAAAGTATGACGTTGTCGACGAAGCTCGACACCTTGATAGAGTATTTCACCGGAGGTGGGTTGCATCAACCCTGACAGCAAGCGTAGTAAGCTGGTTTTACCACTACCATTAGGTCCAGAAACCTGTAGCATCTGCCCCAGGTTGACGGTCAAATTGAGCTCCGCGAATAGCACCCGCCAATCGCGCTCACAGGTCAAATCAACTGTTTCTAGAAAAGCAACCGTCACAAAGCAGCAACCTTAGTGAATAATTTTAGTCTGACCAGCCATTGCCGTTATACTGCAACACACCGGTAGCGTTAAAAAGTTGTGATTATACACAGAGTTAGCCTGACGAAGGAACTTTAAACTATATTAAGCATGACGCAGATTAAGCAAACATGATGACCACGAGCTAGCCCATGCCCAGCGAAATTAGCACCACCCACATCCAACCAACAGTGAGCACTCCTATCCGGCAAACCTCGGTAGAGGCGGCTAATGTGTTGCGGTTATTACAAGATCTGCCGCAAAGCATTGTTGACGGACAAAAGCTGCAGGCGCAAATTGTTGCCGCCAAGCAAGCAGGGCAAGTATTTGAAGTGCTGCTCAAAATGGCCTTGCCGGACGGCAAACAAACTACGCTGCTGGCACAGGCTAATCAAATTCTTGCACCCGGCCAGCAAGTGACGCTAACTGCTATCAGCCAAAGCCAATTCACGTTAACACCTGCTTTAGACAAACTGGCTCCTGCTTTAACACGATTAGATCTGGCACAACTACCCAGCGGCACCATCATTCAAGCCAAAGTCATCAACTTAGAGCCTCTAGCTCAGGGTAACTTTCGCGCCACTTTAAGCCTAAATAACACCGCACTGGCCGGCCAGTCCGCCATTATCGAAACCCCAAAAGCGCTGGCACTTAACAGTGTGCTAACCGCACGGGTTGAGGGCAGTTTTCAGCTGCAATTTATCCCCAGCAGCAACACTACCGATCGTCTCAATATACAACAAGAGTTGCTGAGTCAATTTAACCGCCAAGGCAGTCTTGGCCAGGCTTTACAACAGCTACAGACCGTCGGCTCTAGCACTAACCTGTCTAGCGAAGGGCAAAAAATCGTACAGCAATTGCTCAGCAACCTGCCCAATATCAGCGACAAGCTAACCACCGCACAACTCACAGAGCTAGTAAAAAATAGCGGCACCCAGCTAGAGCAACGTTTGCTCACTGACGCTACTGCAACACAGCAAGACTTAAAAGCCAGCTTACTGCGCCTTATCGGACAAATACTGCCCAGCCAAACAGGCAGCAATCCATTATTGACCAGTGCGCAAGCCTCCATTTCCAGCCAAGCTTTGCCACAATTATTACGCGAAATAGGAGGTATCAGCCTTAGCCAAATGCGCGAACAAGCCTTACGCTTCCCGCTGGCCAAAGGCGTACTGCAAAAATTGGATAATCCTAACGATCTCGGCGCACTACTACGTATTGCCGCAGCGGCTATTTCACGCCTGCAAACCCATCAGCTGTCTAGCTTAGGACAAACCTATACCACCCCTGAAGGCACCCAGCTCACTACCTGGCAAATGGAAATTCCCATGCGCGATCAGGATACCGTTATCCCTTTGCAGCTTAAGTTTCAACAAGAACAAAGCAATAGCGAGGAGCAAGACGAAGAAAAGAAAGCTCCTATCTGGCGCTTAGAGCTTAGCTTCGAGCTTGAGCCATTAGGCCCTCTACACGTGCAAGTCAATTTGAAGAACGAAGAAATCTCCAGCAAACTTTGGGCAGAATTTGCACAAACGGCTGTCTATGTAAACAAGGAGTTGCATATTTTGCGTGACAAACTTCTAGCGGCCGGGCTGAACATCAAAGAACTTGAATGCCTACAAGGCACTCCACCTGCTGCACCTAAAGCAGCCATCGAACAGCGCTGGATTGATGACTTAGCATGAAGAAAAAGAAACAACCTACTCAAGCAATTGCTCTAAAATACGATGGCGATCAAGCGCCCAGCCTAACCGCCAAAGGTGATGATGAGCTGGCCGAAGCCATCTTGGCTATAGCTAAAGAACATAAAGTGCCTATCTATGAAAACGCCGACTTGGTGCGCCTGCTTGCGCGCTTAGAGCTGGGCGATGCCATTCCCGAATCACTGTATCGCACCATTGCTGAAATAATCGCGTTCGCTTGGTACCTTAAAGGCAAAGCCCCTAAAGGTTTCTACCAACGTGAAGCGGCTAAACAGCCGCTACAAATTGGTTTTCAAGCCAACAAAAAAACGGACTCGGTATAGCAGCTAATACCCAAGAAAACCTTCACTTAGTACATCATCTTCATCCACACCGGCCTCATCCAGTAGATCATGCATAGCTTCTACTAACATTGGTGGACCCGATATGTAATAGATGGGCTGGTTTAAGCCCTGGCAGTATTGCTGGATACGCTGTGCATCTAAATAACCCGTTTCACCCGACCACTCTTGCCCTGAGTCTTGCATGCTGGTCATAGTTGCGATGAGTTTAAAACGCGGATTGTGCTGGCTTAGCTGTTGTAGCTCTGATAAAAAAGCACTATCTTCAGGTCGACGATTGGAATATAACAACAGTATGTCTTGTTGGCGCTGCTGGTGTGCCGCGTCACGCAACATGCTCATAAAAGGCGTAATCCCAATACCACCCGCAATAAAGACTACCGCTCGCGTTAAATCCTCACCCAAGGTTAGCTCGCCATAAGGCCCCTCGATCTGCAATTGAGCACCTACTGGAAAACTTTTTAGCTGCTGTTTAAAAGGACTGTCGCGCATTCGTGTCGCTATCACAAGTTCATTTTCATGTGGCGCTGCCACAATGGAAAACGTGTGTCGCACATCCCATTCGGAATCTGCGTCGCCCTGCTCACCGATAATCAAATCTAAAGCCTGACCAGCGATAAATTCAAACCCAGCAGGTTTTGTGAAATGAAATGCCAACGTCCCCTCAGCCAACTGCTCTTGTGCTTGCAGCTGAACACTGTAAGTCTTCATACACACCTCCATCGCTCACTTCCTTTTTTATACGCGTAAGCCAGAGCCAGAGCAAGCTGCCCTAATCTAAAGTCCTAACCAACTGATCATATAACGAAAAACGCTAAACATATAGATAATAATTACTTTATCGAATAAACAAAACTTGTTAGTGTGCAACTCGTTCTAGCTATTCTAGGTTCGGGAAATCTTATGTATCTGTATGACCACTATGATCAACAAATCGTTAACGAGCGCGTAGCGCAGTTTCGTGATCAAACGCGCCGCTATTTTGCTGGTGAGCTCACTGAAGATGAATTCTTACCCTTGCGCCTGCAAAATGGCTTGTACGTACAGCGTCACGCGCCAATGTTGCGTATTGCCGTGCCCTATGGTCTGCTGTCGTCTACCCAGCTACGGATGCTGGCACACATTACTCGTAAGTATGACAAAGGCTACGCACACGTCACCACGCGCACGAATATGCAGCTAAACTGGCCTAAACTTGAACAAGTACCGGATATTTTGCAAGATCTGGCCAGCGTACAGATGCACGCCATTCAGACCAGCGGCAACTGTATTCGCAACACCACCACTGACCAGTTTGCCGGTGTAGCTCGCGACGAGCTGGTTGATCCGCGCCCTTGGTGTGAGCTTATCCGCCAATGGTCCACCTTTCACCCTGAATTCGCCCGCCTGCCGCGTAAGTTTAAAATTGCCGTCAATGGCTGCGTTAACGATCGCGCCGCTATAGAAGTACACGATATCGGTCTGGAAGCTGTAAATAGCTCTGAGGGTGAGCTTGGCTTTAGAGTCTTGGTCGGTGGCGGTTTAGGGCGCACACCTATGCTGGCTAGTGTGATCAATGAGTTTATACCCTGGCCTCATTTGCTCAGCTATTTAGAAGCTATTTTGCGCGTCTATAATCGCTTCGGTCGCCGTGATAACAAGTTCAAAGCACGCATTAAGATTCTGGTAAAAGCATTAACCCCGGAAGGCTTTGCTGAAAAAGTGGCTGAAGAATGGCAGCACCTAAAAGATGGCCCTAGCACGCTAACTGATACAGAAGTACAGCGCGTTAGTCAGTACTTTACTGCGCCTGATTACCTGCCATTAAATGACGCCCCCGAGCTTCTCGCTGAACAAGACGCTCAGTACCCGGGCTTTGCCCGATGGCGCTCACGTAATACCACAGCCCACAAGCAGCCTGGCTATGTTGCCGTGACCCTTTCATTGAAAAAAACCGGCGTCCCTACCGGTGATGTTAGCGAAGCACAGCTGGATGCTATTGCTGATTTAGCGGATCGCTATAGTTTTTCGGAAGCGCGCAACACCCATGAACAAAACATCGTTTTAGCCGATGTAGAGCAAACAAAACTGTTGCAGTTATGGCTGGAAATCCGCGAGCTGGGTTTTGCCACCCCAAATATAGGCCTGCTGAGCGATATTATCTGCTGCCCAGGCGGCGACTTCTGCGCGCTAGCAAACGCCAAATCAATTCCTGTAGCTGAGGCCATTCAGCAGCGCTTTGCTGATTTGGATTACCTATTTGACATAGGAGATCTAGATCTGAATATCTCAGGCTGTATGAACGCCTGTGGACACCACCATGTTGGTCATATTGGTATTCTAGGTGTGGACAAAAAGGGGGAAGAGTTTTATCAAGTATCCCTTGGCGGAAATAGCGGCCGCAATGCCAGTTTAGGTAGCATTCTTGGCCCTTCTTTCGCGCAAGACACTATGCCTGATGTGATCAATAAAATTATTGATGTGTATATCGAGCAACGCACGGCTGAAGAGCGGTTCATCGACACCTATCAGCGTATTGGTGCCCAACCTTTTAAGGAGCGTGTCTATGCCTCTCATCATTAAACACAATCAAGTAATCGAAGATAAATGGCAGTTATTAGGCTCAGACTGCAGCATAGAAGAGGCGCTGCTCGCAAGCCAGCCCATAGTGCCCTTAACGCTCTGGCAAAATTACGCGACCGAATTGAAACAGCTAACCAAGCTTGGTATCTGGCTGGATAGCCATGAAACTATCGAGGAAATTGTAGGGGATTTACCGCACTTTTCTCTAGTCGCTTTAAACTTTCCAACATTTACCGATGGGCGCCACTTCAGCAGCGCTCGCTTATTGCGCGAGCGTTACGCTTACTCAAGTGAAGTCCGTGCCATTGGTGATGTTTTGCGCGACCAGCTGTTTTTTATGCAGCGCTGTGGTTTCGATGCCTATGCGGTTCGTGCGGATCGCTGTCCACACGATGCGCTCATCAGTCTGACAGAGTTTTCTGTCTGTTACCAAGGTGCGGCTGATAGTCCAGAGCCGCTCTTTCGACGACGCGCACTTCAATCTGCTTAATAAAAAACCCAGCCTAGGCTGGGTTTTTTATTTTTAGGTTAGAGCTTACTCAACCTGAACTTCTACAACAGCTTCAACACGACGGTTTAGGCTGCGACCTTCTTCAGTCGCATTATCCGCTACAGGACGTGTCTCACCGTGACCAACAGCATTTACGCGGTCAGCAGCTACACCATACTTCTCAACCATCACCTTACGCACTGCATGAGCACGGCGCTCAGAGAGCTTCTGGTTGTAAGCATCAGGACCTGCTGAGTCAGTGTGACCTTCAACAGTGGTGCTAAGTTCTGGATACTGCTTCATGAACTCAGCTAGGTTCTCGATATCGCTATAGCTGCCGTCTTTCACGTTAGCTTTGTCGAAATCAAACAGAACTTCTAGCTCAACACGAACAGTTTCCGCTTCAGCTGCAACTGTTTCTTCTTGCATAGGAGCGCTAACTACAGGGGCTGGCTCTTCTACACGCGCTGGCTTGCTTGCGCCGCCGAAGTTCAGACCAACACCCATTCCAGCCATCCACTCGGACTGGTTGTGATCTAAGCCGTGCATACCATCAACACCCGCACGAACAAAGAAGTTTTCAGCAAAGTAGTACTTAGCACCCGCACCAATGTTCGCCATGGTTGTGCGATCACGGCCAGTACGCGCTGGTAGATTACTGAGGCTCTGATGACCAAAACCTGCAGACAAATACGGACGTAATGCTGAGCCTACATCACCGAAGTGATAGGTAGCATCAATGCTAGCCAAGCTACCGTTTACTTTTTTGCGACTCGTATTGTTGTTCAATACTTTGTCTTTGGACTCAATGTGGTGGTACTCACCGTATGACAACCCTAAAGAAACATCATCAGTCAAAAAGTAACCAACAGAACCCCCATAGAGGTTACCGTTGTCCATGTTATGCATGCTGTCAGTGAAGTAACGCTTGGCAAAAACCTCGGTTTCAATAGCACCTTGGCCCTGAGCCAAAACACTCTGCGCACCAAATGCTAAAACTGACGCAATTGCAACACCTAACGTATTTTTTAATTTCATTATTTTCTCCTTCTAGTCATGGGGGTACTCGATACTAAAAACTGAATTTTCAATACCAAAGTAATTATTTTGACGTTTAATACGAATTAGACAAACCAGCGTCAGAAAAGTTCTCTTTAAGCTTGTCAATGGCTCTTTTGTAACGCATTTTTGTGGCACTTAAACCTAAGTGCATGATATTAGCGATTTCTTGAAATTCTAATTCTGCAACAAAGCGAAGAATAATAATTTCTTTATCTATTGGATTCACGTCCAATAGCCAGCGGTCCAAACTGCTATCTTCTTTAAGCATTGGTGCAGCTTCTTCACTGGCCTCCTCTAATGGATTTAAACTTAATGCATCTTGTAAACGTCTTTTACGCCGTTCTTTGCGATACTGCGTAGTGCACTCATTATAAGTAATACTATAAAGCCATGTTTTAAACTTGGACTTACCTTCGAATTTTTTTAATCCGTATAAGACCTTGAGCATAATCTCTTGGCAGACATCATCGGCATCACGCTCATTGCCCAGATACCGCGTACATACACTGTATAGCGTTCTCTGGTAGCGGCGCATCAGCTCTTCATAGGCTCTAGTACTATTAAAGAGCTCTTGCTGTGCATGCTCCACCAGCTCTTCATCAGTAAGCTGTTGTGGATTATACCTTTGATGTATATTTTTTTCACTAGTCAAAACAAGTCAAACCAGTCAACTATAAAATAATTTTAAAACACAATACATGGTTGCCGGCCATTAACTGCTTTTAACTTGTTGTTCTAACAAGACGCGATTAGCAAAATAAAACAGTTCGCCCTGTTCATTTTGCACTATGGTTTTTACCGTTCCTATCTCTTCTATTGTTCCCTCAACGGTATCAATAGAAATATTCTGACCTATCTCATACAGCTCGCGCACATAAATACCCGCGATAATCTGCCCGACGATTTCTCTACAGCCAAAACCTACCGCTATCGCCACCGCTAAGCCCACGCTAAACAAAACGATAGCAATGACATAATTAAGCAGCTCAGCCTTTATCTCCAACTGCCCAAAGGCCACAGAGATACTGATAATCACCACTAAGCCCTGCACCACACGCCCTAGTGCCGCGGCGTACTCTAAACCAACACCTTCTGCCGCTCCGGACACTAGGCTGTTGAGTAGCTGTGCCAACAACACACCAGCAAGCAACACAATGGCAGCCGCAAAAACTTTTGGCACGTACAGTGCCAGCACGTCCAAGGCCGCGGAAATTCTTTCCAAACCCAAGGATTCTAAAGCTGACACCAAAAACACCAACAAGACAAACCAATAAACAATTTTGCCTATAAGCACTGAAACCGGGACTTTAATTCCAACCCGCGCCAACAGCTTATTCAGCCCAGTACCTTGGGTTAGACGGTCCAAGCCAAGCTTGGCCAATAGCTTAGATAGCAGGGTGTCCAGTAGACGCGCCACTAAAAAACCTAATATGACGACTATTAAAGCGCCCAACAGATTGGGTATAAAGCTCGCGATTTTTGCCCAGAGCGCACTCATAGCGCTCACTAAACTCTGCGTCCAAGAATCCAGTTGCATACTTAGTTAACCTTGTCAGTGTTGAGATTATTTTTATTCAAACGGGAAATTGGCTTCAGGTGACTTGAACCATTAATAAAGCCAAGTATTACGGCATAAAAGGCTCGACCAAACATAGTGAAAAGCGCACCCACACCTACTTGGCGATTTGCTGTTTTAAGAACGCGCTCTAAAGCTGCATCTACATCTTTTTGTTGTGCAGAGTCTTTTTGTAATAGCTCGCGCAGTGATTGCTCAAAACGTTCGTCTTCTACACTCATAACTATTTGCCTCACTTTGCGCACATTGTATAGCAAAACAGCAACACGGCTCTGCTTAAATTCAATAAAAAATCGCCCGCCAAGGCGGGCGATATCTGCATCAACCTCAATTACTCAGGCATGCTAAGAGCGGTTTTAGAGACAATAATCCCATTGTTATCCGCATAAACAAACTCGCCCGGACGAAACGTAACACCGCCAAAATTAACCGGCACGTTTAAATCACCAATATCACGCTTGTCCGTTTTCATCGGATGACTGGCAAGTGCCTGCACGCCCAAATCAGTTTGCGCCAGCTCATCCACATCGCGCACGCAGCCGTAAACGATAATCCCCTCCCAGCCACACTCCGCTGCCTTAGCAGCCAGCATATCGCCCAACAGCGCACGACGCAGTGAACCGCCACCATCCACCACCATCACCTTACCTTTGCCCGGCTGGGCAACCTGAGCTTTTACTACTGAGTTATCCTCATGACACTTAACAGTGACGATTTCCCCACCAAAAGAATCGCGCCCACCAAAGTTAGCAAACATGGGTTCTACTACATCAACCTCTGGGTAGGCATCACATAAGTCCGGGGTAATATATTGCATTCTATTGTCCTCTTCTAAAAGTATCTGCTCGTTAGCCTGAAGCATGAGCAAAAATTAATTCTGCACTCAAGCCATGCTGCTCTAACTCACGCCTCATCCTTTGTAGCACCTGAATTTGCATCAACCGCACACGCTCTCGCGAAACGCCCATTATACTGGCCACCTCTTGCAAAGTGTGCGCTTGATTACCAAACAAACCAAAGCGCAGTGTCACAACAGACTGCTGCACTTTAGGCAACTGTTGAACTAACAGTAAAGCAAGTTTTTCCAGCTGCACATCTTGAGTGTCCGTAAAAGGGCACTTAGTTTCAGCTGGCAACACTTCATGCTGTGTACGCTCGCTGTTCGCATAAGTACTATCTAGCGAATATTCATGATAATCAAGACGCGATAACAGCCTAACCTCTTGCACCGACCAGCCAAGATTGGCTGCAAGTTGCTCTGCTGTGCTGGTTTTCCCATGCGTTGCCGCCATTTTAGTCCGCGCTCTTTGTAGCTGCCTTACTTTTCTAGCAAGCCGATAAGGAGTACGTACTAGTTTTTGTTTAACCAGAATGCTTCTTTCAATGGCTTGTCGAATCCAAGGCGTTGCGTAGGTTGAAAACTTATAGCCTAACTCAGGATCAAATTTATCCAACGCATAAAACAAGCCAAGATTGCCTTCACTGATAAGCTCCAGCAAAGACTGATTACCTCCTAAATAAGAACGAGCAATTTTTACCACCAAGCGCAGATTATGCACCACCATTTTCTGCCTAGCCGCCAACTCACCTTGACGCAGTTGGCGCGCATAAAACTGTTCTTCTTCACGAGTAAAAATATGCGCTCGACCAATTGCTTGTAAATAGCTCTGCGTTGCACAGCTTAGCTTGCTAGCACTTAGCTTTTGATTAGTATTTTCTTGATAGGCTGCGCCCTCTTCACGAACGCGTAAGGAGTTTTTGCAACCAGTGTTTGTGATATATGACCGAGCGGCATAATTACAGCCTGCTTCTTCCTGAAACAACATACCCTTCTCCTCTTTGAGTTAGGCTGGTGCATTAACTTGAGCACCCCAGTTTTAAGCTGCGCTTTTCTCAGAGACTCCTTACTTCCTTATATTGAGCAGCACTTTGCGCACTGACTAATAGAATAACCCTTAGCGTGCTGGAAGATATTGCAATGGATCAACTGGTTTTCCTTGTCGGCGAATCTCAAAGTGCAGTTTGACCTGGTCTGTTCCAGTAGAACCCATTTCCGCTATCTGCTGGCCAGCATTCACTTGCTGACCTTCATTTACTAACAACCTACGGTTATGTCCATAAGCGCTGATATAAACATCATCATGCTTAATGATGATCATCTCACCATACCCCCTGAGACCACTGCCTGCGTAGACCACGGTACCTTTGGCTGTAGCAATCACAGGCTGCCCCAATTTGCCCGCAATATCAATACCTTTATTCAGACTAGTGCTAGAAGAAAATTTGGATACCACCGTTCCCGTAGAAGGCCAGCGCCAACCCTTGACACTGCTTGCTGCAGTAGGTGCTTGTTTAGGCTGGGGTTTAGCCACAGCTACCCGTGGTTTGGTCGGGGCCGGGGATGTTGTTTTCGGTTTAGTTTGCGGCTTAGCTACTGGCCGCGGTTGGTGCACAACGGTTGCCGGTTTTGAGAAGTTAATCACCTGGCTCGGGCGAATTGTATAGGGAGCTTGGATGCCATTGCGCCTCGCTAGCTCTTTCCAATCCCAGCCAAAACGAAAGGCAATTGAATAAAGCGTATCACCGGGGCGCACCACATACTGCCCCTGAGTGACGGGCTTGGCCGGTTTAGCTACCCTCGAACCATGCGACCTATCAACCACCGGAACCTTTCTAGGCGTACCTGAACATGCAGCCAGCAGCACACAAGAGCACAAAACCAAGACTGATAAAATCAACCGTTTTGAAGTAACTTCTTGCTTAGCTGCTCTATCAAGCATAAGGCTTCCTTTTCAATCTTTACTGAGCCTGTGACGTTCATTGATCAAGCACCACAGAATCGGAACTCTTGACTTTGCGCTGGGCAAACCATTCGATAATAACCACCAGCAACACCGCTAAAATAGCCATAGTAATAGCCAGTAGTAACTGCGTGTCTTGTCCTGATATTTGCGCATAATTCCAGGGCAATATGTTTTCTTGCAGTACTGGTTTTGGTGCGGAGTTAGGTGCAGCGAACCAAGTTACGGTTTGTTTCCAGGGCCAAATCTTATTGAGTGAGCCTAGCATAAAACCGGTTAACAGCGCCAAAGTCAGATCGCGGTAATGCTGCAAAGCGGCTTTTAGCACTTTAGCAAAAGCCAGCAAGCCAAAGGCACAACCTAAAGCAAACACCAGCACAACAGACAAATCAAAGTTCTTTACTGCATTAAGAATATGGGTATACAAACCCATCAGTAAAAGTAAGAAACTGCCTGATATACCTGGCAAAATCATGGCGCAGATAGCAATGGCACCCGCCAAAAAAACACTCAACGGATGATGCCCCCAGTTAACTGGCGAAGCAACTGTGATGTACCATGCAGCAACTGTTCCTAAGGCAAAAAACATATACCTTGCCCAATTCCAGCGCTTTATTTCTCGACCCACAAAATAACAAGAAACCAACACCAAGCCAAAAAAGAATGACCATACGGCAATGCCATGATGCTCAAGCAGCCAGGTTATTAAGCGCGCCAAGCTGACTATGCTGGTTAAAATTCCAGCAAAAAGAATAAGTAGAAAATTAACGTGCGCCAAAGCCCAAGCTTGTTTAACCCTACCCTTTAAAAGCAGTAACGCAGCCTGCGGCATATTGGCTAAAGCATCCAGCAGCTGTTCGTAAATACCGGTAATAAAAGCAATTGTACCGCCTGAAACTCCGGGAACCACATCAGCAGCCCCCATCGCCATACCTTTCAAATAGACAAGGAGTTTGGCTCTCACAGCTGGGTTCCCGTCAAAAGCGGCACAAAGCGTACGGCATCAAGCACTTCTCTGGTATAGCCGGTTTCGGTACGTACAATAACCAGCAACTGTTGCGCGCCATCAATCCCTACAGGTATAACCATACGTCCACCAATAGCCAGCTGTTCTAATAGCGCCTGCGGCACATCACTGGCACCAGCAGTCACTAAAATACCGTTATAGGGCCCCATGGCATTCCATCCTTGCCAGCCGTCACCCCAACGATAAACCACATTGCGGATATTTAAAGCCTGCAACCTTGCCTTGGCTTTTTCCTGTAGTGCCTGAATACGTTCAACAGAAAAAACCCGCTCAACCAACTGCGCTAACACGGCGGTTTGATAGCCCGAGCCGGTGCCTATTTCCAAAACTTTATCTAACGGACCGGCGGCCAAAAGTAGTTCCGTCATGCGCCCGACAATATAGGGTTGGGAAATGGTTTGGTTTTGTCCGATCGGCAATGCCGTATCTTCATAAGCTCTATGCGACAGAGCCTCGTCAACAAACAAATGGCGCGGTGTGCCACGGATAACCTCTAAAACCTGCGCATTACTTAAGCCTTCTTCGTATAAACGCTGAACCATGCGTTCACGAGTACGCTGCGAAGTCATACCAATACCGCGGTGTGCCAATGTATTCACAGCGCATTCTCCAGCCAACGCTGCACATCGTCTAACTGTGCGTGAAATGTTCTATCTAATTGCAACGGTGTTACTGCCACGTAGCCTTGGCTAATAGCATGAAAGTCTGTGCCTTCCTCACCATCTTCTGCAACACCTGCTGCGGCCAGCCAATAACCGGTTTTACCTCTAGGGTTCACCGCTTTAACGGGCGCTGCTGCGCGCGCGCGATGACCCAGTCGCGTCAGTTTAATACCTTTAATTTGCTCCAAAGGCAGATCCGGCACATTAACATTAAAAACCGTGCGCGGCGCAACGATTAAACGATTTTGTGCCTGGATCAGCTGTTTAGCAAACCAAGTCGCTGAGGGTAAATTGTCAGGGCTGCGCGAGACCAATGAAAAAGCAAACGCCGGACGCTGTAAAAAACGCCCCTCTAGTGCGGCGGCGACCGTGCCAGAGTACAGCACATCATCCCCCAAGTTCGCACCAAGATTTATTCCAGCTACAACCAAATCAATAGGCTCTTGCAACAAACCATTAAGAGCCAGATGCACGCAGTCGGTCGGCGTACCATCAACACTAATAAAACCATTGCTTAATTGTTGCGGGTGTAGGGGGCGATCAAGCGTTAAAGAACTGCTAGCGCCACTGCGATCCTGTTCAGGCGCAACAACAGAGCAGCTAGCAAAAGTAGCTAGGGATTCATGTAAAGCGGCCAAACCTAGTGCGTTCACACCATCATCATTGGCAATTAAAATTCGCATGCAACATCCACATCATTAACAGGTAATAACTCAACAATCTCTCTAATTACCGCCGTAGCGTAGCAGCCAACGGGCAAATTAAACCGCAACTCTAAAGTATTTTCATCGGGATAGCACCAGCTAAGTTCAGCAACCGGCAGGCGCAATATACGACGCTCCTGCTTTAATCCTGCCTGTTCCAACCAGCGGCACAGGGCCGCATGATTATCAGCGACTCGCTGCTCCAAACTGAGCACTTGCGCTTGAGTCGCCAGCTCACCCCGCCCCCAAAGCGCACCACTGGGGTGTAGGTCTAACTCTTGCAACCGCGGATCTAGCAGCTCCTGAGCAGCAGCCAAAAAGTGGCTACGGCTTTGGGTAAACGTAAGCAGATCGCCCAACTTAGCTTGTTGCCAACTGCCGTCAGCGACACGTGCAGCTAAAATTCGATTAAAAATAAAACTACGTGCAGTAGATAATAAACGAGATCGCACATTGCGCTGTGTTGGTAACTCTTGGCGCTCAGCACAATGTACGGCATGCTGCACATTTGCACCATTACGACCAAAGCGCTGCACACCAAAGTAGTTAGGTACACCGCTGCGCTGAATGTGCTTCAGGCGCTCTGTTATTTTATCTCGATTGGCGCTTAGCTGGGTGAGGCGAATTCGAAAGCCATTAGCTTTGTGCGTGCCACGCTGTATTTTTCGCGTATGGCGAGTGGCTTGAAGAATGCGCAACTGCTCACTTTCAACACCAGACACATCAACATCCCTGCCTGGTACATGAATACTAAACCACTGACTAGTTAACGCTTGGCGATCTTTCAAGCCTGCGTAGCTAACGTTTTTAAAGGGTACTTGTGCCGCTCTTGCCAGCAGACGCACAACGTCTTCGGTATTTAGCTGGCGTTTCTCTATCCACAACCACAGATGCTCACCTGTGCCGGACAGAGGAATATCTAACAGCTCATCAACCTGAAAATCCTCTGCGCTGGCCTTAAGCATCGCCCACCCACAGGGCTCACCCCATGCACGCGGCCCTAGCAGGTCGCTCTCAGTCATCGCCGCCCCAAAAGCACTACCGCATGAGCGGCAATACCTTCCTCGCGCCCGATATAGCCAAGCTGCTCTGTGGTGGTTGCCTTAACATTGACCTGCTCAAGCCCGACCTGCAAATCTTGCGCTAAATAGGTGCGCATCAGATCGATATGTGACGACACTTTCGGCGCCTGCGCAAGGATCGTGCAGTCTAGGTTAATTACATGCCAGCCTTTGCCATCAACCATATTCATCACGACTCGCAACAACCCGCGGCTGTCGGCACCATTAAATCTTGGATCAGTATCAGGAAAGTGTCGGCCTATATCACCTAGCGCCAACGCGCCCAGCAAAGCATCACACACCGCGTGCAGCAAAACATCACCATCCGAGTGAGCCACAAATGCTTGCGTGTGCTCAATACGTACTCCACCTAGAGTAATAAAATCTCCCGCCTGAAAACGATGTACATCATAACCGTGACCAATACGCATTTTAAATCTCATATAAAGCACTAAAACAATCAATTACGCCTGCCAAAGTAGCATTGTGCTCTTTCGGCAAAGCGTGCCTATTCTAGCAGGCTTAAGCTTATAAGGTTAAGTTAGCTGATTTTTTTATTAACGAGCTGTTAGAATAGCGCACCAGAATTATTACAGCGTCTGTCGAGGAGACTCCAACCATGACCTTTGTTGTCACAGATAACTGCATTAAGTGCAAATACACCGACTGTGTGGAAGTTTGCCCTGTTGACTGCTTCTATGAGGGACCCAACTTTCTTGTTATTCACCCTGACGAATGCATTGACTGCGCTCTATGTGAGCCCGAATGCCCAGCCGAGGCCATTTTTGCCGAGGACGAAGTGCCAGATGATATGCAAGAATACATTGAGCTTAACGCTGAGCTGGCGGAAATATGGCCAAACATCAGTGAAAAGAAAGATCCTTTGCCCGACGCAGAAGAGTGGGATGGCGTAGCAGACAAGCTAAAACACCTTGAGCGCTAAAACCACTACCCGCATCACCTAATCCAATCTTCGTGCAAAAATATCTGTTTTGCTGTTTGGATTTTCAGGAGCCTCTGAACGCATCGAGGCTCCCAAACCAATAAGAAATCAGCGAGTAGTGCAGATACTGGCACTACTGCAAGCGCCCCCTCAAAGTCACCCTCAGAATTCGCAAAAACCACTGACTTTGCTATTATTGCTCGCTTGATTTTTGTTTAGACCTCCGGAAATAATCATGACCAATCGCAGTACTCGTTTAGCCCAGCTTCACGCCGACCTTAAAACCCGCATTTTATTGCTCGATGGCGCCATGGGCACCATGATTCAAAATGAGCGCTTAGATGAAGCGCAGTTTCGTGGCGAGCGCTTTGCTGATTGGCCGCAAGATGTGCAAGGCAACAACGACCTGCTAATTTTGACTCAGCCTGAATTGATTCAAAAAATCGAGAAAGCCTATCTCGACGCCGGCGCGGACATTATCGAAACCAACACTTTCAACTCCACACAGATCTCACAAGCCGACTACGGCATGCAGGACTTAGCTTATGAGCTGAACTTTGAAGGTGCGCGCATTGCCCGCGAAGTAGCCGATGCTAAAACCCTAGAAACTCCGGATAAGCCGCGCTATGTTGCCGGTGTGTTAGGCCCAACCAGCCGCACCTGCTCACTGTCACCGGATGTGAACAACCCTGGCTACCGTAACGTCACCTTTGATATTTTGGTCGAGAACTACAGTGAAGCAACGCGCGGATTAATCAATGGCGGTGCCGACATCATCATGATCGAAACCATCTTCGACACCCTTAATGCTAAAGCGGCTATTTTCGCCGTCGAAGGCGTGTTTGAAGATCTGGGCGTCACTCTGCCCATTATGATTTCCGGTACGATTACCGATGCTTCAGGCCGCACGTTATCAGGGCAAACCACCGAAGCCTTTTGGAACTCCATCCGTCACTGCAAACCGATTTCCGTAGGCTTAAACTGCGCTCTTGGTGCCAAAGAGCTGCGCCCTTACCTACAGGAATTATCCGAAAAAGCCGACACCTTCGTCTCCGCACACCCTAACGCAGGCCTACCAAACGCCTTTGGTGAATACGATGAAAGCGCCGCCGAAACTGCAGCACTGATTGAGGACTTTGCCGCTTCAGGCTTTTTAAACATTGTCGGCGGCTGCTGCGGTACCACGCCTGAGCACATTGCCGCTATTGCCAAAGTGATTGCCAAGTACCCACCGCGCCAGATTCCTGATATCCCCAAGGCCTGTCGCCTGTCAGGGCTTGAGCCGTTCACCATCGACCGCAGCTCCTTGTTTGTCAACGTAGGCGAGCGCACCAACATCACCGGTTCGGCTCGTTTTGCACGTTTGATTCGTGAAGAAAATTACACCGAAGCACTGGAAGTCGCTCTGCAACAAGTCGAAGCCGGTGCGCAGGTGATTGATATCAACATGGACGAAGGCATGCTGGACTCCAAAGCTGCCATGGTCACCTTCCTCAACCTGATCGCTGGTGAGCCGGATATCTCCCGCGTGCCGATCATGCTCGACTCCTCCAAGTGGGACATTATCGAAGCGGGCCTGAAATGCATTCAGGGCAAGGGCATCGTCAACTCCATTTCCATGAAGGAAGGTGTGGACGAGTTCATCAAACACGCCACGCTGTGCCGCCGCTATGGTGCTGCCATTATCGTGATGGCCTTTGACGAACAGGGCCAGGCCGATACCGCCGCGCGCAAGAACGAAATCTGCGCCCGCTCCTACGACATTCTGGTCAATCAGGTCGGTTTTCCGCCGGAAGACATCATTTTCGATGCCAATATCTTTGCCGTGGCCACCGGCATCGAGGAACACAACAACTACGCCGTGGATTTTATCGAGTCCATGGCCTGGATTCGTGACAACCTACCCTACGCCCTGACCTCCGGCGGTGTTTCCAACGTTTCTTTCTCGTTCCGTGGTAACAACCCCGTGCGCGAAGCGATTCACTCTGTGTTTCTCTACCATGCCATCCGCAATGGTCTGAACATGGGTATCGTCAATGCCGGCCAGCTGGAAATCTACGACCAGATTCCGCCACGCCTGCGTGACAAAGTAGAAGACGTCATCCTCAATCGCCACCCGGGCGCCACCGAAGCCCTGCTGGAAATTGCCGAAGAATACCGCGGCGATGGCAGCACCAAAGAAGTCGAAGACGAAGAATGGCGCAAGCTGCCGGTCAACAAGCGCCTGGAACATGCACTGGTCAAGGGCATCACCACCTATATTGTGGAAGACACCGAAGAAGCCCGCCAGCAGGCCGAACGCCCGATTCACGTAATTGAAGGCCCGCTGATGGACGGCATGAACGTGGTGGGCGACCTGTTCGGCAGCGGCAAAATGTTTCTGCCGCAGGTGGTCAAATCCGCCCGCGTGATGAAGCAGGCGGTGAATCATCTGATTCCCTTTATTGAAGAGGAAAAAGGCGATCAGCCGGAAGCCAAAGGCAAGATTCTGGTCGCCACCGTAAAAGGCGACGTGCACGACATTGGCAAAAACATTGTTGCTGTGGTGCTGGGCTGTAACGGCTATGACATCGTTGACCTGGGTGTGATGGTACCTGCGGACAAGATCCTGCAAACCGCCATCGAGGAAAAAGTCGACATTATCGGCCTGTCCGGGCTGATTACCCCCTCATTGGACGAAATGGTGCACGTGGCCAAGGAAATGCAGCGCCAGAACTTCCAGCTACCGCTGATGATCGGTGGTGCCACCACCTCCAAGGCACACACTGCTGTGCGTATCGACCCACACTACACCAATGATGCTGTGGTTTATGTTACCGACGCTTCCCGTGCCGTGGGTGTGGCGACGACCTTATTATCCAAAGAGCTTAAACCAGACTACATCAAAGGCATTCGTGAGGAGTACGCGCTTATCCGTGAGCGTACCGCTAACCGCAGCGCCAAGACCAAATACCTCACTTACCAGCAAGCGCTAGACAATCGCTTACAGCTGGATTGGAGCACTTATCAGCCTCCAGTGCCCAGTTTTACGGGTAGCAAGCTGCTGAAAAACCTTGATTTGCATGAAATCCGTAAGTATCTCGACTGGACACCGTTCTTTATCTCTTGGAACCTAGTGGGCAAATACCCGCGTATTTTCGAGGACGAAGTGGTGGGTGAAGCAGCCAAAACCCTGTTCGATGAAGCGCAGGTGATGCTGGATAAAATGGTCAATGAGAATCTTATTGAAGCCCGTGCGCTGTTTGGTTTCTGGCCTGCCAATCAGGTGGACCATGACGACCTTGAGCTCTATGACGAGCAAGGTCAGCCCTTACGCCGTCTGCACCACTTGCGTCAACAGTCCGTCATCCGTGACCAAGGCGCCAACCGTTGCTTGGCTGATTATGTAGCACCTAAAGACAGCGGCCTAACCGATTATGTTGGCGGTTTTATTGTCACCGCAGGAATTGGTGTAGAAGAATTATGTAACGAATACAAAGCGCAAGGCGATGATTACAACGCCATTATGGTGCAGGCCTTAGCCGATCGTTTAGCGGAAGCTACTGCGGAATGGCTGCACCACCAAGTGCGCACCAAGTATTGGGGCTATGCAGCCGATGAGCAGCTAGATAACGATGATCTCATTCGTGAACAATACAGCGGTATTCGCCCAGCACCTGGCTATCCAGCCTGCCCCGACCACACAGAAAAAGGTTCGCTATTTGAATTGCTGGACCCTGAAGGAAGTTGCGGTGTGAGCCTCACTGAGCACTATGCGATGTTCCCCACGGCAGCGGTCAGCGGCTGGTATTTCGCCCACCCAGAAGCCAAATACTTTGCGGTGGGTAAAATCGAAAAAGATCAGGTGCAAAGCTATGCCAAGCGTAAAGGCCAAAGCCTAGAAGACAGCGAACGCTGGTTAATGCCTAACTTAGCGTACGAAACTTAATACGCCTACCCGCTTTGTAGAACAGCGATTTTTTGTAGGACTCTTGTGGGAGCGCAACTTTTGCGCGATTGGCATTTCCCGGCAACGCTTGAGTTGGCCTGATAGAACGCCTCGCGCAAGAGTCGAATGCATGCCCCGCACAGGCGCAACGGGCTCTTGTGGGAGCGCAACTTTTGCGCGATTGGCATTTCCCGGCAACGCTTGAGTTGGCCTGATAGAACGCCTCGCGC
>NZ_JAUCDY010000020.1:0-20694 GCF_030362935.1 Thiopseudomonas acetoxidans
TTTCATGCAGAATCTCCTTGCGTATAGCTTATGGAAAATTCTACTTATGAGCACTGCTATTTTTCGGGGGGATTACCGTGGTGTATGTGGGGAAAAGAAAGTGGCGTATCCTGTTGATTGTTTCGACCAAGAAATTATTAACAGTAGAGCGATACGCCATGACAAATACTAACCTGACCTGTGTTCTTTAACAACCAGATGAAACTAGCACAGATTTATTAACAGCCCTGCTGCGTAATGGTATGCTCGTTTCTGTGCCGGAAAAAACAACCAACGACCTGAGATTTGGCTCGATTTTGCCAGAAACGGCGAGGAAACTGTGTTTTTAAAGAACAAAAATTAGGCTAGGGCTGGGTTGTACGCACTGCTGCAGCGACTTGGCAGGGCTGGGCCATTTTTTTAGAGCTCATGAATAAGGCGGGTTAAACCGAATGGATTTACCACTGCGTAAGAGCATGACTTATGACCAAGTAAGGGCAATGACGCACCATGCTCAGATCACTCAAAGAACAGGCGTAGCCATTTACTTCTGTGACCCGCACAGCCATTGGCAGCGCGGCAGCAATGAAAATATCAACGGCTTGATTCGGCAGTATTTACCTAAAGGCACAGATTTATCGGCTCACTCTCAGACTGACCTAGATGCGATAGCCAATCAGCTCAATATAAGACCACGCAAACGCTTTGATTTTCGCTGTCCAATTTAAGTAATAACCGATGTAGTAATATCAGTTAATATTAATGAAGAGCAAAAACACTAGTTGTTACACTCAGAGTATGCAACCGCCAAGCATCTATATAAAATCAACTATTCTTATATAAATACGTAAAATAGAATACAAAATCAAGTATAAAGGATTTTTACTCATGAGCCACTTATATCTATAAAGCTTACATTTATTGAATAACTTTGTATTTAAAGTCATCTTATCTGACCACTTAAAATAAAAACATTCAATCCCCTTTAACATAGTAAGACTATTCGTAAGCCTTTCACCATCGTGCTGCCTGAGTATAGTTTGCATATCGCTTGCGTGAACAACCTTCATTGATAGTAAAGACATACTGATAAATAATGACTTATCCTCAGAAGTGATTAGTTTTACATCAAAGCCGCCAGCCTTCAAAAAACTACTTTTCTTCACGACAAGTGAGCTACCAACATACCCAGGGTTAAATTTCAATGCATCCTCAATTAATGGGAACTTTGCACTAGACTTGAACGATACAATCTCACCATCTTTTAACTGATCTACCCTAGCCACTAACAAATCAAAATTAGTCTCCTGAATATATGAAGATATTTTTTTAATATAGTCTACGCCCCATAAGTCATCATCGTCGAGGAAAGCGATATATTTACCAGATGATACAATAACCCCAATATTTCTGGCCTGAGAAACCCCAGCAAACGGCATAATATTTACAACTTTTATTAATGGACTACAATCCTGTATTGTTTTGTCTATCTCCTGAGTGCCATTATTAACGATAATAACTTCAAATGGCTGCACACTTTGCTCAACAACAGAAAGGACCGACGAAAGCAAATATTCACTTCTATTACATGTTGGTATTACAACAGATATCATAGCAGTCTTCCAATTGCTTCATTAACTATATCAATATCTTTTTTGACTTTTTTCTCAACATCAATAAATTCATAACGCGAAACCAGTAACTTGTCTAGCCTATCATAAAGAATAGATGCGTCTAGACTATCAAGATTGAGGACATACTCATTAGGAACTCCAACTTCTTTAGAAAACTCAGTGCATTTATAATGATAATCTAGGACAATAAGTGGAATATTTAAAATAGTTGCATAAATTTGACTATGTAGCCTCATCCCTACAAAGGCCGCCATGTCGCTCATCAGCTCAATAAATCTAAAAGGACTATCACTATAGCCATGAAAACAACACTTGAAACTAGTATCAAGCCTAGAAATACACTTAAAATATTTCTCATCTTCTTGGGAAAAAGCAAAAAAAACAAACTCTAACTCGAAATTATTAATCAACCCTTCAATTGCATTAAGTATTTTTTCAGATAAAATGTTGTTATCGAAATACTTTAGGGATATACCAACTCTTTTCTTAGCTTTTTTCTTATCGGTACATTTATCATAGTTCAATAAGTGCGGCATAAAAAAAGCAAAATCACTTGATCTAATAAAATTTGACTCCGCACATTTTTCTTCCAGGAATTTCTCACTCCAAGCGTCACGAACCACAATCAAATCTAACAGCGAAACAAACTCTTTAAACAATAACTCAGCAGTGCCTGTTGGGAAAGGGCCTATAGAAACACTCAAAGCTATCACTTTATTATCAGGATATAGTCTTTTATATTTTTTAAGAATATCCAGTTTCCAATGAATACTATTTTCGCTATGAAAAATACTACCGCCACCAAAAATTAAAATATCACTTATACTTATCGCTTTATGAAAAAAAAATTTTTTAAAAAAAAATGTCTTATCGCTTAACCAGAAAACAGGCCTCAACTCAACATCATTAACATATGAGATTGGTAGTGTTTTTAATGTGCATAGCAAATATATGTTTTTTACATTTAACTTTTTATTGAGCAACCAAGATATAACCTGGAGCATTGCATTGTCCCCAGTATTTTTATGAGCATGCCAACCGACCACAAAAGCACTACTGTTATTTTTCATTAAAAAACTCCTGCGGATATATATAAAAACTATTCGGTGCGACTCTTTTTGTTTTTATGCCCACTTTAATGCCCATGGCTTCCATTAAACCTTTAAGATCATGTTTAATTTTAGCCTTAGAAAGCGTTTCTCTTTTATTTATATCCATTATAACTCCTATACTCTTTGGTCTAAACCTTGAGCAGCGGTATAATTCATATAAGTCATACATAAAGGTATCTTTACCAATACCAACATTACCATTAGGATTTGGCTTTCCAGTATAAATTATAATTCTTTCAGCTATTTTTTCAGCTGGAACCATAGTCCCATAATTAGTTAACTTTTTATTTAAAAAAGCCTCCCTTTTTTCTTTTCTTTTTTCCTCTGACCAAACTAAAGCTAAGTCATTAACAGCAGCAACAAACTCATTAATCCCAAACGCATGTACAGATATTTTATTGGGTATGTTTTCTTTACCGTAACTCAGAATTGTTAAGTCATTAACTTCATCAGCATATGTAATAACTGGAATATTAGCACATGCGGCCTCAATTGCTGATGTGCAGTTATTCTGAATAATAAATTCAGATCCAAGTATCCAAGACAACAACTCTCCATCTTTTTCCACATGGGCTTTATTAATACCCTTAACGCTACGCTCCCAAGCATCTACACTTTCAGCAGGATGTGGCCGAATAATAACAGTTTTATGCAACTGCTCTGTCAATACTTTAATCAACTTCAAGTATTGGTTAAAAATCTTCTTTTCCGCCAAATACTGTGCATCACTCTCTTTGATATCAAAGCTTTCATATTGTGACAGATGCTCCAATGATTGTTTTTTATTTAAAAACTGATTGTATGTAGCTAAATTAGATACCAACAGCACATAATCACCAAATCTATTTTTTAAATGCTTGATATCCTTACTATAATATCGCATGCCAAAATCACCCCAAAAGCATGAACGAAGAGCGCCTAAATTATAAACAATTGAGCTTTTACTACTATTAAATTTACTACCTAAAAACTTATAATCATCTTCACCCCAAGTGAAAAACATATCTAGAGTATTAATCTGACTCAATGATGTCCTTCTAGTATAGAAGTCAGAAAAATCATCGAATATTATTCCTGCCTCTTCATCTTGAGCTACTATCAAAAAGCCTTTCTTTTGCAAGGCATCAAACAGTTCTTCATTACCTCCACCTCGAGAGCTTTTATAAAATAAAACTCCTGGCTCAGCCGCATTTAATGCTAATTTTAGTACTGGGCTTTTATGACCTATTATTACTGGCATTCCTCTCATTACAAGCTGCACAGCCAATAAAAGCTTACTAATATACTCTCGTCTCATTATCTCAATTGGAATAAAAACACTATTATTCAATTAAACACTCCTACAATTAATGCAATAAAGATAAAATGGCAAATTTGATCAATGGCAAACCAACAGCTTCAAAAGAGGCGATTTTATAAGCAGGTGCGTTCAAGTCTTCCAACAGATCAACGGCTGTATTATCAAAGGGTGAGCTAAAAATCGTGATGCCTAGGTTACGGGCGTGATCAAATAAAGGCTTATGCCAATCCCATGGCATGTGTGCTTCTTGGTAAAGGTCATATAATGTACGCTCATCCCATCATTGATATGAGGTGAAACTAGCATCATTGCTTTACTCTTCAAACAAACTCCAGTTAACTGGTGCTCCGTAGCTAGCATCGACTTTTAAACGCTTACCTACTAACTCTTCAAAATACTTCGGTGCCAAACCAAAGCCTGGCCTTACGCTTCTCACTGCATCTTCAGTAATCACATCACCCGCCTTCATGTCTTTCACAAAATACAAAGAGCGGCGGAACTGTGCGTTACCTTGTTCGCTAGATTTACGGCCGTAATTCACATTACCAAGCGTTTGCCAAGCCGTTTTGCTGTCTCGGCATAAGGCAGTTAACTCTGCCGGCTCTAATGAGAAGCTATCGTCTGGGCCACCGCCACTGCGGTCTAGGGTGAAGTGTTTTTCAATGATTGATGCGCCCAACGCCACGCTAGTAATAGCTGTCGTGTTATCGAGGGTGTGATCAG
Organism: Thiopseudomonas acetoxidans; assembly: GCF_030362935.1. Lineage (NCBI taxonomy): Bacteria > Pseudomonadati > Pseudomonadota > Gammaproteobacteria > Pseudomonadales > Pseudomonadaceae > Thiopseudomonas > Thiopseudomonas acetoxidans. The sequence goes on from NZ_JAUCDY010000020.1 coordinate 4,749, forward strand.
ACAAGCCTGTAACGAGGCCAAATCGCTCAATCATGTCGGTAATGGTGCGCAAATTGTAATCTGCGGCCGGAGCCGGATAGCCGCTAACGCAATGCAAGATAGCGAGTTCTTTGCAACCGCCTTCTCGTGCAGCCTCAATCGCTTCTGCAATTTCTTCTGCATCCGCCATGCCGGTTGAAATAATCATCGGCTTGCCTGTACTGGCCACGTATTTAATTAATGGCAAATCTACTGCTTCAAAGGATGCGATTTTATAAGCAGGTGCATTCAAGTCTTCTAGCAGGTCGACAGCGGTATTGTCGAACGGTGAACTGAAAATTGTAATAGCGAGCTTGCGTGCGTGATCAAATAAGGCTTTATGCCAATCCCAGGGCATATGCGCTTCTTCGTAAAGGTCATATAGTGTACGCCCATCCCATAAACCACCTTTAATACGAAACTCTTCAGCATCACTGTTTAAAGTAATGGTATCTGCGGTATAAGTTTGTAACTTAACGGCATCTGCACCGGATTTTTTAGCTTCTTCAATAATCTTCAGCGCTGTTTCTAATTTGCCATTATGATTCGCGGATAGTTCAGCAATGATATAAGGCGGCTCGTCCTGTGCGATGCGGCGCCCTGCGATATGTATACTTGGAGTATTTGTCATTTTTAATTCTCACGCATATGAAATAAACTCTTGAACGCCGCGATAAAAGCGGGTTCCTGCAGTTGGTGGTGTGTAATCAGCTACAGGTAAACCAATTCGAAGTGATAAAAGCCAACTTAAATCACAAAACCCCATTTTATCTCTAAATACTAACGTACTTGATAGGCGTGGATTTATCTCAAAAAGTCTTGGTCCTTGGCTTGTAAGTCTTAATTGAACATTCATTACCCCATCAAGTTCTAGTGCCTCGGCAATTGCATCTACGTACTTTTCTATTTGCACGTTATTTATAACTTCACCTTTATTAGTAAAACCACCTTGAAGGGTCCGTTTAATTATTAAAATACGAGTGCCTGTTTCTTCAGATCTAAATACAGGGCATGTATACTCTTCATTATCAGGCTCTAAATAAGTTTGCCAAACTAAGCTTGTTAATGAGTCAATAGGTAACATTTTTTCTGAGAACACTTTAAGAAGCCCTTTACTTCCCTGACCTGATCTCGGTTTGACTATTATCGGGTATGCATTAGGCTTTTCATTAATTAAAAGACCATGCTCGGGAACAGGGATGCCACAAGATGATAGATAACTTAAACAATCGTGCTTATCTAAACATTTCTGTATGACTAAATCATTTGTCTTGATTATGGTGGCATTCGCTATTGTATCTATACCGTTAAAAGCAATCTTTGAAATTTCAGCTTCACTGGTAGGGATGAAAACCCTTATATTATGGCGCGAAACATATTCTGACAGCCACTCTAAATAGTTTTCCTCATCAGCTCTCGGGCTAGTCGCAATAAAGTCACAAATAAATTCTCCAGCATGATCTGACTGAATATCCATTCCATGAATTTCACCACTCCAGTGATTGCAGCGTAATATCCTAGCTACTCCAAATCCAATATCACCAGCAATACCACTGATTAATATATTCATTCGTTACTACCTCTTCATTATTTTCCAGAGATACTCTAACTCACTATCTTTTGACTTAGCTGCCTCTACTAATCGTGAAAAATTGAACGATAAACGCTTAAATCTTGTAACAAAATTTTCAGTATTGATGATTGCATAACTTGCAAGACCACCTATATCTCGAGGCTGTCCAACTGAACCAGGATTGATTAATACTTTATTCTCATGGGTGTGTATAAAAGGGTAGTGAGTGTGACCAAATATAGTGAACCTACAATTAGAGTAGTTCTGCTTTAAACGTTCGATAGAAGTATCAGGATATAAATATTCATCGGTTTCTGTGAGGCTGCCATGTGAAAGATAAAAGGTACAGTCATCGATTCTTAGCTCTATATTTTTTGGTAATTCAGAGAGCCATTTTATATCTTCTTTACTCAGAGTTTCTTGACAAATATCGTAGCCAGATCCATATTTTTTACGAAAAAAATCAGCTTTCTTAACAGATGATAAGGTTTCTAGGAGAATGTCCTCATGATTCCCTCTTATGCAAATAACTCTACCATCATTACGTAATCGCTCTATAACTTCTTTTGGCCAGTAATAATAACCAACTAAATCTCCAACAACTAAAATGTGGTCAACCTTCTCCTGCTCTAAATCTTCATATACAGCATCTAATGCAAAGATATTTGCGTGGATATCTGAGATCAAAGCAACCTTCATAGTATTTCTTTCTTGATAGCATCACAGATATTTTTCGCTATATCTGTCGGAGACTTCAACTCACTATTTCTTTTCAAATCCAGAAAAAGCTCCACATCAGGCATTTGAGCTTTAGAGCTAGAGCGAATAACTTTTTGCATATCTGTATCCATCACACCTGGATCAAAGTGGATAACTTTTACATGATCATTTTCTTTACTGAGAACATCTAAAGCCATTTTTATGGTTGCTTTACTTGTACAATATGCAAACCAACCTTGAATTGGTCTAATAGCTGCTCCAGTTGTGATATTGAAAATTAAAAGTTCAATTCCGAAGCGTTGTGTTTCACGTGTAAGTCGTTGAGCTATCTTAAACGGGCTTTTAAAGTTCACGTTCATTGCTTTATTTAGCTCTTCCATAGAAAGGTCGGAAGCTTTGCAAATTGGCTCGATGACACTAGCATTATTAATAAATATAACTTGCCTAGTTTGTTTTCCTAAGCTGATCCAGTCTAATTCTATATCGTTTTTTGATAAATCCATCTGAATGTGTTCTGTAGACGGATTTATTGTATTGTTTGGCAATTCCTTACGCGATATGAATATTTTTTTATCTTCTGCTTTAAAGTTTTTTTGCAACTCCTTGCTTAACGCTTTCCCTAAACCTCTATTAATTCCAGTAAGAATAAAATTATTCATTTTCACTCCAAATCTTATTAACTACTCTATTGCAACCTAGACCATCAATAATAATGGAAGAGTTTTTAATTAACCGAACTAAGAAATGTTCTGCTAATTTAAGTTTGGGCGATAACTTAATACTGCTTATACTCTCTTCTAAACTACACAGAATTGCTGCCCCAGATTGCTCAAGGCTTCGAATTACTTTTCTTTGATTATCTGCTAAGCAAATTACTATGCTAGGCAACCCTAAACAACAACGCTCCCAAGAGGTCGCACCTGCGGCACCGATAGCCAAATCGCTATTAGCCATCAGCTCCGCCATATTATTCACACCTACTTTCACTTCTGTTGGCCAAGGCATCAAAGCGGCTTGTTGTTGTACACGCTCAACCCAGGGCGCTGTTGCGCCCATTACCACAGTGATGCGGCAGTTGTCAGGCAAAGCTGTGTTGGCAAGGGCTTGCAGGATTTCCGTGGTGATATTGTCTTTATCCACACCACCCAAATTAATCAGTAAATGTTCGAGTTGTCCTTGAGCGCGGCGTTTAAGGCTGTAATCACGCCATTGGGCAAACTCAGGTCGTAATAAAGCATATTGTGCACCGCACAAGATTTCGCAATGTTCAGGCACAAGCAGCACATAATCTTCTTCGCTACGTCCAAATGTTTGATCCAATAAAAGATCGCAATCGTGCTGTCGATCAGCTAAATCGTCAATGACCATAATCTTTTGGCAATAGGGGCGCAGCTTTTTGTGCCAGCGCTCATCAATTGCGTAATGATCAACAATCAGCCAGTCTGGCTGTAACAACTTAAGAATTGGGATACACGATTCAAGGTCTTGCTCTTGCGTCGCCCTTAACCAATTGGCATGCGCAAGTTCTTCAGCTTTGCTGTACTGGCGTTGTTTGTGCTGCTCAATATACGGCAGGGAATTAACAATATGACCACGCTCTGTGATTAGCGCATTTAGATGGCCCGGATGCTCACGGCAAATAAAGTGGCATTCTGCACCTGCCTGCGTTAACGCATCGGCTAAGGTAAGGCAGCGCATCACATGACCGCTGCCCATTTCAATGGAAGCGTCTACGCGAAGAACAATCTTCATTGTGTCAATTCAACCGCTTAAAACCACCGTGGCATACCGGCCCTTTAAGTAGAGCCTCTACATCACGCCCTTCTTCGCATTCTTTGATTAATGCAAAAATCGGGTCAAGATTTTCAAAGTAAGCATCGACTACTTGTTGAGTGTGTTCTGTACATACATAGACTGCATTGCTAGCTAGATAGCCTTTGCTTAACATTTCTTGGGTAATGAGTGTTTTATAGAAAAGATTCTTTTCACTAGCAAAAGAGAAGCCAGTGAGTGCTGGCAAACCAAAATGGCTAATGGCTAACTCATGCTTATCTGCAAGTTTCTGCCAACCGTCCCGTATGGTTAAACCTGTTGCGGTTATGGTTTCCCAGGATTTTACTTTTTCCATCACTTCTAACGTTTTTAACCCTGCAGCAGAGCCAATTCTCTCAGTCCAGAAGGTGCTACTGATAAAGGTGGATTGAGCAGCCTCCATAACTTCTTTTTTACCAATAGTTGCCGTTACTGCATAACCATTACCTAACGCTTTACCAAACATGGCCATATCTGGTTCTACACCGTACTTTTTATGTAAGCCACCAAAGGTTTCACGAAAGCCAGAAGTACACTCATCAAAAATAAGTACAATTCCTTTATCCGTTGCTAATTTTCTTACCTTGTGTAGAAAGTTATCTTCAGGCCCCATATTACGGACTACTTCCATTTTAATTACACCTATGTCGTGCTTATTCACTAGGTTTTCTAGCTCTGCATAGTTGTTGTAATTAAAAGGAAATACTGTGCCTTTAAGATTGCTGGGTACTCCCTTAGGGCTTAGACCTGGTAACAAGTGGCCAGCAAGATTTTCATCATCACCTAGATTGGCCGATAAATACCAGTCATGCCAACCGTGATAACCGCAAACTGCTACCTTGTCTTTACCAGAAGCTGCGCGCGCTATGCGAATCGCTATCGCATTAGCTTCACCGCCAGACCTTGCAAAACGAACCATGTCTGCCCAAGGATGAAGTTCAATCAATTTTTCTGCCAAATACACTTCTTCTGGGGCATTTAACGTGGACATGTTGCCTGTATCAATCACTGAGCGTACTGCAGCATCGACTTCTTCGTTACCATAACCAAGGGTATTAGTACCAATACCCATAATGGACATATCGGTAAATTGGTTGCCGTCCATATCCCACACTTGACAGCCTTTGGCTTTACTAAAATAAGCTGGCCATAGATCAGGTAAAAACATTTCTGCACGCTTAGATAGCAGCATATTACCGCCAGGAATTACCTTTTTTGCACGCTTCCAAAGCTTTTGACCGCTACCCATGGTGGCTCCTTCATTACGCTTAATTGTTTGATTGCTTAAAAACAGTTCTGGTTTGTTTTTTTGTAACTCCAATACTTCTAGCCAGCTAAAATGAATGTCTGGCGCGAAGTGCTCAAAAATATGAGTAATAACTTGTAAGTCTTCAAGTTCATCAACCGTCCAGCGTAACGCTGATAAATCTTCGTTGTGCTGAATTGAGCTTTTGCTAAAAGAAAGCTGGTTTCGTATATAAGGAGTGACATGCTCGTGATCGTACTCACTATCACTTTCTTGAGCTGAACGCTGCAGGGCCTTTAGGGTGAAGACTTCGATGTCTAACCCATCTGGATAGGTGGCTGGCGAGACATTACTAAAATAATCAACTGGGTTAGCTTTAAAAGCAGATATCACTGTATCGACTAGCTCAGGGTCTACGAGTGGGCAGTCTCCCGTGATCCGAACAATCACATCTGCGTGATGAGCCTCAGCTGCTTGAAGGTAGCGACTTAATACATCCTTCTCACTGCCTTGTTCGCAAGCGTAGCCAAGTTGCTGAACTCGCTCTACAAGAGGCTCGTTTCGTGGGTCAATGGAAGTTGCAACAACGATTTGATCGACTTCTTTAGCTTTTGATAAACGCTTAAGCAGCAGCTCTATCATTGGCAAGCCAACAATAGATCTCATAACTTTATTAGGTAATCGTGTTGACCCCATACGAGCCTGAACGATGGCGACAACTTTCATAAATGACTCCAAAGAGAGGGGTTTAATAGTTTGATATCAGAACAGGCTAACTCTGCTGGGGGTTCTGTGCACCTACCTTTTGCAGCTTGTAATATCTCATTTAACTGAGCTGAGCTATCAACACCGACGACTACTTTTTCTACTTCTGGTATGGCTAAAGCATGACGTAGGCACGCTTGAAGAGGTGTTAACCCAGTGGTCTTCAGCCATTCGTCCCAGGTAGCCCACAAAGATGACCAGCGGTTAAATTTTTCTGGTCTTGCCGCACTGGACATAAGCAGTAATCCTTGCATAAATACCGAGCGAACGTGAATCTGTGTACCAGATAACGAAAGTTTTTTCAGCCAGCCCGACTCTTGTAAACGTCTATCAATAATATTTAATGGCGCTTGAATTAAATCGAAGTGAAACTTGTCAGCAAGGCCGCTTAGCTCGTCTGGTGAGTAAATGGATATACCAATACGCTTGACAATGCCTTCCTGCTTTTTTTGCTGTAAAGCCTGGTAAAGCTGTTTTCCAACATTACCTGTAAGCTGTTCAGGCCTGTGTAAAAGCAAACCGTTTAGGCTGCTAACATTAAGGCGCAAGAAAGAAGCTTCAAGTTCTTGCTCCACCCACCCTAATACATCTCGACAATTATCAGGCACTGACGGTAATTTTGTTATAATTTCAAAGCCATTAAGTGGCATTTTACCTAAGACTTTTTCGCTTTCACCATACGCAATAGCAGTATCAAGGGTATTAATTCCATTGGCAGAAGCCAAATCGAGGATAGAGTTTACTTCTGTTTCTGTAACTTGACCTTGTTGGTTGGCAATCCCGTAAGCTAGGCCGAATTGGACAGTGCCTAGGGCGAGTTTTTCTATGACACTCTCTGCAATGAACGAATTAATTTGCATAACTTAAAATACTTAATCTAACACTCTTAGTCTGAATACAGTATCTACTTTAGTGTAAGTCGAAAATCCTTTCTTAAAGTCTTCAATGGCTCTTTCTTTATCAGTAATAAAGTTTACCCATGGTGCATTAACACTTCCAAGCAAATAATCTTTCACACCAATTTTTTTTAATTGCTCTATAGCAATTAATTGAACACCATGCCCTATTGGAAATTCAAAAAACTCACGTTTATACGCCGCAACTGCATATGTAGCCATCGTTTTACTGTGCAGAAATAAAGCTGCGCCTATCGTTTCTATATCATTATCAATAAAGACTAAAAAACCTTCACCTGCATTTATTTGCTCTGCTTGTATTAACCAACTTTTCTCACTTCTCGTAATCCGACCACTAACAGATAGATGCAACTCCCTGAATTTTTGAATCATCTCACTTGTACATCGATCATGCACCGAATACTTCCATAACTTCAAGGCTTTAGATGCCAAAGGGCGATAACTTTTCCTAAAATGAGACCGTATCTCTGATTCGGGGGCTCTTATATCAACACCGTAACTGAAGACGCTAAACTCATCATAAGCATGATTTAAAACTAATTCATGCCAAAGACTAAGATTAGAGCTTTTAGCAATGCAATGGTACTCCAAAACACCAAGTTCTTTAAACAACTTATTTATAAATATAAATATTTTTTTATTTAATCTTTTCTGGTAAGATACAGGAACACCCTTCATATACAAGGGTTCAAATAAATACTCCCCATCAGTACTTACAACATAAACCCCTCGCCTCTGATATAAAAACATTGGAAGAAAAAAAATTGATTTACCATCCTTAGCATAGGTTATACTTAAGCTCTTTGAGCCAAGATAATACTCACAATAATAACTTTGCATTTTTATGGTGTAATTAATATCATAATCACCACCATGACTTTTTAAAATATCACACCATGTGTCATTACAAAAAAACTCAGCCTCGTCAAACTCTTCTTTAAAGTGCTTACTTACTATAAGATCCAACATAACACGCCTATAAACAACAAAATAAAAATTAAATATTACTTTAACTGATGCAAAGAAATATCTCTTACATCACATTTAAAAACCGTACTAAAACCAAGATCAAATAAGACATCATGGTGTTTATTATTCGCATATGCAATCAATGATTTATTCCTACGCAAGGTTTCCAAATTATTGCTAATAAATGTTTCCATAATAACTTGATCAAAGGGATTAAACATAAAAACTATAGATTTAATTTGTGGCAAGTCAAATCTAGCAGCATCACAACAAATAAAGCTAACGTTTTCAGCTCTACTTATATTCAAATTTTTATTTGCTATTTCTATTAACTGCTTGCTAAGCTCTACACCTATAATACTTGAAAACTTATTTAAATAGTGAGCATAAAAGCAAGCTTTTCCTTTACCCGCTCCAATATCAACAAAACATTTATATTCACCAAACTTACTCGCTTCATTTATTAATACTCGTAAATTTCTACAATATACTGCTTGATATGCATTAGCATGCTCAAAAGAGCCAGTCCTCCTAAAATCCAAATCTTCTTTATTAACAATTCCAGACAACTCTAACCCATGTTTTTTTTCAAAAACATAATCTTCAACCTTAAATAAAATTCTTTTTATCCATTCAATATTAAGATAACCAATCAAAACAACGTCACCTCTAACTAATAATTATTTTATTTAAACACTCGTCTACTAATTCTTGGCTATACTTTGTTAGGCTGGTGAACATTGGCAAGCTAATGGCTTCTTTGTAATAGCGCTCTGCTTCTGGGAAGTCACCTTTTTTAAAACCCATGTCTTGATAATACGGTTGCATATGCACAGGAATGTAGTGCAGATTGACGCCAATACCCGCGGCTCGTAACTCTTCAAACACTTGGCGGTGAGTCTTGTTAATTTTATCTAGTTGCAGACGAATTACATACAAATGCAAGCCAGAATAACTATCTGGGTGCTGCCAAGGTAAGGTTAACGGCAGGTCTGCAAGCAGCTGATTATAACGTTCAGCTAATCTATGACGCTGCGCAACAAACTCATCCAAACGCTGCATTTGGCTGATACCTAAGGCAGCTTGTAACTCTGTCATCCGGTAGTTAAAACCCAGTTCTACCTGCTGGTAATACCAAGGCCCATCCGGCTCATGGGTCATTAAACTTGTATCGCGGGTTACACCATGGCTGCGGTACAAATTCATTTTTTCAGCAAGCGCATCATCATTGGTCAGTGCTAAACCACCTTCAGCAGTAGTGATGATTTTTACTGGGTGAAAGCTGAATACAGTGATGTCGCTGTAACGGCAATTGCCTATAGGTTCGCCTTGGTACTTGCCACCTATGGCGTGGGAGGCATCTTCAATAATTTTAAAGCCATAGGTTTGGGCTAGTTGGTGAATGGCTTGCATATCACAAGGTTGACCACTGAAATGAACCGGTACAACTACTTTCGGTAGCTTTCCAGTTTTCTCTGCTGCAATCAGCTTTTTTTCTAGTTCTTTAGGGCAGAGGTTATAGGTAACAGGATCGATATCCACAAAGTCGACTTGCGCACCGCAATACAAGCCGCAGTTTGCAGAAGCTACAAAGGTAATGGGCGTTGTCCAAAGCCAGTCGCCTTCACCTAAACCTAAAGCTAAACAAGCGATATGCAGAGCTGAAGTTGCACTATTTACTGCGAGTGCATGTGTTGCGCCAACGTGTTCAGCGACCGTCTTTTCGAATAAAGGCACTTTAGGCCCTTGTGTTAAAAAATCAGACTGCAACACCTCAACAACAGCATCAATGTCTTGCTGGCTGATATCCTGACGACCATAAGGAATCATTTAAATGCTCCCGATTTTTTCACGGTTAGCTTCAATCCACGCTTGTAGGTCTTCGTCCTTCATCCACTCAGTATTATTATCACTGGCGTAGACAAAACCTTCCGGTACTTTTTTACCGTCTTTAATACGTTTTGCACAGGTTGCCCACTGATTAATTGTCGGCAGAATCTTAAAGTGCTCAGGGTATTCGTAGGTATAATAAGCATCTTCTGCGCTGATCATTTGCTCATGCAGCTTTTCACCGGGACGAATACCAATGATTTCTTGCTTCGCCTCAGGAGCAACAACCCGAGCTAAATCGGTCATTTTCATGGAAGGAATTTTCTTAACGTAAATTTCACCGCCCACCATGTCATCAAAAGCATGCCAAACAAGATCAACCGCATGCTCTAGAGAAATCATAAAACGTGTCATACGATCATCAGTGATAGGTAATACGCCACTGTCTTTAATGGACATGAAGAATGGAATCACCGAGCCTCGTGAACCCATGACGTTGCCATAACGTACAACTGAAAACTTAGTGCCATGCTCGCCTGAATATGAGTTACCCGCTACAAATAATTTATCTGAAGCAAGCTTAGTCGCACCATATAAGTTAATCGGGCTACTGGCTTTATCAGTAGACAGCGCCACAACACCTTTGACGCCTTTATCAATACAAGCATCAATTAGGTTCATAGCGCCATTAACATTGGTTTTTACGCATTCAAAAGGGTTGTACTCAGCAGTGGGTACTATTTTAGTGGCAGCAGCATGCACAACATAGTCAACACCGTCTAGAGCTCGATACAGGCGCTCTTTATCACGTACATCACCGATAAAAAAGCGCACTCGGTCATCGCAAACGAATTTTTTAGCCATGTCCCACTGTTTCATTTCATCACGAGATAAAATGATGATTTTTTTAGGGTTATATTTGGCTAGCGTCATGGGCACGAAGGTGTTACCAAAAGAGCCTGTGCCACCGGTGATGAGGATTGTGCTGTTACTTAACATTAAATTTACCTTTGTGAGTTTAGGCTTTCACTCATGCATTCGATTGTTTAGTAAGGAAAACACTACGCATGCTCTGCCATTTCTTTAAATTTTAAATTATTTTCTAGTAGCTGGTTGTAAGTACCTTGAGCCACCACCTTGCCTTTATCCATCATGTAAATAATGTCGCATTGTTGGACTGTTTTAAGGCGGTGGGCAATCATGATAATGGTTTTTTTGCCGCTGAGTTCGTGGATTGCGTCCATAATTATTTTTTCGGTAATGCCATCTAGGGCGCTGGTGGCTTCGTCAAATACTAAAATACTGGCTTGGTTGTAGAGGGCTCTTGCTATGCCGATGCGTTGACGTTGACCGCCTGAAAGCTGTACACCTCTTTCGCCTACTTTGGTATCTAGGCCTTTATCTAAGCTGGCGATAAGTTCGTCTAGGTGGGCAAGCTTTGCGGCTTGCTTTACTTGTTCAAGGTTGATTTCTTCTGGACTTAGGCCAAAGGCGATGTTTTCGGCAATGCTGCCTTCGCTAAGGTAAATGCTTTGCGGTACAAAACCAATGTGCTGTTGCCATTCGCGCAGGTTGCTGGCGTTTATTTCTTGTGCGTCTAAATAGAGCTTGCCTTTGTCTGGCTGTAACAAGCCGAGGATTAAATCTATGGTGGTGGATTTTCCTGAACCCGACTCCCCTACTAGGCCTATGGTGGCGTTGATAGGAATTTGCATCGTTATGTTATCTAGCGCTGGCTGGTGCTTGTTGGGATAGGTAAAGGTTATTTCGTTTAGCTTTAGGGTTTTGGCTTGGTTTATGTCTAAAGCATTGGCTGTGCTGGGTTTGCTACTTTTACTTGGTTTGCTGGTGGTGGTTTGGCTGGCAACTAAGTCAGGCTTAATGGATTCAAACGCAGCGATACCGCCTTTTATAGTAGTGATGCTGCCGTAAATTTGCTGTAGCGCTGGTAGCAATTTAAAACCTGCTAGGGCGTAAACAGCAAGTACAGGTAATACTTTACTGAGCTCACCATTTTCTAATTTAAGTAATACCAGTACTAGGCTAATCATGGCACCAAAGGCGAGTAGCTCCATAAAATAACGGGGTACTTGGCTAAAGGCGGCGGTTGTGCCCTGCGCTCTGGCTAAGATTTTATTTTCTTGATGAAACTGTTCGATAAAGTGTTTGTTTCTACCCATTATTAGGATGTCTTTAATGCCACCAAAGCCTTCGTTCATTAGGCGGAAACGTTGGGTGCTAGCGCTGGAGATATTCGCGCCGTTTACTATCAGGCGTTTTTTTATTAATTGGTATATCACCACATAACCCGCACCAAACATAAGTAAGCCGACTAGGGCAATAATTGGGTTATAGCTAATAACTGCTACTGAAATAATGACAGCTAGCACTAGACGTGTATTTAGCTGCATGGCGGGGACGATAATTGCGCCCGTTACCCTAGGTGCTTCTGTTGCAACCTGCTTGGTGAGCTGAGCGCTGGAGCCGGTGGAGTGAAAAAGCCAGTTTTGTTGTAGGTAGTGCTCGTAAAGGCGGTCGGCGATTTCTGTGCCCACTTGCATGCTGTAAAGTGATAAACGCCACGTGGTGAGGACAGATATAACAGAGGCTAGGCCAAGCATTAAAAGAGCGGCTAAGCCTGTTAAAAACAGGAAATTAGTTGGGTTGCTAATGCCACTGGTAAGATAAAGCTGTTTGTAAAGACTGTTGGTTTCTATCAGGTTAATATCTGCCACCAACGCCATAAAAGGACCGATAGAAGCAATACCGACCAGCTCCATTATTGCCATAAGCACGACAAGGATTTGTAACACGTAAAACTTGCGTCTTTGGGTGGGGGTTAAGAGCTGGAAGAGTTCTTTAAGGGTGTTGAACATGGAATGGGGTCTTTTGGGCTGGGTTAGCCGCTGTAATTTAAGTGTGTTGTTGGCTTTTAGCAGAGTTTACAACTTTTTTAACTGCTCAAGCTCTTTAGTTAGCGTTTCGTATTCCTGCTTTTTTCGCGCGATGAATTTTTCCGTCAAACGGATACGTTCTTGGATTCCGTCTGCGGTGAGGGCGTAGCGGTAGGCGAGTTTGTTGTCGCTGTTGGCAAAACGTTCGGCCTTGATGAAACCTTTTTCAGTTAGCGCCTTGAGGATGTAGTTGGTTTTGCCAAGGCTAAAGCCGAGCTGCTGTGCCAGCGAGCGTTGGTTGGGCTCTTCTGGGGCGTGTTGCAGGGTTTTAAGTAGTACTTCGTTGTTCATTGTTATTTTCTTGTTGGAGCTTTGTTTTTGTGGAGCCCGACTTGTCGGGGAAGCTTTTGCTTTTAAAGGCTGGCAGGTTCCGCGACTGGGATTTAGCTTTGTGTCGCTGTTTAGCTTTGTTCCCTGACAAGTCAGATCCCACATGGTTTAGTGCTTTGTTGATGGCTTGGTGTTGCTGGTTGTTTTGGCACGCTACCGCCCTACGCTGTTTTACGTATGTAGCTTAACTTATGGACTGTTCAAATTTTGAAAGGCTGAATATTACCTAAAGCTGTAGGGCTTTGCATTGTTTTTTGTTGGTTTGTTGGAGCATGGTTTTGTGCTTTATGCCTGCGGCTTGCTGGTGGTTTGAGCTCTGTGTTTTTCTGCTTGTTTGTGTGCTGCACAAAATTCAGTCATTTACAGGGCTGAGAATCTAATTGCTGTACTGTGTGTGGGAGTGCATCTTATGCGCGATAAGTCCAGCAGCCAGCCCACAAAACATGTTCCTGTAGGTTGCCCCTTTAGGGCGACATGTCAGCCTAAAGACCGACCTACATGGAGAATCCCAATCGCGCAAGAGTTGCGCTCCTACGGGTGCCTGTCAGAGAGTTTTGATGTGTATTAAGGTACTATCACTCGGTCAGTCGAATCCTGTGGTTTTGGCAGCGGTTAGCGTATGATTTGGTTAGCCAATTTTATGCAAGGAGTTTAGGGTGTTTTCTTCATTTACCTTTCAGCAACGACTGCTTGCTACCATTATTTTATCGGGTAGCGTTTTTCTTTTGTTTGGCTTGTTATATACCTTGGATCATCGTGCTCAACTGGCTGAAAGCACTATGCTTAAGCACAGTGAAGCGATGCAGGTGGTGTTAAATGAGCGGATTAAATCCAAGGAAGAGTTCGGTTTAGGCTTGGCGGTGATGCTGGCTAATAATCCGTTAGTTCCAGAATACCTTGCGGGCAACTCTCGCGATAAAGCGCTAACTCTGCTTAGTGGAATTATCAAAAATTACGCTGAAACCACTAATTACCGCGGTTTAAAAATACAAATTCATACGGCTGAGGGTCGCTCTTGGCTACGTAGTTGGGATCCTGCTAACCACGGTGATGATTTGCTGTTTCGTCCCAGTATTCAAAAAATCATACAGGAGCAAAAACCTTTTGCCAGTTCGACGGAAACTGGACTGGTTGGTTTTGCAATACGTGGCGTTGCACCAATTTTTATGAACGGTGAATACCTCGGTAGCTTAGAGGTGCTGCAGGGTGTGGGCAGTGTCAGCCGTGATTTTGAGGCCGATGGTCAGGCCTATATTATGCTGCTGAATAAGAATGTGTTGCGTGATTCTCCTAGCCTTGCGCAAAATAAGTCGGTGGCTAACTATGTGTTGCCTAACGATGCTTGGTTTAATGAGCGGGCGTTAGATTTTGCTAAGTCGTTGAACTTAGATGCGCTAGATTTGCGTGCTGGTCAGCTAAATACTGAGTTAAATGATCAATGGTTTGCTACGCAATCGCCTGTGATTGATTTGAATGGCGAGTTAATTGGTGTGCATATTATTGGTGAGCCGGCGCAGGTGATTGCCGAGCAGGTTAAGTCCGCATCCGCCGCGGCGTGGATGTTTATGCTGATGCTGGGGTTGCTGATTTTAGGTATGGGCGTGATGGTGGCTTGGCAGGTGCAGCGTGGAATTGTTGGGCCAATTACGCGTTTTCAGCAGCAGTTAGGTGTGATTGCTGATTCTTTGGATTTAACTAAGCGCATTACCACGCAAGATCGCGGTAGTTTAGGTGCCTTGGCAGCGCAGACCAATAATTTGTTGGTCCAGCTGGAGACTGCTGTTAAAGGTGTGCATAGCGGCTCTGACCAAATCAGTGCCACGGCGAAAGATCTTGCCATGACCGCTGGATTGGTCAGCCGCTCAAATAGCACGCAGCTTAGAGTGACTCAGTCGATGGCGGCAGCGGTTGAGCAAATGTCTTCTTCGGTGGCTGAAATCACCTCGACCATGGAGGAGTTGTCGGCGTCGTCTACGCAGATTGCGGATTATTCCCATGTAGTGGTGGATGTGGCGAATCAGACCCTTGATAGCAGTAAAAAAGGGGCGGATACCATGCAAAACCTGCAGGAACGTATGGCGGATATTCATCAGGATAGCGCTGTGAGTCTGCAGGAGATTTTGCAGTTGGGGCATCAGTCCAAGGCTATTAGTAAGGTTATGGATTTGATTAATGACCTAGCTGACCAGACCAAGCTGATTGCTTTTAATGCGGCGCTGGAGGCTTCTAGTGCGGGTGAGTCGGGTAAGCGTTTCTCGGTAGTGGCAAGTGAAATTCGCCGATTGGCGGATAGCGTGACGGATTCTACTTTTGAGATTGAGGGGCGTATTCAAGAGGTGCAAGACTCGATTAATCGCTTGGTGATTACTTCGGAGAAAGGTTCTACTTCGATCCAGCAGGGTATGCAGCTGAGCTCAGAAACCGCGCATGAGTTGAGTATGCTGGTTGATGCAGCGAGTAAAACCAGTAATGCCGCGAAGCAGATTTCATTGTCTACACAGCAACAAAAAACCGCGAGTAATCAGGTGGTGATTGCCTTGCATGATATCGCCAACGCCAGCAGTCACAACGCCCAATCAGTGCGCGACATTACCAATATCAGTGAAGACATGCTGAAAATGTCACAACACCTACACGAGCTGGTGAATGAGTTTCGGGTGGGGGAAGCGTAAAGCTCTTGTGGGTACCTCAAGTCCGCTTCGCCCACCTTGTGGGAGCGCAACTCTTGCGCGATTTGGAATGCCCCCCTAAAGTTGGACTGCTTCAACTCTAGGAGATGAAGCTATGTCTAAACCGAAACATGACAGCCGCT
>NZ_JAUCDY010000021.1:0-18572 GCF_030362935.1 Thiopseudomonas acetoxidans
CAGTGAGTGTGGTGTCACTCACGACCGCGACATCAATGCGGCCAAGAACATTCTTGCGGTCGGGCATGGCCGTCCTGCAGAGGGAATCCCAGTCCTTTAGGGCGGGGAGGATGTCAACATATTCCACAAACACAATATCCCGCTGGTGCTTTGGCGGCTGCACTGTATACTGTATATTGCTAGCGGTGTGCGCGGTATGGAACGCGGAACTATGTCTGAGCAGCGTGAGCCGGATGGTTCAGAGTGTTTTGCCAATATGGAGCTGGTGCGTTTGGCAATGCCGCGCCGTGTATTTACGCTGTCACAGGTTAAATATGCGATCGACCGTATTGAGTGGCTTTATGCCAACCGCCACCTGATCGGTGGGTTGGAGTTTACGCAAGAGCCAGAGATTCTGCGTTTTTTCTATGGTCGCTTAGCGCCAACCTCAGACTGGCAAGAAAAACTAAAGGCTAAGTTTCGTCAGGATTTTGGCGATAGCCTCTAGGGTCAACGGCCAGTTCATACCAACTTACTATCATCAGTGTGGGCTTCCTAAGCACCACACTGATGTATAGGGTAGCTGATGCAAGACGTATTTTATAATTTATTGCCTGACATGCTGTCGGGCTGGCAAGTGCTTTTGCTGGTAATTACAGCAGCATTCACCTCGTTTATCACCGCTGCGGTAGGTGTAGGTGGTGGAGTGTTGTTATTGGCCGTGCTGAGCTTGGTCATTCCTGTCTCGGCCATTATTCCTGTGCATGGTTTGGTGCAGCTGGGTTCTAATGCTTACCGCTCAGTACTGCTGTGGCGCAATATCGACTGGCAAACGGTGTTGTACTTTCTACCCGGCTCAATTGTGGGCGCTGCGTTGGCAGCGGTGTTTTTGATTGAGCTACCCTTAGCAGCTTTACAGATCGCTATCGCCAGTTTTATTCTTTTTTTGTGTTGGGGGCCGCGCTTGCCGGGCAGGGTGCTAAGCAACTGGGGAGTTTTTTTAGCCGCTGCGATCACTACGTTTTTAAGTCATTTTGTCGGGGCAACCGGTCCTTTGGTGGCGGCATTTATTAAGCAAAAATTTGCCGACAGCCGTCATGTATCAGTAGCCAGCTTTGCAGTAACTATGACCATACAGCACGGGCCAAAAGCACTGGTATATGGCGTAGCAGGTTTTGCGTTTAAAGAGTGGCTATTGCTGGTGGCTCTGATGATTAGCGCAGGCGCGTTAGGGACTAAACTCGGCTTATTGCAGCTAAACAAACTGAGTGACCAGCGTTTTACCCTAGTCTTTAATACAGTATTAACCGTGCTGGCGTTACGCTTGCTCTGGCAGGCATTCACGTAACAGCATGGGTTGAGGATAAGAGTAAGTGGCTGAATATTATCTGTGGATTAAAAACGTTCATATTGGCATGGCCTATACCACTGGGTTGTTGTTTTTGTTGCGCGGTTTATACCGCTTGCTTTGGCGTGAGCGGATGCATCAAGGCTTGAGAAAAAGCGTTGACCGTTTGAGTTATTTGGTCGATACGCTGTTGTTGGCTATGGGTATTAGTCTGTTATTTGTTTTACAGCTTAATCCCGTCACTACCGCTTGGGTGGCGAGCAAACTGGTGTTGCTGATTGTCTATGTGGGGCTGGGAGTGTTTGCCTTTCGTCAGCGTTTGCCGTTGGCTGGACGTTGGTCGTGCTTTGCTTTGGCATTAGTTTGTTGGCTGCTAATGTATCAAACTGCTAGGCTCCACTTGCCCATTTGGATGTGGAGTTAACGATGCCGCTCTAAGAGGAGCTCTAGGAGCGGCAGGGTTGTCTTAGAATAAGCTAGGTAGAGCTAACCAGATCGTCATGCAAGCACCTGAGAGCGGGCCGCCATTACTGAGCTCCAAGCGTGCGGGGCGTTCTTCCTGATCATGCATAGCGACTATGTTGGCGGCAAAATACAAACCCAAACCCGTGCTGCCGCTGTCACGATCAATGCTGCTAGCGGCTTGATTGCGCACTGCGCCTAAGTGATGAGCAGGGTAGCCGGGACCGTCATCATTGATGGTTAATAGCACGCCATTATCCACGCTCTCAGCTTGCAAAAGAATGCTGCTGCGGCAGTAATTAACTGCATTGCCTAGCGCGTTATCCAACACAGTACCCATCAGGCTGGCATCAAAAAATCCTTCTAAATCCGGATCGTCCAGTTTGATTTGCAAATCGATAGTGCGGTATTGCAGCAGCTCGCGGTGACGGTTGTGTAGGTCTTCAAATAGCTCATCGAGTCGGCAATATTCAGGCTGTAGGCGGAGCTGATTGTGTTCTAATTTATAAATACCTAACAACTGCATTAGCATGGCGTCAAGGCGCAGTGCTTCTTGCTCAATCAGGCGTGCTTGCGATGAGTGTTGCAGTTCTTTGGGCATTTGTGCGAGCAGGCTTTCATAGGCCTGACTGATAGCAGCAATAATGTTTTTCATGTCATGTACGCTGGAAGCCATCAGCGTTGAAAAATCAATCTGTTTTACCATGGGCTTAACTCCAGTGCGGTTTGCATATGTTGATGCTGAGGTGATTCGGGATCAAGCTTAGACAGACCGCCTATACGCTCTAAACAGTCACCAAGGCGGTTATTCGCGTCAGGCTGATGTTGGCGTAGCTGTTCTAAAAAAAGGCGTGCTGCGGCCATATTCAATTCGATCAGTTGCGGCGCTAGTTGCAAGGCTTGCTCAAACAGCGGCAGAGCTTTTTCAGTTTGTTCTTGGGTGTGCAAGGCGGTTGCTTGACGGCCGAGCTCAATGGCCTTGCGTAACGGCTCAGGATTGAACTGCGGCAGGCGCAGGCTGATTTGTTCAAGCACGCCAGTTGTGCCAGCGTAACGCGCAGCACAATGAAGCCAGAAAGACTGAGCAGTGTCTGCTTGTTCTAGCTGCGCTAGCCAGTCGCCCAGTTGTATTAGAGTGATCGCGGCATAATCATTTTTATGGTTATGCAGCGCTTCGATTAGGGGTTGTAGCTCTTCGGCGGTGTGCGCTCTACCCTGACGTCGGCGTTGCTCAATGCGTAGTAATGCCGTGGCAGGCTGTAAAGAGTAAGTCTGTTGCCAGCTTCTTTCAATTATTTTAAGCCAATGCTGTGCATCGTCAGGCATGCGACGCTCGCCTGCGCTTTGCGTCAGGATAGAAGCCAGCTGCCAAAGTAATTCCGGGTCAAAAGTGGCAGAATAACGACCTACCTCCCAGCATTGATGAATGGCATGGGCAGCAACCTTGTGGTCGTTGTTTAGCCAGGCATGGCAGGCCAGTCGAATTTGACGTCGCACAGTGTTGGGCGATAGGGCTACCGCTTGTTGGAGAGCCTCTTGCATGACTGGCAAGTCGTTGTTGTTAGCTGCCAAACTGGCTTGTATATCACGTAATTCCGGCATCATGGGAAATTGTCGCGTGGCTGCAGTAAGCAGACGGGTAAGTTGTTCGAAGCGTCCTTGGCGTAACCACAAGCTGGCCAGAGCTTGCAGATTCCAAGCGGTGGGTCGTGTGCGTGCCTGTTGCTCAAGCATTTGTTCTAGCTCAAGGTAGCGTGCCAGTTCTTGTAAGGCTTGAGCTTTGTAACGTAAGCATAGCACTGCATGGCGTGGTTCTTTGTTCTCGATGGCTTGGCATGCCTCTAGCGCGGCGGCAAAGTCATTGCTTTCAAGTGCGTTGAGTACGGGGGTTAATACCTGTTTGCGACGTATCAAACGCTCTAGGCGTGTTTGCAATGCTACTTTGTTGAAGGGTTTGGTCAGGTAGTCATCCGGCTCGCACTCAAGCGCGGCAAGTACCATGGCTTGGGTGTTTTCTGCGGTAACCATGACGAATATGCAGTGCGGGGACAGGAGTTTTTCGTTATGCAGCTGCTCGAGCACTTGCTGACCGCTAACGCCCTCACCAAGGTTGTAGTCGTGCAAGATCACATCATAGCGGTGGCGGCGGCATAGCTCTAAAACATCAATACCGTTCGCTGCGGTATCAATTTGCTGTACGCCGAGCAGTCGTAAAATACCTCGAATGGAGCTCCGAAACTCGGAAAAATCATCAACCACTAAGAAACGCATCTTGCTGAAATCAATCATGGTTCACCGTACTAGATCGCACACATCGTTATAGAATATTTGCAATTAAGTGTAATCGTTCCCATCGAATAAGCATAGCGCGCAACTAGGCTAACGGCTTGGGTGTGTGTTTGGTTCTAGCCAAGCAAACCATAAAGCATACTATGTACGGCCGCGCCACCCACTACCAGCCATACCCAAGCTATGGCACCCAGTGCGATAGGTTTCATACCGGCATTTTTTAACGCACTGATAGAGGTGTTTAAGCCCAGCGCAGCAGGGTGGTCTTGCTGAATAAAATACCGAGTTGCAGGCGCGGGTGGTTAAATAGCGGCAGCAGGTTTGCGAGCAGCATCCCCAGTAAAATCGCCACGGTTAACGCCCCCAGTCCCCACTGGCGTACCAATTGCGTTTGGCTTAGCCAAAAACCAAGCAGGCTCAGTAGCGCCACATAGAGTAAGCCGGGAAAATGAGTGCGTAGCGGGTTGGTGCTCATGAAAGCCTCCAGTCATTAAGATTGGAGGCAGTGTAAGAGAAGGCTTCTTTTCTATAAAACGAATAATACAGCTATAGAGTATCTATTTTGCTTATAAGTACTGGTTGTATGTATATAACCAAATGCGCGAGTGGGTGTGTTCAACAGGTACATAGTGATACGACCCGAGGGTGATGCTCGGGTCAGACTTGGTTTTGTGCTATTAGGGAGGTTGAGTCTTGCTGCGCAAACGCTTAGCTGAGTAACAACGCATCGTCTGAAATTTCTTCGCCGCGTACCTGCTCAAACATATTCAGCAGATCCTTAACGTGCATGCCTTTGCGTTGCTCACCGGACACATCCAGCACCACTTGGCCTTGGTGCAGCATCACGGTGCGGTCACCCACGTCTAAGGCTTGGCGCATGCTGTGGGTAACCATCATGGTGGTCAATTGCTTCTCGGCGACAATGCGTTGGGTTAGCTTGAGCACAAAATCAGCTGTGCGTGGATCCAGTGCTGCTGTATGTTCATCTAACAGCAGGATACGTGAGGGTTGCAGAGCCGCCATCAGCAGGCTTACTGCTTGACGCTGACCGCCAGATAGCAAACCGATACGGTCGGTGAGACGGTTTTCTAGCCCTAAGCCAAGCTTGGCAAGGTGTTCGCGGTAATAATCACGCTGCGAGGCTTTCACCGCCCAACTTAGGCCGCGCTTACTGCCACGGCATTGCGCCAGCGCCATATTTTCTTCGATGGTTAAATCTTCGCAGGTACCGGCCATAGGATCTTGAAACACACGCGCAACCTTGGCTGCACGCTGCCATACGGGCAAGCGTGTGACTTCGCTATCATCAATTAAAATGCTGCCGCTATCTACTGCTAAATCACCGGATACGGCATTTAAAAAAGTGGATTTTCCGGCACCGTTGGTACCAATAACCGTTACAAATTGTCCTGTGGGGATTTCTAACGATAGACCCTGTAATGCCCGGGTTTCAATGGGTGTGCGGGGGTTAAAGGTGATTTTTAAATCAGTTGCTTTTAACATTTCAAACCCTTTTGCGCCGTGCGTAACGTTGTTTGAGTAATGGAATCACCAGCGCAACGGTCACCAGCAGAGCAGTAACGAGGTTGAGATCTTGAGCTTTTAGGCCAATAAAATCGCTGTTCAATGCCAAAGCGATAAAGAAGCGATAGACAATTGCGCCCAAGACGACGGCTAGAGTCAGCATAAAAAGCTTGCGCGAGGGCAAAATGCTTTCACCGACAATGACAGCTGCTAGACCAATTACGATAGTACCAATACCCATGGAGATGTCTGCACCGCCCTGAGTTTGCGCATAGAGCGCGCCAGCCAGCCCCACTAAACCATTGGAAATCGCCATTCCCAAAATAATCATAGCGCCGGTATTCACCCCTTGTGAGCGTGCCATGCGTGGGTTGGAACCCGTCGCACGAATTGCCAAGCCTTGTTGGGTGGAAAAATAAGCATCGAGACCGAATTTGGCGAACACCACTACCACAATTAAAATGAGCGGGCGGCCAATATAGTCCACTAACCATTCAGGTTGCAGCACGCTAAAAACGGTGGGCTCCATAATCAGCGGAATATTGGGTTTACCCATGATGCGCAGGTTGATTGAGTACAGCGCGATCATCATTAAGATACTGGCGAGCAGATCCATGATTTTCAGATGCACATTCAGCAAAGCGGTGAGCACGCCGGCTGCAGCGCCAGCTAACGTAGCACAGACAGTGGCTAGAAAAGGGTCCATACCGCTGACAATGCACATAGCGCCTACAGCACCACCCAGAGGGAAGCTGCCATCAACGGTCAGATCAGGAAAGCGTAATAAACGAAAAGAAATAAAGACGCCCAGTGCCACCAAGCTAAAAATCAAGCCAATTTCAAGGGCACCAAATAGGGAAAACAAAGACATGGATTAAACCGCAGGCAGTTAAAAGTCACCGAGCCTACAACAAGGCTCGGTGTGAGGTGGTATTAACGAATAATTTCTGTAGCGCGTTCAATCAGCGACAATGGCAAAAGTACACCCTGCTTTTCGGCTGCGGTTACGTTCACATATAGCTGTAGGTTTTCACTGGTTTGCGGCTGTATATCGCCTGGCTTTTCGCCATTTAGAATACGCACCACAATGCGGCCGGTTTGCTCGCCTAAGTCGCGATAGTTAACGCCCAGCGCAGCAATTGCACCGCGCTTAACGCTGTCTGTATCCGAAGCGATCAGTGGTATTTTGCTATCGTTGCCTACTTTGGCCAAGGCTTCATACGCGGAAACCACGTTGTTGTCGGTGTTGGTGTAAATCACGTCTACTTTGCCGACGAGACTGCGCGCCGCTGAGCTAACGTCAACAGTACGTGGAGCAGCCGCTTCGACCAGTTTCAGACCGTGCTTGGGCAGCAGTTCTTTAAAGGCTTCGACGACAGCCACTGAGTTAGCTTCACCTGGGTTGTACACCATGCCAATATTTTTTACCTCAGGCACGATTTCTTTAATCAACTCAATTTGTTTTTCCAGCTCCAAAATGTCTGAAACACCGGTGACGTTAGTACCGCTGGCTTCCCAGCTAGGGGTGAGCTGTGCTTGTACAGGGTCTGTCACGGCAGTGAACACAATTGGAACGCTTTTGGTGCCGGCCACTAGTGCTTGTGCGGAGGGTGTGGCGATACCCACAATAACGTCAGGGCTGTCACCGATAAATTTGCGCGCAATCTGGGCGGCGGTCGCGGTGTTGCCCTGTGCGCTTTGATATTGCCACTTGAGGTTTTTGCCCTCAGCAAAGCCTGCTTCATTTAATGCATGCAGGATGCCATCGCGAGCTGAGTCAAGAGCAGGGTGCTCAACAATAGCGGTTACCGCTACGGATTTTACCGGCTCGGCAGCTACGGAAAAAGTAGCGCTCATGGCTAAACTAATGACGCTCAATGAAAGTAATGCTTTTTTTGGGAGGCTTAGCATTCTGTCTATCTCCTGATGATTGTTGTTTTTTAAAAAACTTTTGCAGCTTACTGTAAGTTGGCAATTCGTGCACGCTGTTCGGTCAAGCGTGCCAGTGCCTGTTCATAATCGGTTTGTTTGGTGCGCTCTTTTTCAATGACTTCGGCTGGGGCTTTGGCAACAAAACCTTGATTGCTGAGTTTACCTGCAACGCGTTTGATTTCGCCGGTTAAGCGTTGAATTTCTTTATCGAGGCGTGCCAGCTCGGCGGTGGTGTCAATCAAGCCTGCCATGGGGACGAGCACTTGCATATCGCCTACTAAAGCGGTGGCCGACATGGGCGCTTCTTGTCCAGCATCCAGTATCGTGACTGAGTCCAGCTTAGCCAGCTTAGTTAAGGTGATGTGGTTGACGTCCAAGCGGCGCAAATCACCAGAACTGGCATTACTCAGATAAAGCGGCAGGGGTTGACCGGGACCAATATTCATTTCTGCGCGAATATTACGTACCGCGAGCATGACCTCTTTTAACCACTCAATATCGCCTTCGGCCTGCGGGTCAATCAGGGTGTTATCACCAGCTGGGTAAGGTTGCAACATAATGGTTGCGCCAGACTTGCCCGCCATGGGCGCAATACGTTGCCAAATTTCCTCGGTGATAAAGGGCATAAAAGGATGCGCCAAGCGCAAAGCAGATTCCAATACGCGCACCAGCGTGCGACGTGTGCCACGGGTACGTGCGGCTGGCGCTTTTTTATCCCAGAGTACGGGCTTGGACAGCTCCAGATACCAGTCGCAATACTGATTCCAGATAAACTCGTAAATCGCTTGCGTGGCCAAATCAAAACGGAATTGATCCAGTTGGCGTACAACTTCGAGCTCAGTGCGCTGTAATTGAGAGATAATCCAACGATCCGCAGCGGTCAGTTCAACCTCTTGTTGCTCGCCCAGACCACAATCCTGCTCTTGGCATTGCATCAATACATAGCGTGCTGCGTTCCAGATTTTATTACAGAAGTTGCGGTAGCCTTCCACGCGACCCATATCAAACTTGATATCGCGACCGGTTGAAGCCAGTGAGCAGAAGGTGAAACGCAGAGCATCGGTGCCATAGCTGGCAATACCCTCAGCAAACTCATCGCGGGTTTGTTGTGCAATTTGCGCGGCCAGCTGTGGCTGCATCAGGCCGGTGGTGCGTTTTTGCACTAAAGATTCAAGGTCAATACCGTCAATAATATCCAGCGGGTCGAGCACGTTACCGCGTGACTTGGACATTTTATGTCCTTGGTTGTCACGCACCAGTCCATGCACATAGACGGTTTTAAACGGAATTTGCGGGCTGCCGTCATCATTTTTGACCAAATGCATGGTCAGCATAATCATGCGTGCAACCCAGAAGAAAATAATGTCGAAACCTGTTACCAACACATCCGTGGGATGGAAGGTTTTCAAAAACTCTGTTTGTTCAGGCCAGCCTAGGGTGGAAAAGGTCCACAAGCCCGAGCTAAACCAGGTATCCAAGACATCTTCGTCTTGGCGCAGAGCCATATCGCCAAGTTCGTGCTTTTTTCGTACTTCAGCTTCGTTGCGGCCGACGTAGACATTACCGCTGTCGTCATACCAGGCTGGAATGCGGTGACCCCACCAGAGTTGACGGCTAATGCACCAGTCCTGAATGTCACGCATCCAGCTAAAATACATATTCTCGTATTGCTTAGGCACGAACTGAATAAGGCCGTCTTCAACCGCTGCAATCGCAGGTTTGGCTAAAGGCTTAGTGGATACATACCACTGGTCGGTCAGCCAGGGCTCGATGACTACGCCAGAGCGATCACCGCGTGGCGTTTTTAAAGCGTGTGGTTCAATACTTTCCAGCAGGCCTAATTCTTTAAAAGCCAGCACGATTTTATCGCGTGCCTCAAAGCGATCCAGTCCGGCAAACTGGGCTGGCAGCTGCGTGTCCAGTTCGTTGTTTACACTGGCATCAACATTGAAAATCTGAGCTTGCGCCAGAATCGCGGCATTTTCGTCAAGGATATTAATCAGCGGCAGGTTATGGCGTTTGCCCACTTCATAGTCATTAAAGTCGTGGGCTGGAGTGATTTTAACGCAACCGGTACCGAACTCAGGATCGCAATAATCATCGCCCACAATAGGAATACGGCGACCTACCAAGGGCAGTTCAATGTATTTACCAATTAAAGCTTGGTAGCGTTCGTCTTCTGGGTTTACCGCAACCGCCGAGTCACCCAGCATGGTTTCTGGACGGGTAGTGGCAACAATCAGGTAGTTTTTACCATCAGTCGTGGTTGCGCCATCGGCCAGTGGGTAGCGTAAATTCCACAGCTGTCCCTGTTCATCGTGGTTTTCCACTTCTAGATCAGAGATGGCTGTATGCAGCTTGGGATCCCAGTTCACCAAGCGCTTGCCGCGATAAATCAGGCCGTCTTCGTGCAGACGAACAAAGGCTTCTTTAACCGCCTCGGATAAGCCTGCATCCATGGTGAAGCGTTCGCGCGACCAGTCAACTGAGCTGCCTAAACGGCGAATTTGTCGGGTGATGGTACCGCCGGATTGCTCTTTCCATTGCCAGATTTTTTCTAAAAAGGCCGAGCGACCTAAAGCATGGCGATCCAAACCTTGATTGGCGAGTTGGCGTTCTACCACCATTTGTGTGGCGATACCGGCATGGTCGGTGCCGGGCTGCCAAAGGGTGTTATGCCCCTGCATGCGGCGGTAGCGAATCAGCGCATCCATAATGGCGTTATTAAAGCCATGCCCCATATGCAAACTGCCGGTAACGTTCGGCGGTGGGATCATAATGGTGTAAGGCGTACCCGAACCTTGCGGAGCAAAATAATCATTGGCCTCCCAGTTCTGATACCAGGTGGATTCAATAGCGTGGGGCTGATAGGTTTTATCCATAGAGTGACAGGAACCTTAGAAGTAAGCGGCTGAATGGAAACGCGCAAGTATACCTGTAATTTCCATTGAGCCAAAGAAGAAGCTATACAGTGGCAATGCATATTGAATTGTCGGCATAAGCTGTTTATTGTGACCAAAAACAATAACAGTCATAAAACAAAGAGACTTACGCATGAATCATTCTAACTATCCACACCTGTTTACCCCGCTTGATCTGGGCTTTACCATCTTAAAAAACCGCTTTTTAATGGGCTCAATGCACACTGGGTTGGAAGAGCGCCCCGGTGGTTTTGAGCGCATGGCGGTGTATTTTGCCGAACGTGCTCGTGGTGGCGTGGGCTTGATCGTCACCGGCGGTATTGCACCTAACGAAGAAGGTGCGGTTTATCAAGGCGCAGCCAAACTCACAACCGCCGCCGAGGCTGAGCAACATAAGGTGGTTACCCGCGCAGTCCATGCTGAAGGCGCAAAAATCTGCTTGCAGATTTTGCATGCCGGACGTTATGGCTACAGTCCTAAGCTGGTTGCGCCCAGCGCCATTCAAGCGCCGATTAACCCGTTTAAACCCAAAGAGTTAGACGCCGAGGGGATTGAAAAGCAGATTGCTGATTTCGTCACCTGCGCCCAGCTTGCCCAGCAGGCTGGCTATGACGGTGTCGAGATTATGGGGTCTGAGGGTTACTTTATTAACCAGTTTTTGGTTAAACATACCAATTTACGCACCGATGAATGGGGTGGTGAGTTCAGCAACCGCATGCGTTTGCCCGTTGAGATTGTGCGCCGAGTGCGCGAAGCGGTGGGCACGGACTTTATCATTATTTACCGCTTATCCATGCTGGATTTAATGGAAAACGGCAGTGATTGGGATGAAGTGGTGCAGCTCGCCAAAGTTATTGAGCAGGTGGGTGCGACCATTATTAACACCGGAATTGGCTGGCATGAAGCGCGCATTCCGACCATCGCGACCATGGTACCGCGTGGTGCTTTTGTCAGTGTTACGGCCAAATTGCGCGGTGAGGTCAGTATTCCGCTGGTAGCAACTAACCGCATTAATACGCCCGAAGTGGCGGAGCAGGCCATTGCCAGTGGTGCAGCGGATATGGTGTCCATGGCGCGTCCGTTTTTGGCCGATCCTGAATTTGTGAATAAAGCAGCAGCGGGTCAGCCTGAGCTGATCAACACCTGTATTGCCTGCAACCAAGCCTGCTTGGACCACACCTTCAGCGGCAAGCTGACGTCCTGTTTGGTCAACCCCAGAGCTTGCCATGAAACCGAGCTGCAATACATTCCTGTCACGCAAGTGAAAAAGGTAGCGGTGGTCGGTGCCGGACCTGCGGGATTAGCGGCAGCGACGGTGGCGGCTGAGCGAGGCCATCAGGTGGTGCTGTTTGAAGCGGGCAGTGAGATTGGCGGGCAGTTCAATGTCGCCAAGCTGATTCCGGGTAAGGAAGAATTCTATGAAACGCTGCGTTATTTCCAACATAAGCTGGCGCACACCGGGGTTGAGGTGCGTTTAAACACCCGCGTGAACGCTCAAGCGCTGCTCGCCGAAGGGTTTGCTGAGGTGATTCTGGCCACGGGGATTGTACCTCGTGTGCCCGAGATTCCCGGTATCGAGCATCCGAAAGTGATGAGCTATTTGGACGCTATCTTAGGGCGTAAATCAGTGGGCGACAGTGTGGCAGTTATTGGTGCGGGCGGCATTGGGTTTGATGTGGCTGAGCTGCTTACCCATAGCGGTGAGTCGGTGAGTCTAAATAAAGAGGCTTTCTGGAAAGAGTGGGGCATTGATTTAGGGTTGACGGCGCGCGGTGGTGTGGCAGGCGTTAAGCCTCATTTACCCAATAGTGCGCGGCAGGTGTATTTGTTGCAACGCAAAAGCAGCAAAGTGGGTGCGGGGCTGGGTAAAACTACCGGCTGGATTCACCGTGCAGAATTGAATAAAAAGCAGGTACAAATGCTTAACGGCGTCGAGTACCTTGGGATTGATGACCAAGGCTTGCACATTCGGCTTTCTGATGCTGCACCACAATTGCTCAGGGTGGATAGCATTGTCATTTGTGCTGGGCAAAAGCCGCAGCGCGAGCTTTACGATGAGCTGCTGGCCGGTGGCGTGACGGTACACTTGGCCGGTGGCGCGGACGTAGCGGCTGAGCTGGATGCCAAGCGTGCCATTGACCAAGGGTCGCGAATAGCGGCTGCGCTATAGTCTGTATTTTTAGAGTGTCGAGCAAGCAGGCTTGACGCTCTTTTTTTGAGCTAAACAATCAGCTCAGGCTTCATTTTGCCATCATAATCAAATGTTTAAAGTGTCGACTCAGTCGCTTAAATGGCCGGTTTTGCTGCTAACCCAATCACACTCCTAGACTAGGCTTTTGCTACACTTCAGAGGCTGTTTTCACTGTAATGAGTTGTGAGTAGGGGCTGTTGTATGCGCGTGCAAAAATCCAGTAAGGCTCAGCTGATTGAGGTCGTCATGCTGTTTGGCAATGATGGGATTGTTGCTGAAATGCTCTACCCTGAGTTTGAAGCCATTTTGGATAATATGGTCAGCATGCCGCAGTATGCTGATGAGCAAGTGCGCGCCGCTTATGTATTGATAAATCCAAGGCTGTTGGTGCGCTCGATAGTGTTCTTTTATCTGGACTTTGATGAAGAGGGTTCGGTAGAGCCCGGTTGGAATTTAGATTTAAGGCATTTAGCAGAAAAAGCAGGTACAGGTCCTGATTTAGGCGCTGGTCCTATTCGTTTAGCCTGTCGCAGCCAATGCGCTGTGCCTTGGTATCAAATGCACCTTTGGGATCCAGAGCTTTCACCCAGCAAAAACCATGTCAACATGGTGCGTGATGCGGTGAAGCAAAATGGTTTGCGTTTGGTGGTGGATGTTGAGGACGACTTCGTTGTAGCGCCCGGCAGATTACAGGTAGCGCCAGAAGACAGCTGGCAAAACCAAGAACAAATGCAAGCGCTGTTGCACAAAACGCAAGAGCGCGAAAAAGAGCAGCGCCATCAAGCAGCACAGCTCATCAAACAACAACGCTTGAGGATTCAAACCCTTGAGGCGCAGCATACAGAAACACTGGCGAAACTACGCCAACAATATGAAATGTCCCTGATGCAGCGTGAGCAAAATGAAAAGCAGCTACAGCAGCAGCTGAGTCAGTACCGTGGGCACATTGATAGATTAAAAAAACAGCTGTTAGAGCAATCCGAAAAGCTCAGAGAAATCCGTAAAGATGTACAGGTGCGTATCCAAGAGCTGAATGAAAGAGAGCAGCAGCAAGTAAGCCTGCTTAAATCGCAGTATGAGAATGAATTGCAAGCGCATATTGAGGCGGCGCTCGCTCAGCAACAAGAGCTGCTACGTGCACAAGAAGATGAATTATCCAGTAAACACGAGCGTTTGCAGCAAGCGGTTTTCGAGCAGGAGCGTTTGCAGCGTGCCGTAAAAGACCTAACAGTTCAGGCTGATGAGAAAATATTGCAACGCCTCGATGCGGCAGGAGTAAGCTTTGTTGCGCTGCATCCGGGTGCTGGGCATATGAATGTCCCGCTGTTAGAGATTGATGTGTATCTTCAGAACCCTGTGGCTTATGCCGCAAAACACTGTTTAGTCACTGAAGAACATTACCGTGAGTGGCTTAAACACTATGAAGGTGCAGTCTGTGATGCCTTAATAGAAACAACCGACACCTTATGCGGACTGCCGCTAGAGCGCAAAAGTCATCCGAGCCAATTTACGGTTGGCGTATCGAACAGATGTTCACGTCACCGCAAGCTGGTAAAGCCTATTCAAAGCTATGATTGAGTTGGCGGGTATATTCAGAGCCCAGCTCTAATAACCAGCAAAAAACTTAGAAAGCACTGAATTGAATAATGTTAGCACGGCAGTCAGAGCTGTTTTTTAATACCGCCCTGACCCGGTGCGCGGCAAGCCCCGCCGTTCAGGGCGGGGAGGATGTCAAAACACAGGTATTGATTCGGCGTTTCCCTTGGTTTTAGTAGGGATGTTGGCACATTAGTATTACAGGTTATACTTACCCATTATTTTTGCTTGTCAGTTCAGCTCTGGGTCCTTACACATTATGAATAGCCAGTTAACGGTTCAGCAGTTAAAAACTTTTATTCCTTTTAATCAACTGTCGGATACGCAGTTAGCTAAGCTGCGTGCGCAATTGTCGGTACAGCTGATTTTAGCTGGTCATGTGTTGTTTGAGCAGGGCAATACAGACAATCAAAGTTATTTTTTATTGACTGGCAACCTTAGTTTGCACAATCAGCAGCAAGAGGTGAGCCTGATTAGTGCAGAGGACGAGCAAAGTCTGTATGAGCTGGCGCCTCAAAAACCCCGCCAGTATCGAGCTGTTGCTGAGACGGATGCGGTGGTTATTAAATTAGATACCGAAAAGCTGGCGCAGCTGTTGGCTTGGCGGCAGATGATGCAGGATGTATTGCTCGACTTGGAGCACGATCACCTAGACCTTGACTGGCTAGAAAAGCTGCTGGTCAACCCATTGTTCAGTAATGTACCTGCACAAAATATCCGTGAAATTCTCCAGCGTTTAAAACCAGTAAAGGTAGCCGCCGGCAGTGAAATTATTCGCCAAGGAGCGGTGGGTGAAACCTGTTACTTTTTACGAACAGGGCGGGCGCAAGTCACGCGTGAGCAAGAGGGCGAATTGCAGGTTTTAGCTGAGCTGGAAGAGGGGGCCTGTTTTGGCGAAGAAGCCTTACTCAGCGATCAGCCACGCAATGCCAATATCAGCATGCTTGAGGACGGACAGGTTTTAGAGCTGTCTCGGCAAGACTTTGTTGAACTGCTCAAAGCACCTGTAGTTGCAGAGTGTTCGCTGGAGCAGGCGCAACAACAGCTTGAACAGCAGCAGGGTCAATGGTTGGATGTGCGACGTCAGGATGAGTACGAGCAAGCCCATGCCTTTGGTGCTTTGCATATGCCGTTGGACGTGTTGCGCTTAAAGTCGCGCTTACTGAATAAAGAGGTGCTGTATTTTTGCTATTGTGACAATGGCAAACGCAGCCAGAATGCGGTTTTCTTGCTTACCCAGCTTGGCTTTAAAGCTAAAATGCTCGCTGGAGGCACAGACAGCTTGTCGGTGTTGCAGCGCGATGAGTTGCTGTCTGAGCAGGGCGCAGGCTACTTGGTTCGGCGCGGCGGGCGTATCGAAGTAAGCCAATAAGCTTTCTGTAGTGGTGCGCTTAAGTTACGCCTGCAGCTGCACGATTTGTTTATTGCTGATATGGCGCAGCCGAAAACCTAATAACACGGCCGCACAGGTTAGCCCTGCAATCAGACCCTGCCACATGCCTGCCGGGCCTTGGGCAGTGCCCAGATAGTCGGTTAGCCCTAAGATATAGCCAATCGGCAAGCCTACGCCCCAGTATGAAACCAGAGTAATTAGCATGGTCATGCGGGTGTCTTGATAACCGCGCAATGCGCCGGCTGCGGTAACCTGCACGGCATCAGAAAACTGAAACACTGCTGCGTAGACAATCAGTGCAGCTGCAATGCTCAGCACCACAGGGTCTTCGGTATAAATTCGCGCAATGGACTCTCTCAGCCACGTCATATAGCCAGCAGAAATACAGGCCACCAGCAACGCTGTACCCATAGCCACAAAGGCGGCAAAGCGTGCTTGCTGTGGTTGTTGTGCGCCCATCGCCTGACCGACGCGTACCGTAGTGGCCATACCCAATGAGTAAGGTAGCATAAACACCAGCGAGCTAAAGTTGAGGGCTATTTGGTGGCCGGCCACGGTATTAGCGCCTAGACCGCCAATCAGCAAAGCGATAATAGAAAAAATACTCGCCTCGGCAAAAATAGCGATGCCTATAGGTACGCCCAGTGTGGCTAAGCTCTTTTGCATGGACAGGTTGGGCCACTGAAAACGGGCAAAGACATTGTGCCCTTGGTAATAGGGTGCCCAGCGCACCCAAACCAGCATTGCCAGTGCCATAAATACCATCACCAGAGCTGTTGCCCAGCCACAGCCAACTCCGCCCATTGCCGGTACGCCAAGTTTGCCGTAGATAAATATATAGTTAACGGGAATATTGATTAACAAGCCTAGGATACCGATCACCATACTGGGGCGGGTGCGGCCTAAGGCATCGCTATAACAGCGAAAAACCAAGTACACAGCGACGGCGGGAAAGCCGCAGGCGACAGCGCGTAAATAGCCCATGGCGGGTTCAATCAATGCAGGACTGATTTGCAGCCAATGCATTAGCGGTTTAGCGTTCCACATCAATACAGCTAAGCCACTGCCGAACATAAGCCCTAACCATAAGGCTTGGCGTACCAAGGGACCAATGCTGGCATTATCGCCAGCACCAAATAACCGTGCAGCTTTGGCGGTAGTGGCTAAAAGCACACCGCTCATCAGTAGAAAAATAGGCACCCAAATAGAGTTGCCCAGTGCAACTGCAGCTAAGTCATTAGGGCTAACGCGACCGGCCATCATGGTGTCGACAAAACCCATGGCTGTGTTAGCGAGTTGGGCGATTACAATAGGAATGGTAAGGCTTAACAAACGCCGCCACTCACTGGTTATGCGTGCTACAAGAGTGTTGTTATACATAAAGGTAGTATATTTAAAGGTGGGGGTTGAGTCGTATTCTATGCAATTAGGTAGGGGATTCGCTCTTTTGATTGATTATGCTGGAATATGAGAGTTGTTAAGAGTTTCATAGGTAGGGTTTTGCTTGGTGGGCTGCACATTCGAGCCCCTGAAAAGCACAGCAAGTTTACGCTAAGCAAAACTATTTTGCAGGAAAGTTGAAATCCAGCAATGATTCTGTTGCTAGAGCATGATTGTTTTAAATAAAAACAAGATTAATCTATGCCGCTAGGTACAGCGCAAGATGTATATTTGGAGGGGCCTAGTAAAAGATTGCAAACGGTCGTTTCGTAATATGACTAACCATTTAGCTAAGCTGCCAGTTCCGCATGTTTACTGGCTCTTCGCATTTAAGGGTGTAGAAAAAATCTGACCGGTTGGAAAAGGTGTCGGGGAACATGGAAAATGTAAGCTTCTATAAGAGCTGTGCCAAGCGTTCGGCTGCGTGCTAACCGCTTTGCTTTACTGTCGTGCTAACCGCTTTGCTTTACTGTGGGATTGTGGGTCTGTGGGGTTATGGGACTGTGGGAGCGCATCTTATGCGCGATGAAAACCCTGCCGAGCTTAGCTGCCCCTGTAGATACTCTGTTTAAGCACAAGCTTTTTTGTGCTCTTCACTGAATAATTTTGAAGAATCAAAAGGCAAATTTAATTTTAAGCATGCCCAGATTCCCGTCAGCATTTTACGCATCACTGCGCACAGTGCTTGCATCTTTTTCTTGCCACGTTGAATCAGCGACTGATAAAAAGCGCGCACAATAGCATCGTGAGTCGCTGCCGATAAAGCTGGCATAAACAGCGCTGTGCGCAAATAAGAATTACCTGCTTTGCTTAAACGATGTTGACATGTTCCGCGGCGCTCCCGAAACGGTCGATAACAAATTGCTTTTATTTAGAGCGTCCCTGTGCATTTTTTGAACTACAATGCCAGTAGACTCAACTGTTCTTAAGGTTTTCAAGCGATTCCCGTACCCTCCACGTATTGCGCCTAACCAATTACTATCTGTATCCCGATTGTCAGATACAACGACATCATTAATGAGCTTGGCAGTTAATTGCTGTCGGTAGCCGTCACCTTCGTAAGCCACATTCGTCAAGTGGGTGGAACAACCTGTTACAAACAAAATGCTTTAAATAATGCCCAGATATTTCATCTATACTCCTGTGGTGTTTTGAGCGCTTAACACCCCGTGCATGCGCGCGAACTTGTGAGCGTCGCAGGGGCCAAAGGCCCCGAAAGACACGGCCTGTTAACTTCTTGCATAAGTCAATAAGAAGCTAGTACGCCATCCAAGTATCCTTTAGCGAATGCTGCTTGAACACTTTTATGTCGAACTGTTCCTGCTTGGCTATCCGGCAAAGCATTAAAATCTATATGTAACGACTGAGCCTTTGCTATACCAAGTGAGTAACCATGCTCGTATGCACAACCAGCACATTTATGACCAAAATGCGCGACAAGCCCCGTACTTTTAGTGCGGGGAAGGATAGCGCTGGAAGGCTGTAGCCTTCCTTAAT
>NZ_JAUCDY010000022.1:0-9154 GCF_030362935.1 Thiopseudomonas acetoxidans
CATTAAGGAAGGCTACAGCCTTCCAGCGCTATCCTTCCCCGCACTAAAAGTACGGGGCTTGTCGCGCATTTTGGTCAAACGGCAAAGCATCCCAGGCTGGTGCTAATAAATACAGGCTATACAGAAACTGCTTCTCACTCTCTGTAAAACCAGTTAGCAAAGTGCGTAACGCCAACTCAGCTGCGTGCTGCAATTCATTTTCAGACGTTTGGCGTAACGTCATGCCTAGAAATTCGCCATCAAAGACCGAGCTGATTGACCGCCACTTAGGTTCTAAAATCTCTTCCATCGGTCTTGGGTGGCTCATGAGGTACACCAAAAAAGCGTGTCTAATTGCATCGGTAATACCTTCATGTTCGAGCAGCAGCATCACATCAAAAAAATCCCGTGGATGCTGGCGATCAAAAGCAGCACAAAGCTTGCCGGCATAAAGGTCCTCCAGAGCGACCACGGGTATTTCAGCAAAACCAAACTCACGCTCCACGGCTTCACTCACAGCTCTTAATTCAACAGGAAAAACCGTACCGCGCAGCACTGGGGATAGCTCAACCTGTACAGAAGCGCCCGCATGATTTATCACTAAGCGTAAAGTATCTGCCCTATCCACATAGCTTTTAAAAATATGCGTTGCAGGCAAAGCACGCAAAACACTCTCAGCAATCCGATCCAATGCCTGCTTGATCACTCTTAACGCCGCCTCCCTATCCGCATCGGGTACGTAAACCAAATCAATATCTACAGAAAGTCGTGGAAAATCACGCACAAATAAGTTAATAGCCGTGCCACCTTTAAGAGCAAAGCATTTCTCTTGTGCAATAAAAGGCAATATGCGTAACAGCAGCGCTACCTGCAGGTGATAAGGGCTATTTCTATCCATGAAATATCTCCGGTACAGTGATGTTATAGGTGGTGTCGAGCTTACCATCAGCCACTATGCTGCGCTTGCCTGCGCCTAAGTCGTAGTCCTCTGCGTGTAGCTTTTGTCGCCAGGCATGCTGATAACGATCAGCAAAAAAGAAAAACAAGCGCTTTACTTGCACATGCTTGCACGCCTTTAATAACGAATCCAAACGCCTAGGCGATAAATTAACCAAGCCTTGCATGATGTTATCAGCCTGCTCAAAGCTGATAGTGCTAGGTACTAACGCCAGCACCTCCAAAAACGCTTGCTCTGGTGAAGCTAGCAGCCATTCACCCTGATGTATCGATATCGTTTTTAAACTGCCCGATTTCAGCAGTGCAGAGGTATCCCATATTCTGGCTGTGCTGTGCCAGTTAAAACTCGTTGCAATCTTGAGTCCCCCTAACCAGCTCGGTACGGGCAATGGGCTATACAGCTCGATAACGGTGGAGAAGCTTATATAGTGCGCCAAACCATGTTGAGCTAGCGCACTCAGTCCGCCGACATAGACGGGCCCATCGAGCACTCGATTTAATGATGCCGATACACCTTGCCACGCAACAGGAACATCTGAACGAGTATAAACACCGCGTGTCAATGGCATTAACTTTGCTGATTTCACTGCATTATCAAACGCATGCAAGGTTACACCCTGTGCAAGCAGCCATTGACGCGTCACGAATTGACCGTGAGGAACTAGAGTGAGCCAGTCGTCACGATTTTGTTGCAGGTTTGTGGTTGACATGGTTTATAAAACTCCAGTTTACGGCGAAAATCACCGTAAATATGAGGACAGATAAACCATAGCAAAGAATTGCGTTTAGGTACAAGCGAATTTACGGCGTTAATCGCCGTGAAAAAGATTATTTATAAACCTCTTTTAAATATTTTTGGTTTTGTTTGCGTAGGTTTAAACAAATACACAGGGCGCAAGCTGCCGCTGGAGCTGGCTGTTGGAGCGCAGCTTTGCGTGAATGAGGTTTTCCGGCAGCACTTGAGCTGGGTTTAGAGTTCAGGTCGCCCAGAAGCTTGGCCCCTACATGAGCGGTGTTTTGGAACGCAATCATCAGTAGGAGCTGGCCATGCCTGCGACAGTGCGTCTGGTGGTGCGTTGTTGGCAGGTGTGGTCTGTGGTCTGCGGTCGGAACGATGTCAAGAAATTACTTAGGGATTTGGAGGCTTTGTATCGAACTTCAATGACCGCATAAGTATATAGGTTCTGCCTTCTGTTTTAGGGGTATTTCTGGGACATTTGCACACCAAAAGCGCATCTTAGCGCAGGTCATGCTCTAGTTGCGTTAAATTATTGTGTAGTTTTACAGCGCGTAAGAAGTTGAGCAATTAAACTCTACGGGCAACGAATGCATAGCATGCTATACACTACTGCAGCAAGATTTGCTTCCTGATCAGGTAAGCAATTCACAAAACCCTACCTAAGCCGCTCATAAAGCGTTTGAATACAACTAACCACACTAGGAAACATTGCAGACTCATTAATAAACATTTTATCCAGCTCAAACAGTAATTCTTTTGCGTGAGCAGAAGATAATCTAAACTCCATAATACATTTTTCCTCACAATCTCTAAGCGATTGAGCAAGACATCCTGATGCACTACTGCATTTATTTTCAATTGACGCCAGCTCCTCACATATATAATCAGTCAATGGAGTAGGTAAAAACTTATTATCGCTTACGTTTCCATATTCAGTACAGCAAACAAAGAGTCCTCTCTGCGACTTTAAGTTATTATTGAAATAGCTTGGAGTCTCTACTACATGATAAGTAACTATGGGTGTAGTTGATTTATGTATATTGTTAATATTATACTCAACCACTTCTGGATTTTTCAATAAAAATGACTTCATATTTAAAGCGTATACCGAAAGGGATTTAACTGCTTGTCCATTTTCTTGAAGCCGAACACAGGTTTTGGCTGCAAAATAAGCCGCGATATAAGAACAATATGTCCAATCCATTAATCTTGTCGGCAAACCAAAGTGCTGCCCTAAAGCAAGCAGCGAATAATACTCTTGACTAGGCCATGCTTTTTCCATACGAGTAAACAAATTATACTCTTCAGTGTGACTTTCTAAACTAGTTAACTTATAAAACAAGGATTCATTCGGTAGATAAAACCCATTACTATTCAGCTCTAGAACAAAAGATTTTAAAACCTCCCACTCTAATTTACGCTGCTCTCTATAAGTTAAACATGTGCTCTGTACAACTTCACAACTACCTGGTGTTTTGGTACCTGCTCTAAATACAGAGGGAAGCAAACTCCACTTTGAATCACCCTGACCTCTAAAAATATATTTAGCTACGGGCAGGGTATTATCTTGAATATTTATAGGTGCAATTTTTTCTAAAAAACTTTTAACAGTTTTTGATCTAATAACCTTCAACAAAAACCTCGCCAAAACAATTTAATGAGATGAGCCACAAGCATAATCGCTTTACAGCTTGTTTCAGTACACCTAACATTAATACCGGTCTTTAAATAATAAACATAACGCTGCACTAAACCGAGCCAGCTTTATCGACGCCGGGTTTAAGTGCCTTATTAAAAACAAACTTTTGCCAAGCTATTTCAAGAAAAAAAACTGGTATAACGAAAATTATTAATAATAGCCCTACCCTAAGCGCTAAACGGTGCAGTTCGAACATGCTTCCCATTATTTCCTCAAACTCAACTCTCTTATAACTTGCGGCTTCGAACTTTGCCTCGATAACAAGGATGTCGGTGCTATCTGTTGCCAATCTAGCAGTATCAAGCTCTGCTTTAGAAATCAGAAGCTCTTCATGTGTGGAAAAGTCCAACGGCATGAGCCTGTCTAGCAGAAAAAACGCATGAGCGTAATACCAAGAAATCAATGAAACACCAACCACTAGACATAGTCTTGATAAAGACTTAAATTTCAGAATATCGCTCATACCTTACCTTTGCTGTTAGCATTTCACTCTGCTCGCCTTTGCTTGAGAATTTTGCCGATCTCATTCACAACATTTTGCTCTTCGACTTGAAATGAGTTCGGCTCGAGGGTGGCCCGAATAGACTGGAAACCAATCAAAAAAGAGCCTGCTCCTAGTAGAACAGAAACAAGATTTGCTTCCCCTTCCCACGCCCCCAAACCTGCTGCAGCCAACAACAGTATCAAGGCAAGTGCATAAAAGCCTTTCAGCCTTTTTATTTTGCGGGTCTGCTCAATCTTAATATTCTCTTGCCTGAATGGTCGCTCTCGCAGCAGCTCCTCATTTGAACAACTAATCAGCAGCTTGTGCTCATTATGCGAATTGTCAGTGACATTAAAGTCTCCCTCGACATTAATGCCACCGCTATTATTGAAATCTCTCAAACAGGATCCTCATAAGACTGCTCTTAACCTGCTGCGGCGCTAACTCTCGGCACAGCCGCGAGGGAAGCGTGTCCGGTGGTTGCAGATCGCGAACTAATGCCACTTGTTATATTTTTTAAATGAAATCAATGCTCAATATTTCACCGGTATCGTTTAACTCATCCCAAACGCAGCGCACATCAGTTGCAGAGTTGCAGTTTTCACATACAACAGCTCCTGAACTGGAGTGCTGAGTTGTATGGCTCCCAAATGGCTGCGAGTCCTCAATTTCCAGCTGTTCAAGACCAAACTCGATATCCGCACCACATTCTTCATTGCTGCATGTGACAGTTCGCATAACCTCCCCCCCTTTTTGGGCTCTTCGCATTTAAGGGTGTAGAAAAAATCTGACCGGCTGGAAAAAGAGTCGGGGATCTTAGAAAATGTAAGTTCCCACACCAACAAAAACTAAGCCCCCGACGTGAACAATCTTACCTTTTCTAGCCCTGATCTTTCCAGCTTTTGCCAACTAAATATCCTCGGCCTGACTGCCACTGGACAACATCTTTGTGCAGAACGCGCCGTCATCGAATGCCGTTTCACCAAAGCACCTGAGCCGTGCCCCAAGTGCGGGGCTGCTGGCGTTTCACGCGGTACTGTCGATAGACATCTTGCCCACGCGCCTTACGGGCAGCGGCCATCCAGATTGCTGCTGCGTATCCGTCGCTGGAGTTGTGTTTGCGGCTGTTTCTGGCATGAAGACACAAGTAGTGCTGCGCCACCACGCTCAAAGCTTTCCCATGGGGCGATACGCTGGGCCTTGGCTGCCATCGTGCTGGATGACTTGTCGGTCTCCCGTGTTGCGAGTCATCTTGACGTTGCCTGGCACACCGCCAATAACGCCATTATCAACGAAGGACGGCGCCTGCTTTTTAATGACTCGACACGTTTTGACGGTGTGACCGTGCTGGGCGTGTCAGCTACCTGTCTGACGCCAACAAAAAGCAACTGTTCCAGCTGTTTGCAGATGAGCACCACCTCGAAGTGGATTGCACCTGGAACATGTACCAACGGGTGGTCAGCGCCTACAACGAGCCGGATCGAAGGCGTGGTAAAAAACTCATGCAAGAGGTCATAAATATCATTACAGCCAGCGACTTGCCCAAAGCGCTCATCGAGGTGAAACGCTTGGGGAAAACGCTGAAAAAATACGCTCAGAGCATCCTTGCTTACTTCGACCGGCCAGGAACCAGCAACGGTCCAACAGAAGCTATCAACGGGCGACTGGAGCACTTACGAGGTACCGCCCTAGGCTTTAGAAATTTAACCAATTACATAGCCAGGTGCTTGCTGAAGTCAGGAGGATTTAGAAATCAGCTACACCCTTAAATGCGAAGAGCCCCTTTTTGCTTGGCAAAACATTACAACTTATTATCACGCATACCTTGTCACCGTATTTAAAGCTTACATATTACTCTGATTACCAACCACCTCATTTTTAAATCAAGATAGCGCTGGAAGGTGTTTTGAGCATGCTGCTTTGCTCGCGTATTCGTGCTGTTTTTGCGTGAAATGTGACTTTTACAGTTATATATTTAAACTGAAAGCTGGCTAAAAGCCATCGCACTAAGGTATATGCCTGATAGCCAAGCTTGGGCTTCAGGCTAAAGTGCTGGGTCTGTATACAAAGTAAAATCCAGATCGGTCGCACCTGTGGGCTGGTTGCAGGTCGCGTAGGGTTTAGCTGTTTCTTCTAGCATAGGCAATTGTTCAGTCAGCATTTAAGAGCGCTACCCGAGCCGTCCGCAGACTTGCTTGGACTCAATCAGTCGAACCGTTGTGCCATGCCTTCGACAGGCTCAGGCTACGGGGGCGGTGGCTGTGCTACCGAAGTTAGCCCATCGAGGTCTAGGTTGCGTGATGGAGTCTGGTTAGGGATGGCTTTTTCGGTGGTGTGGATCAAAAAAACCCAGCCGGAGCTGGGTTTTTTTATGTTTCAACTAACTAGCAATACTTAGAATGCATATTTAGCTTGTACGCGGAATGCTGTGCCTTTGTTAGCCAAGCCGCCTTCGTGTGTTTGACCTGAAGAATACACACCACCAACAGTTCCTAGTACACTACCATCAGCTCTTTGCGCTTTTACTTTAGCATGTTGCAACTCTGCACCCCACTCGATGCCGTTGTCAGCTTGGTAGAAAGCGTTTAACCATACACGCTGAGCTGTTCCAGCCTTATCCTTAACAGCTTTACCTGGCTCTTGCTGAGCGATGGCGTTTTTATCCCACTTACTTGCCTCTACAGCAAGGTTAGTGCGAACCTTCTCATTAATACGGTAGGTTAACGCAGCAGATACGTGTGTACCTTTTGCCGCATCAGCTCGGTATACTTTGCCAGTAGTATCAAGCTTTTTATTGGTAACACCAGCATTATGAGTTAGACCCAGCTTTACAGTTGCATCACCCATAGGGATTGCAGTACCAACAGTGAAGCGCGTAAAACGCTTGTCCTTACCGCTAGACTTAGTACCGCCTGTAGCACCGCTATTTACAGCCTTTTTGTTTTGCGCATAGTTGGTTACTGCTGTAAACACTTTAATGCCATTGAAGTTACCTTCAAAGTTTGCAGTTACTGCAGGCGCAACACTTTTTTGTGCTGCATCTTCTTTACTGTTGTTTTGACTTTCAATCGAAAGACCGAAGCTCATGCTGTCATCTAGCTTGAATTTTTTACCTAACAACAGAGGACGCGGTCCGTCAACCTGATAACTAACTAGCCCGTTACCAGTAGTATCAATGGTTTCTGCTAATGCAACTAGGTTAGTACCGAATGACCAAGTTTGACCACCTATGATGCCGTCTTCAGTAGCGAAGTAAGCATGACGCAAGGTGCTGTTTTGTAGTCTCTGCTCCCAGAAAAAGGTGGTGCCGATTTCTTTGTTAGTGTAGCTGACGTTAATGCGTGAGTTACCCGCATCGAAGTCGCTGTTGAACTTGTCGTTTACAGCTGACTTTTTGTCACCAGTTTTTGCAACAGAAAAAATAGCTGAAACATAACCACCAACAGACAGCTTATGCTCGCTGGTGTCTACTACTGTGTATGCCTGAGCTGAGTTTGCTGCTACAGCTAGTGCGAGTGGCAGGGCTAATGTGCCTGCGATTTTTGTGTACAGTTTCATGATGAGCATCACCTTTTTGATTATTCGAATTAATTCGTTAGCTAATAGCGGTTCAGTAGGCTCGTCACCGCTAGTTGCGAGACTGCATGCTTTTTAGAGGCTTGTCAACGCTCAAGAAGCTGAGTTTAGGACGAAGGTATGACAAAAACGCTGCTTATTTGCGGTTTTTTTCATCTGCTGCGCTGAACTTTACCGAAGTGTTCAGGTCTGGCTCGACCCTCCGGTCATTTCTTTGGCTATATGACTGGCGTAGTTGTCGGTCATACCACCTATATAGTCAATGATGCGCAGAAAGGATTGGTAGAGCGACCAGTGGGTTTGTGGCGCGCTGTTGCCGAGCAAGTCAAAAATCCTACGGTTTTTAAACGAGAGTTCACGCCCGCTATGAAACTCCACTACCGCGCCACAAAACGCTTCGAGTAGTGTTTCCAGGGTGGAGTAGGCGCCGATTTCGTGCAAGGTTTTGCGTTTATCTTGGAATATTCTTTCGCGCGCTAGCTGTTTGGCATTAAGAATGCAGCTTTTGGCGGGGTCTTGCATGTGTTCAACCAGATCGCCTTGTAACTGGCCGTTTAATAATAGTGCTTGATTTTGCACAAAGGTGTGCGCTGCTGCTTGAGTTAGGTGCTCGATGGCTTTGCCGCGCAGGATTGCCAATTTGCGGCGACGCGAGTCATTGATACCGAGCTGGCGGTAGGTTTCTGGCAGGTCATCACCGACGAGGTTGAGTAATAGCTCTTCTACTTCGCTGTAGTCGAGTAGGTTCATTTCGATGCCGTCTTCTAGATCGATTAATCCGTAACAAATATCATCGGCAGCTTCGACCAGATACACCAAGGGGTGGCGCGCCCAGCGTTGTGGGCCGAGTTGTGGTAAGCCTAGTTTTTCAGCGATGTTTTCTAGGATGGGTAATTCGCTTTGGTAGCAGCCGAATTTTTGCGCTTTGTTGCCGGTTTGGCTGATTTGCTGGGCGGTCCAAGGGTATTTTAAGAAGGCGCCCATGGTGGCGTAGGTTAGGCGCATACCGCCATCGAACTGGTGGTATTCCAGTTGGGTAAGGACGCGAAAACCTTGGGCGTTGCCTTCAAAGTTGAGGAAATCGGCTTGTTCGGCGCTGCTCATGCTATCAAGCCAGCCGCGCTCTAGTGCGTCGCGGAACCAGTGCCGCACGGCGTCTTCACCGGAATGCCCGAAGGGTGGGTTGCCGATGT
The DNA here is from genome assembly GCF_030362935.1 of Thiopseudomonas acetoxidans. Lineage (NCBI taxonomy): Bacteria > Pseudomonadati > Pseudomonadota > Gammaproteobacteria > Pseudomonadales > Pseudomonadaceae > Thiopseudomonas > Thiopseudomonas acetoxidans. The sequence goes on from NZ_JAUCDY010000022.1 coordinate 8,628, forward strand.
CGTGGGCCAGGCAGGCGGATTGGACGATCATGCCCAGATCGCTGGGTTCGCTCCAGTTGGGCATCTGCTCACGCAGCATTTCTGCGACGAGCATGCCGAGGGAGCGGCCTACGCAACTGACTTCCAGTGAGTGGGTGAGCCTTGTATGAATAAGGTCATTGCTGGAGACGGGGTGGACTTGGGTTTTGCGCCCAAGTCGTCGAAACGCGCCGGAGAAAATCACACGATCGTGGTCTTTGTGAAACGGACTGCGCGCGATTTCTTCGGCGCTGTGGGTGAGTTTGCCTAAGCGCTCACGGGTTAAAAGACTGTGCCAATCCATAGGTGCTCTTTGTTAGGTGTGTTTTAGATGTTGGAATTATAGCAGTTCTGTGGCGCTCCTAGTGTTGGAGCATGGCTTCTGGGTAATGTGGGCACGGCTCTTGTGGGAGCGCATCTTATGCGCGATTGTGGAATGCACCCCATTTATTGGACTGCGTTTACACAATTGTTTTCATACTTGAGTCTGTATTGTACGGGGCTCATTT
>NZ_JAUCDY010000023.1:0-7774 GCF_030362935.1 Thiopseudomonas acetoxidans
AGCGGCTGTCATGTTTCGGTTTAGACATAGCTTCATCTCCTAGAGTTGAAGCAGTCCAACTTTAGGGGGGCATTCCAGTTCGCGCAAGAGTTGCGCTCCCACAGAAGCACCTCACAGAAGCGCCCACAAGAGCCCGCCATTGCCCAAAAGTTGCGGTACGGGTATGTCGGCCTAAAGGCGCGACCTACAGTTTTTTTCAAACGCAAAAGCTTTCAGCGCAATTCCTTGCTCATCTATTTGCACGTACCAACCTTGGTTGTCCCAGTCGCCTAGTACGATGCGCTGCCCCTGCGGCAGGCGGTGAATAGCGGGGCGGTGGGTGTGGCCGTGGATGAGGGTGCGGACTTGATATCGGCGCATAGTCAGTTCAACGGTTTCAGGGCTGACGTCGGTGATGTCGTTGGCTTTCATGGCGGTGCGGCTGCGGCTTTGTTGGCGCAGATCCCCAGCGATGCGTTGACGGGTTTTGAGGGGCAGGTGGCGTAGGATAAACAGGCTAACTGGATTACGCAGGATGCGTTTCATGCGTTGGTAGCCCGTGTCGCTGGTGCAGAGTGAATCACCATGCATCAGTAGGATGCTTTCTCCGTTGGCCTGAATGAGGCTGGGGTCATTTAATAGCTGGCAGTCTGCCAGTTGGCAAAAACGCTGGCCAATTAGAAAATCCCGATTGCCGTGCATTAGATGTATCTGCACACCTTGCTCGGCTACTTTGCGTAGTGCGCTGGCGATGTGGTGGTGAAAATCGCTCATGCCGTCATCGCCGACCCAGACATCAAAAAAGTCGCCTAAAATATAAAGCTGCTCAGCCTTGCATGCATGCGTATTCAGAAAAGCCAAAAACGCCTGGGTGATATCAGGGCGTTTTTCGTGCAGATGTAAATCTGAAATCAGCAAAATCATGTGTTGGGTTTCCGTGAAGAGTTAATGCATGGAACTGGCTGTGGGAGCGCAACTCTTGCGCGATTAAAACCCTAGGAGCTGGCCATGCCTGTGACAGTGGCGCTGTTTTAGGGGGTATTCCACATCGCGCAAAAGTTGCGCTCCCACAGAATTGGTGCATGTGACTGGGCCCCAACTAATAACTACTCTTCTATGACTTCTGCTTTTTCAATAACGACGTCTTCACGGGGGACGTCTTGGTGGCCGGCGCGACTGGTGGTGTCGACTGCTTTGATGGTGTTAACCACATCCATGCCTTCAACCACTTCACCGAACACAGCGTAACCCCAGCCCTGCGAGGTTTCTGAGGTGTGGTCAAGGAAGGCGTTGTCGCTAACGTTAATAAAAAACTGTGACGAAGCTGAGTGCGGGTCCATGGTGCGCGCCATAGCTAAGGTGCCGACTTTGTTAGACAGGCCGTTATTAGCCTCATTTTTAATGGGTGCACGCACAGGCTTTTGCTGCATGCCTGGCTCAAAACCACCGCCCTGAATCATGAAATTACTAATGACGCGGTGGAAAATAGTGTTGTCGTAATGTCCGTCTTGCACGTACTGAATAAAGTTTTTAACAGTTTCCGGTGCTTCATCAGCAAAGAGTTTGATAATGATGTCGCCGTGGTTGGTTTGTAATTTAATCATTGAATCGGACCATTTTAGTTAAACAATTATAGAGCTGTCGGCTGTACGACAAATTTAAGGTATGATAAGCGTTTTATTTTGATCAGCCTACCCCAAAGGGCTTTTAAGAGCATTAAGGACACCATGAGCAAGCCAGAATCTTCGGTTACAGTCGCTGCCAACTTTCTTCGTACTATTATTCAAGAGGATTTAGCCACGGGTAAACACAGCCAGGTTATCACCCGTTTTCCGCCCGAACCCAATGGATATTTACACATTGGCCATGCTAAATCCATCTGCCTGAACTTCGGCATGGCCAAAGAATTTGGCGGACAGTGCCATTTGCGTTTTGATGACACCAATCCTGAGAAAGAAGAACAGGAGTATATTGACGCGATCAAAGATGATATTCACTGGCTGGGTTTTGACTGGGACGGTCCAGTACGTTTTGCTTCTGATTACTTTGAGCAGTTGTATGAGTGGGCGATTCACCTGATTGAAACTGGCAAGGCGTTTGTGTGTGATTTAACCCCAGAGCAGGGTCGAGAATACCGTGGCAGCCTGACTGAGCCGGGTAAAAACAGCCCGTTCCGTGAGCGCAGCGTCGAGGAAAACCTTGACCTGTTTAAGCGCATGCGTGCCGGTGAGTTTGCAGAAGGCGAGCGCTCATTGCGTGCCAAAATCGACATGGCGTCGCCTAACATGAATATGCGCGACCCGGTGTTGTACCGTATTCGTCACGCGGAACACCACCAGACCGGTGATAAGTGGTGTATTTACCCCAGTTATGATTTTACCCACGGTCAATCCGATGCGATTGAGCTGATTACTCACTCTATGTGCACGCTGGAGTTTGAAGATCACCGTCCGTTGTACGAGTGGTTTTTAGAGCATCTGCCGGTGCCCGCCAAGCCGCGTCAGTATGAATTTGCCCGTTTAAACCTCAATTACACCATTACCAGTAAGCGCAAGCTTAAGCAGCTGGTTGATGAGGGGCATGTGTTTAGTTGGGACGACCCGCGCATGTCGACCATCAGTGGCTTCCGTCGCCGTGGTTATACGCCAGCGTCCATCCGCAACTTCTGCGACATGATTGGGGTGAACCGTGCCGGTGGTGTGGTGGATATGAGCATGCTGGAGTTCTGTATTCGTGAAGACTTGGATGCCAACGCCAGCCGTGCCATGTGTGTGCTTAAGCCGCTGAAAGTGGTAATTACCAACTACCCAGAAGACCAGACCGAACAACTAGAACTCGCCAAGCACCCGAAAACCGAGATGGGCACACGTATTTTGCCTTTTTCGCGCGAGATTTATATCGATGCTAGCGATTACGAAGAAAATCCGCCCAAGGGCTACCGTCGTTTGATGCCGGGTACCGAAGTGCGTTTGCGTGGCAGCTACGTGATTCGCGCTGATGAAGCGATAAAGGATGCAGAAGGCAATGTGGTGGAGCTGCGTTGTTCTTACGATCCAGACACGCTAGGCAAAAACCCAGAAGGGCGCAAAGTTAAAGGCGTGATTCACTGGGTACCTGCCGCTGAAAGTGTTGAGTGCGAAGTACGTCTGTATGATCGCCTGTTTAAAGCCGCCAACCCAGATAAAAATGAGCAGGGCGAGAACGTAAGCTTCTTGGAAAACGTTAACCCTGAATCGCTTGTCGTTCTAAAAGGCTGCCGTGCCGAGCCTTCTTTGGCACAAGCACAGGTCGGCGAAGGTTTCCAGTTTGAGCGCGAAGGGTATTTCTGTGTGGATAGTGTTGATAGCACGCCCGAGAACTTGGTGTTTAACCGCACCGTGACCCTGCGTGATTCGTGGGGGCAATAAGCCATGACCATGCACATTTATAACACCCTAACTAAACAAAAAGAGCCACTTAAGCCGCTAGAAGACAAGCATGTACGCATGTATGTGTGCGGTATGACAGTCTATGATTTTTGTCATATCGGTCATGCACGGGTGATGGTGGCTTTTGATGTGGCGACGCGCTGGTTGCGCCACAGTGGCTACAAGGTCACCTATGTGCGCAATATCACTGATATTGACGACAAAATCATCCAACGCGCACAGGAAAATAACGAGCCCTTTACCGAGCTGGTCGAGCGCATGATTGCCGCCATGCACGAGGATGAGGCCAGCTTAAATGTGCTGCGCCCTGACCAAGAGCCGCGTGCGACAGGTCATATCGACGGCATGTTTAAGATGATTCAAACCCTCATCGACAAAGGCTATGCCTACGCAGCCAGCAATGGCGATGTCTATTACCGTGTGGCCAAGTTTGCGGAATACGGCAAGCTGTCACGCAAGAAAGTTGAAGATTTGCGCTCTGGTGCGCGGGTTGAAGTGGATGAAATTAAAGAAGACCCCGTGGATTTTGTGCTGTGGAAAGCCGCTAAACCCGGCGAGCCTAGCTGGGACTCACCTTGGGGCGCAGGCCGTCCCGGTTGGCATATTGAGTGTTCGGTAATGTCCACCTGCTGCTTGGGCGACAGTTTTGATATTCATGGCGGTGGGCCAGATTTAGTCTTCCCACACCACGAAAATGAAATCGCACAAAGTGAAGCGGCTACGGGTCAAACCTATGCCAATACCTGGATGCATGCCGGTGCGGTGCGCGTTGATGGCGAGAAAATGTCCAAGTCCTTGGGTAACTTTTTCACCATTCGCGATGTGTTGGAAAAATACCATCCGGAAGTGGTGCGTTATTTGCTAGTTTCCAGCCATTACCGCAGCCCGATTAACTACTCGGAAGATAGTTTGCGTGAAGCCAAGGGCGCTTTAGAGCGATTCTATTTGGCGCTCAAAGGCTTGGATATGCAGGCAAAACCAGCAGGTGGCGATGCTTTTGTTGAGCGTTTTAGCGCGGCGATGAATGATGACTTTAATACGCCTGAAGCCTGCGCTGTGTTGTTTGAGATGACACGTGAAATCAACCGCTTGAAAAACAGTGATGCACAGCAAGCCGCGCAACTGGCGGCGCGTATGCGTGAATTGGCTGCTACTTTAGGTGTTTTGCAGCTGGAAGCCGATGCGTTTTTGCTGGCAGAAACCGGGCAGCAACTGGCTGCTGTGGATATCGAAGCCCTGATCCAACAACGTCTAGCTGCCCGTGAAGCAAAAAACTGGGCAGAATCGGATCGCATTCGTGATGAATTGGCCGCTCAAGGTGTCATATTGGAAGACAAACAAGGAACCACGACATGGCGCTTTGCCTAAAGCTGGAGGTTGTTATGCGTCAAATTAAAGGAGTCACAGTTTCAGGCTTATTGATTATGGCATGCATGCTGGTGAGTCCGCCTTTACTCGCTGATGACCAGTGGGATGATGACTGGGTAATAGTGCATGAACAAGACCCGTGGGAGTCGTGGAACCGTAAGGTCTTTGGCTTTAATGAAACCATGGATCGTTGGGTACTCAAGCCAGTAGCTAAGGGCTATCGTACTGTGACGCCTAAACCTGTGCGTCGTAGCGTTAGAAACGTGTTGCGCAACTGGGGCGAAGGGCGCAACCTGGCCAACAATCTGCTGCAAGGCAAGGTGACAGATGCTGGCGTGGATGCTTCCCGTTTTCTGTTTAACAGCACCTTTGGTTTGCTCGGCGTGTTTGATGTGGCTACCAAAATGGGCTTACAAAGTAACAATGAGGACTTTGGTCAAACTCTCGGCAAGTGGGGCGTCAAAAGTGGGCCTTATGTCGTTTTACCCTTACTTGGTCCAAGCACGTTGCGCGATGCACCGGCAATGATTCCAGATACCTACACAACCGTATATCCCTATATTAGCAACCACCATGTGCGCTACGGCGTGGCAGGTGTGCAGATTGTCAGTATACGTGAGTCGCTTTTGGATACAGAAAAGCTAATGGGCGGTGATAAGTACAGTTTTATCCGTAATGCTTATCTGCAGAATCGTGAATACAGAGTTAACGATGGCAATGTTGAAGACGATTTTTAGCCAATCTTACAGTATGTAGGTCTGGCTTGAGCCTGACAGATGGCTGTGTCGGCCTATAGGCGCGACCTACTAAGCTGTAATCTAATTCATTGCTAGAATCGTCAGTCCTAAAACACTTCCCTGACCGTCTTCAGCCGCATCAATGCGAATCACTTCAGTGGTGGCTTTTAGGCTTGGAAGCTGGCTATGTTGCGAAACTATTTCGACATCGACCTGCTGACCTAAACTGACTTGTGCCTCTGTTTTAAGCTGCATGCCATTGCTGGATAAGTCGACGCAGAGCGCTTCTTGGCTGTTGCCATCTACTTTAATAATGGCTTTGCCGTCGACACGCATACGGATAAAATCACGCTTTTCATCAAAGTTACGCTCATAGCTGCTCATAGATGCGGCACCTTATTCTCTTAGATTAATTAAATAGCTACTTTATAGCCTTCAATGCAATAAGTGTAAAGTATTCGTTTATCAGCTTTGGCTTGAATCCTGTTATTGATAGGAGTACCTTGGGCGCAAATACCCACTACTATGATTCCTTGATGATTAAGACGCTGTATTTTAGTCCTGCCCTTAAGAATATCTATGTCCTCACTAGAGCATAAAGCCCTGCTGCAAGATCAGCAAGAAGGGCAAATGTTGCAAATCCATGCCCGCCCAAAACCGCATTTAAATATAGCAGGGATAGACTTCGCCCATAGCGTTAAGCCGGCGCTGTATTTGTCCGGGGATGCGGTGGATTACTTTTCCCTGCCTGATGGTCGCATCCTAGCCTACTTGCTGGATGTGTCGGGTAGCGGAACGGCAGCTGCCTTGCTTTGCATGTTTATAAAAAGTATGGTGCGCCATAGCGTGGCGATGAGCAAAGATATTAGCGCGGCTTCTGTGCTTGGGGACGTTAATCGCCTGCTGCTAGAGGCTGGAATTGATAAGCATGCCACCATGGTGTGTATGATTGTTGAACCCGAACACAACAAATTGCAGTGGGCCAATGCAGGGCATACACCAAGGCCGTTTTTTTGGTCGGAAAATGCAGCCCAGTTACAGTTGGGTGGTGGACAGATAATCGGCTTGTTTGCCGATGCGAACTATCAGAATCAAGTGATTAATTTGCCTAAGAGTTTTAGTTTTGTGGTGGTCTCCGATGGGGTTTTGGATTGTTTGCCTGAAGCCAGTTTTGCCGAGCGTGAACAGCAGCTGGTTGAGCTGATAGAGCAAGAGCAAGGTGTGTTTTCAGCACTTCATGCGCGTTTAGATTTAAGTAGACAGCAACAAATGCCGGATGATATTTCGATGCTGGTGGTAAGCAGAGGTTTATATGAGTAGCGGTAAAATTAAATTTGCCGAACAAGACCAAACGTTTGTGTTGAAGTGCATTGGTGAAGTGCGCTTAAACTTTTGTGCGGTGTTGAATGAAACCATTGAGCAGGCAATAGCGACAGGCAACAGTAAGGCAATCATTATTGATCTGACCGAAGTGACGAGTATTGATAGCACCACGCTAGGTTTGCTGGCTAAATTATCCATTCTGTCACGCAAAAGCTTCGGCATGTTGCCGACCTTGGCCAGTACGAATCCTGATATCAGTCAACAGTTAGACGCGATGGGCTTTGCACAGGTGTTTAATATTGTACACACCCCCGCACCTTGCCCAGAATGCTTAAATGATTTGCCGGATCAGCCGCAATCAGAAGAAGTAGTGCGCGAGCGTGTGTTAGAAGCGCACCGCATCCTGATGGAGCTTAACGAATCCAACCGCACCGCCTTTCGAGATTTGGTCAGTATTTTAGAAGAGACAGGGCAAAGTTGTTAAGGCGGAGTATCTACAAAAGATGCCTGCAGTTTCCCCGATAAATAGGCTTTCACAGGAGTCGCGCTGCTGTGGGAGCACAACCTTTCTTTGCGCGATTTGGAATGCACCCCATTGTAGGAGCGCAACTCTTGCGCGAACTGACCATCCAACAACACCAAACCCAATCGCGCATAAGATGCGCTCCCACAAAAGCTGTGCCCAAAACCAGCGACGTATCGGCCGCTCTACTGTGGGAGCGCAACTCTTGCGCGAACTGACCATCCAACAACACCAAACCCAATCGCGCATAAGATGCGCTCCTACAAGAGCGCTTTAGTCCGTGCTGATGTGGCTGCTTCTGTGAGATGCTTCTGTGGGAGCGCAACTCTTGCGCGAACGTGGAATGCCCCCCTAAAGTTGGACTGCTTCAACTCTAGGAGATGAAGCTATGTCTAAACCGAAACATGACAGCCGCT
>NZ_JAUCDY010000024.1:0-4398 GCF_030362935.1 Thiopseudomonas acetoxidans
GCTCATCGTCAAACTCCTTTCGTTTAGCTTAAAAGAAATTCTACGAGTAATCTGTATTATTTTACGGGGTAGTTACACAGGTCGCTACTTGCCCCAGAATTGACATAATGCCCCAAGTGATAAATACCGTGTGGGCAGGGTTGGTTCGTGCCTAAGTGGCGTGAACTAAGGCTTTGCCCAGACTGCCCCAAAAGCCCAAGTATGTAAGTGCCAAAAGCTTTCTCAAAAAGGGGAAGTCTTGCTCAATTAGAACACCACAACACTTTTATGCGCGTAAAAGTATGCAATGCGAGCTGAGTACTCCTCTATGTGTTTTACCGAACTGGGAAATTCAGCAGTTATAGGTCTATACAAAGTGACTTTATGGGCAACAATCTGTAGACCTTGTATTTATTGTGAATTGAAAAGTTTTTTACTGTCATTGAAAAAGCGCTGCATTTTCCTGTTTTCGCTGAGCCAATGTCTTAGCAATCGCAGACACTGTTGTTTTACTGATCCCTTGCTGCTGTGCCAGATACGTAAATTGGCTGATGGCTTCTGCGACTTCTTCAATGACTTGCCTTGCATCATGCCAATTCGCAAAGCCAGCACTGGTCGCTAGTTTTTGCATCATCTTAAGCGGTGGCGCTTTGCCATAACCTCCGAACGCAGTGGCGTGTTCGTTGAATGGATGTGGGCTGTAGGTAACATCGTAAAAAGGTGCAGGATCCCATTGACCGTCATCCGCTTGCAAAAACGCCCAGTTTTTACTGTGGTCGTCTTGATTAGACGACAGCAGGTTAAAAACGGCACGGCGAAATTGAAGTTGTCCAGCAGCTGGTGATTTACACAACTGACGGCTGGCTTTAACCAAGTCAATATAATCTAAACTTGGCGTTCGAAAGTCTGCATCCAGCAGCCCGCAAGCGCTGTGCATATGCAATCGACCTGCACTGCGATTGCTGCCTAAGTCGGCCTGTTCAGTGACATAATCAAAACGCTTAAGCGCCAACCAAGCAGACGCACCGCTGGTAGGTGGTGCTTCAATGAGTTGCCATTGCGGCGGTTGACACTTAGCAACTTCTGCCATTTGCAAATAAACCGCCTCGCACAAACCTTCTTCATGGCCGAGTGCGAGATTTTTAGAGGTAAACTTAATCAGCCACGCTTCATCTCCAGGCTGAGCAAAGGTTCGACAATGCTGAGTTTCCCCAGCGGGCATATAAATTTGTGCCTTAGGCCTTGCCCCACCCGAACTACCTCCGGCGACTAATGCGGCCAACACCTGTTGAGTATGTCCATCTAACTCATCGTGGTTGTCGTCTATATAATCTGACATTGAAGCATCGAACAGCGTTTGTGCTTCTAAGCCTAACGTCGCTAAATCAATATCCGTGTTCGTCGAGGCTGAAAACTCTGACACCGGAGAAAAACACAATGCTCCCATACCCTTATCACCGACAAAGGCCAGTCTATCCATCGCCGTTAATTGATTAGGTAGGATGCCCTTTTGCCGGAAAATACGATCTTGTAACAGCATGCCCCAACCATCGGGCAAACAATCTCCAAATACGCCATGTACACCTTGGTGCGGCTGCTTAGGTGCGACTTGAACTTGTGTGCTCAACTGCAAGGTAAAAGGTGATAAGTTGCCAAACTGCTGCAAATAGCTGTCTGCATACTGAAAAAAAACGCCTTGCCGATTCTGCGCCAAGACCCCGACAGCAACCTGCTCACCTGAGCTTAGCGTTCGAGTAACATTAAGCTTCTGAATGGGTTTAAAACTCATCTTTTAGCACCTCATCAATACTCGTGGGTATAGCAGCGCGTTCTTTGCTAGGTTGCGTGAGCTGATAGAGCCTATCTAGCGAATCAAGGGTCTGCCAAAGCAACAGCAATTGGCGAAATGAAATTTGCCCGGTCAGCTCAAATTTCTTAATGGTGGCCGCAGGTACGCAGCTTCGCTCAGCAAGCGCCGCTCGTGACAGCTTTGCCTGCTTTCGTAACTCACGTAAATAAGCCGCATAGGCTTGGCTTACATCGGTATCATCAAGTAAGGTAAAATTCATTCGCAAAGACAAATAGATACAGTTATGGCCATTATAGCGAAATAAAGCATAAAATGGATATTATTGTATCTATAAGTGGATGAGGTTTTGAAAAAAATTACTCGATAAAGCCTTTCAAAACGGCACTGTTTTTCCATTGCTAACCACTAAGATTTAGTAAAAGCCATAGGCAAGTGGTGGGCAGCTTGGTGGGCAAACAGGCATTTTTGAACGGTTTATTTTTGATAACTTATTGAGTTTGTTAGGAACTAGCCCACTACTCAATGATCAGGTGCAAAACATCGAATAAGCCGTGCCGCTTGAGCATCAAATCACCTTGCAGCACGCTACAAAAGCTCATCTACAGCTTGCGTAGCGTATTGCGGGAAATGGGCGTTGATTTGTCGGTACTGAAAAACACGCTCAACCCACAATAAAACAGCTTTAAGACCTATCCATCGACGCGCTCTAGAAGCAACAATAGATGCTGCAAAACCTCATGTTGCTCAGTTTTTTTCAACCCTGTTAATGCTTGACGCACCTCTTTGGCTACCTGTTTTTTGGCTGCTTCACACTCGTCATATAAATTATTGGCTTGCTTGCTGCTTAATCCACACACCTGCACTCCAAACTGAATTACATGCTTGCGCTGCCACCATTTACGGCTACCCATAAGCGTTAAAGCCATACTGTCATGACGAATATAGGCTGTGGTGCTAATAACATCATAAGCAGGAGCCAGCCAAATATTATCGATATCGGTATAAAGCACGCCAAAGTTTTTTAAATGCGCATCCCCGTTTTGCAAAGCGAGATTGAGCACCATCATTTTAAAAAACTGCTGCATGGCATTGATTCTATGCTGTGGCGAGACAAATACATTCAGGGTTTTAACCATTTGCTCATAGCTGCCCTCATACTTTTGCTCACGTCCTCGCGCCTGCAGCACGGCTATATCCTCAAAGCCTAAATAACCTCCAGACGCCGTAATATCAAAACGTCGCATGACAAAAAGCGCAGCGTCATCTGAAATATAAAACTCCGGCACTGGCACACCCGCTTGCTGCAACACTTTCATGCACCAGTATTCATTTAAAGCCAATTCCGGATACTCAGCTCCCCAAGATTTAACTATGTAATGCTCTAGCTGCAAAGTGGCTTTATTGACGACCTGTGCAAGCACCTTAGGCTGCACACCGCTAACTGCCGACTGCAAGGCAAAGCGCTCGACCAACTCTGCAAATAGCGCATCATTTTTAGGCTGCAAAAGCTCATCAAGGGTTAGTGATGGCTTAGCTTGGACCGCATTTGAATACTGTATGCGGCCACGAATCCCCTGAGCCATGAGCTGCAGCAGACCAAAATCATCATTAGTGGTTAATTTAGAATAATGCCGTTTAAGCAACGCCAGCAAATACCCTTCTGGCAAATGCATTTGAAAGATAGGATGCAGCTGGTTATGCACCAGATCACGCTTACGTACCGGCATCGTTAAGGAGACAAACTGCTCTGCGGCTACGTCGTGGTCATAACTGAACACATAGCTTCCCTGCTCGTATAGCAACCGTCCAGCCGCCTGCTGTTGCACCAGCACCCTTAACTCACTGGGCATCGAGTAGCTCTTCAAAGGTAGGGAAAGGGGATTTTTCGCGCAGATTTAACTCATAACCCAAATAATCCAACATGGCGATGACCTTTTTTAAGCCAATATCACCCGCACGCCCCGTTTCAAACGCGCTCAGGGTGGCACGCGAAATCTGCAAGTGTTCAGCCATCAACACCTGGGAAATACCCTGCTCTTTACGCAGATCGCGAACCTGTTTAGCTAGTGAGTAGAAGTCCATAATATGTACAATATACTTGTCAAAACCGCATAAAGGGCTTTAAATGTAAAGTATTTCGGTCAAACAAACAAGGTTGGGTAATTTTATTTTTGGCAAGCCTGCTAGCAGGAAACTGTCAGAGAGGAGCATGCCTAGGTTCAAGAATGCTCACTTCCGCCTGGCACACAGCCCCAGTATTCGAGATTATCAAGCGCATGCTCACGGATTTGCTGTGGAATAAAACGGCTCATTTCCGTATTTTGCACCTCATCCTCTTGACTCAATTTGAGCAGCACACTAAACGACGTACCGCTCTTAAACCAGCTACCGCAGCAATACACTATTCTCTTTACGACACGCATCTAATATTTTCTGAATCGCCGTAATGGTATTTTTTTTCACACCTAAGCGCTTAGCAATAGCAGCAAAGCCTGATAAGGCTTCAACACTCTCTTGGATATGGGCTTGCACTTGTAACTACCCCGTAAAATAATACAGATTACTCGTAGAATTTCTTTTAAGCTAAACGAAAGGAGTTTGACGATGAG
>NZ_JAUCDY010000025.1:0-2008 GCF_030362935.1 Thiopseudomonas acetoxidans
GTGCGGTAGAGGAGCGTTCTGTAAGCCTGTGAAGGTGAGTTGAGAAGCTTGCTGGAGGTATCAGAAGTGCGAATGTTGACATGAGTAACGATAATGGGAGTGAAAAACTCCCACGCCGAAAGACCAAGGTTTCCTGCGCCACGTTAATCGACGCAGGGTGAGTCGGCCCCTAAGGTGAGACTGAAAAGTGTAATCGATGGGAAACAGGTTAATATTCCTGTACTTCTAGTTATTGCGATGGAGAGACGGAGAAGGCTAGGCCATCAGGGCGTTGGTTGTCCCTGTTTAAGGTGGTAGGCAGAGTGTTTAGGTAAATCCGGACACTTGTTAATGCCGAGAGCTGATGACGAGCGTTCTTTAGAATGCGAAGTGGTTGATGCCATGCTTCCAAGAAAATCTTCTAAGCTTCAGATAACTAGGAACCGTACCCCAAACCAACACAGGTGGTCGGGTAGAGAATACCAAGGCGCTTGAGAGAACTCGGGTGAAGGAACTAGGCAAAATGGCACCGTAACTTCGGGAGAAGGTGCGCTGGTGAGGGTTAAGTATTTACTACGTAAGCCTTTACTAGTCGAAGATACCAGGCCGCTGCGACTGTTTATTAAAAACACAGGACTCTGCAAACTCGAAAGAGGACGTATAGGGTCTGACGCCTGCCCGGTGCTGGAAGGTTAATTGATGGGGTTAGCGTAAGCGAAGCTCTTGATCGAAGCCCCAGTAAACGGCGGCCGTAACTATAACGGTCCTAAGGTAGCGAAATTCCTTGTCGGGTAAGTTCCGACCTGCACGAATGGCGTAACGATGGCGGCGCTGTCTCCACCCGAGACTCAGTGAAATTGAAATCGCTGTGAAGATGCAGTGTATCCGCGGCAAGACGGAAAGACCCCGTGAACCTTTACTATAGCTTTGCACTGGACTTTGAAGTTGTTTGTGTAGGATAGGTGGGAGGCTTTGAAACTGCGACGCCAGTTGCAGTGGAGCCAACCTTGAAATACCACCCTGGCAACTTTGAGGTTCTAACTCAGGTCCGTTATCCGGATCGAAGACAGTGTATGGTGGGTAGTTTGACTGGGGCGGTCTCCTCCTAAAGAGTAACGGAGGAGTACGAAGGTGCGCTCAGACCGGTCGGAAATCGGTCGTAGAGTATAAAGGCAAAAGCGCGCTTAACTGCGAGACCAACAAGTCGAGCAGGTACGAAAGTAGGTCTTAGTGATCCGGTGGTTCTGTATGGAAGGGCCATCGCTCAACGGATAAAAGGTACTCCGGGGATAACAGGCTGATACCGCCCAAGAGTTCATATCGACGGCGGTGTTTGGCACCTCGATGTCGGCTCATCACATCCTGGGGCTGAAGCCGGTCCCAAGGGTATGGCTGTTCGCCATTTAAAGTGGTACGCGAGCTGGGTTTAGAACGTCGTGAGACAGTTCGGTCCCTATCTGTCGTGGACGTTTGAGATTTGAGAGGGGCTGCTCCTAGTACGAGAGGACCGGAGTGGACGAACCTCTGGTGTTCCGGTTGTCACGCCAGTGGCATTGCCGGGTAGCTAAGTTCGGAAGCGATAACCGCTGAAAGCATCTAAGCGGGAAGCGCGCCTCAAGATGAGATCTCACTAGAGCTTTAAGCTCTCTAAAGGGCCCTTGAAGACTACAAGGTTGATAGGTTGGGTGTGTAAGCGCTGTGAGGCGTTGAGCTAACCAATACTAATTGCCCGTGAGGCTTGACCATATAACACCCAAGTAATTTGGTGTGTATGTTGTTAGTTACATCAACCGAAAATTTGTTGAACTGCAAAACAAACCGTTTTAAACTTTATCACAGGTCTGAATTGGAGAGGACGCACCGCCTGCAACAGCACGTACCGCGGCTTCTCAACTGAATTGCTTGACGAACATAGAGCATTGGAACCACCTGAATCCATTCCGAACTCAGTAGTGAAACGATGCATCGCCGATGGTAGTGTGGGGTCTCCCCATGTGAGAGTAGGTCATCGTCAAGCGCCAAATAAAAA
>NZ_JAUCDY010000026.1:0-1458 GCF_030362935.1 Thiopseudomonas acetoxidans
TGGAATGCCCCCCTAAAGTTGGACTGCTTCAACTCTAGGAGATGAAGCTATGTCTAAACCGAAACATGACAGCCGCTTTCAGTTAAAAGCGGTTCAGGGGTTTCTGGCCAGTGGTTTAAATGCCACGCAGTACTCCCAACAAAACAATTTATGCCGCAGTACTCTTTGCTCTTGGGCTCGACGTTACCAAGAGCACGGCAAAGCAGCCTTTAAGGTTAAGCACAGCGTAACAACTCGCTATACTAAGGACTTTAAGCTTTCTGTCCTTAAGACAATGCAAGCGAAAAATCTAACCAAAAAAGCCGCCACAGCATTATTCAATCTAGGCGGTAATAGCACCATAGACCGCTGGCAAAAAGAGTATGTGCAAGGCGGTCTTGATGCGTTGAAGTCTAAAGGTGAACGTGTGGCTGCCAAAACTCATCCCCCTCAAAAGGCTAATTCTAAAAAGCCTTCTACACCAGAAGAGCTGCTTCTTGCACAGAAGCAAGAGGAAATTGACTACCTGCGTGCGGAGGTTGCTTACCTAAAAAAGCTGGATGCCTTAATTCGCAACAAAAAATCAGCAACAAAGAAAAAACGTTAATTGTTGATGAGTTAAGGCGCACACACGCACTGCAGACGCTGCTAAAGATCGCGAACTTAGCGCGCAGCACATTTTTCTATCAGTTGAAGCAATTGCGACAACCCGAGGAAAACGCAAGCTTGAGAGTGCGTATAAAAAAACTTTTTGAGACGCATTACAAGCTCTATGGTTACCGGAGAATCACCTACGACTTGCACCTTGATGACGTTAACGTAAACCATAAAAAGGTGCTGCGTTTGATGCGTAGCATGGGGCTGAAAGCTATCAGACCAAAACGTAGATACAACTCTTATGGTGGTGTCGCTGCGGGCACGCCTGTTGATAACATACTCAATCGTCAGTTCAATGTGGACGCACCGTATGAGAGGTTCGTTACGGATGTTACCGAGTTCAGGTTTAAGGGTCAGAAGTACTATTTATCAGTGCTGCTGGACTTGTTTAACAAAGAAGTCATTACCTACACGCTGGTTAAGCGTCCAAGGTATAGCATGGTAAAAGATATGCTCGACCAAGCACTACCTAAGATACAACAAGGTAAGCAGCCTATGCTGCACTCTGACCAGGGCTGGCATTATCGGATGTCTGACTTTAAAGAAGCCCTCAAAAATGCGCACATACAGCAAAGCATGTCCCGCAAAGCCAACTGTTGGGACAATGCCGCTATGGAAAGTTTTTTTGCGACTTTTAAGAACGAGTTTTTTAGTCGCTTTGAAGGAGAGACTGAAGAAAGCTTAACCGCCGAAATCAGCGAGTATATGCATTACTATAACGAGAAGCGGATTCGCTTGGATTTAAAAATGAGCCCCGTACAATACAGACTCAAGTATGAAAACAATTGTGTAAACGCAGTCCAATAAATGGGGTGCATTCCA
>NZ_JAUCDY010000027.1:0-1198 GCF_030362935.1 Thiopseudomonas acetoxidans
GGTAATCCCCCCATTTGTAACAGGGTTCAAAAGTAGATGTTAGGCCACTATGGCCAACTTTTGTTTAGGGGTAATACCACCAAGCCCCATATTAGGTCGTTCATTATTGTAGTGCCAGAGCCATTGAGTAGCATAATCTTGAACAGCGGCTATGCTCTCAAATAAATGCTGAGCGAGCCAGTCATAACGAACAGTTCGATTGTAGCGTTCTATATAAGCATTCTGCTGCGGATTACCAGGCTGAATAAAGTTAAGCTTAATATCATGTTTAGCTGCCCAAGCACCTAGCTTTCCGCTGATATATTCTGGCCCATTGTCACAGCGAATTGAACAGGGTTTGCCGCGCCATTCAATAATCTGATCCAGTGTACGGATCACGCGCTCTGCCGGTAGTGATAGGTCAACTTCGATGCATAAGCCTTCGCGATTAAAGTCATCTATGACATTCAAGAGTCGGTAATTACGACCATCACTAAGCTGATCATGCATAAAATCCATTGACCAACTGACATTAATAGCGTCAGGAACGGCCAGAGGTTGTGGTTTCTCACGCACTAAGCGCCTTCTAGGCTTAATACGTAGATTCAGCTCAAGTTCTCGATATATACGGTAAACACGCTTGTGGTTCCAGCTAAAGCCCTTCACGTTGCGCAAATATAGAAAGCACAAACCAAAGCCCCAGTTTTTACGTCTGTCTGTCAGACGAATCAGCCAGTCAGCAATTTCAGCGTTTTGATGGCCGAGTTTGGTTTGATAGCGATAACAGGTTTCACTGATGCTAAAAATCCAACACGCTAAACGTATACTGATAGCTTTTTCATTAACGGCTCGTTGTGCCATCTCACGACGTCGAGATGGCTTTACCACTTTTTTTCGATGGCTTCCTTAAGAATGTCGGCTTTCAAACGCTCCTCAGCGTACATTTTCTTGAGTCGACGATTTTCTTCCTCAAGCTCCTTTAAACGGGTCATCATTGAAGCGTCCATTCCACCATACTTAGTACGCCACTTGTAAAAGGTGGCGCTGCTCATGCCATGTTCGCGACACAGTTCAGGAACTGGCACGCCGTTTTCGGCTTGTTTTAAAACTGAGAGGATTTGGCTGTCGGTAAATCGTGATTTTTTCATGCAGAATCTCCTTGCGTATAGCTTATGGAAAATTCTACTTATGAGCACTGCTATTTTTCGGGGGGATTACC